>NFUN01000045.1 GCA_002197525.1 Acidobacteria subdivision 13 bacterium RH2 MAG17b | reverse complement strand
TGGGCTATCTCACTCCCCAGCAGTTCTTGGCTCAATCCTCATCTCCTCGAAAGGAACCTGAGTGTCACTAATCTACTGGACGAGTACAGCCGCTTGACAGATTGGCTGCTGTAGGATAAATCTGCCTGCGAAGGGTTTTTATGCTGCGTTACGGGGAATAGTTGCCGGATGAGCCGTTTTGAAACTCAGGAATTCAACGATAGGGGAGGAACGCATGCTGTTTGACGACGAGAAAGAGCCGGACGAGGAATTTGAAGACTTCACCCACGAGCTTTCCTCCGACTACCGCGAAGAAGATGAAGACGAGGATGAAGGCGGCAGCGAGGGCGAGGAAAAAATTGAGGAAGTGTCCTTCGAGATCAGCAGCGTGGGCAGCGGGGAGGCGCCGGATGCAGGAAAGATAGAAGCGCCGAAGGCGGCTTCCGCCGCGCCGAAAGCCGCTGCACGAAAGACCAAGGCCAGGGCCAAGGCGGCAAAGCCGAAGAGCCGGGAAAAAGTCGTGAAGACGGCAGGGACCGCTCGCAAGGCTGTTGCGAAGCGCAAGAAGGCCAAAAAGCCTGCAAAAGCCAAACGGGCAACGTTAAGGTCCGCATCGGCGCGGGCCGCCAAAAGGCCGTCTGCGAAGAAAAAACGCACTGCCCCCAAAGGCAAGAAGGTTGCCAAGAAAAAGACCTCCCGCCGCTGACCGGCGGCTGGATTGCCGGTGCAGGCCCGCCGGCGCGGTGCTGCGGGCGATGTCAGCTTTACGCTTGGCCTTCGCGTGGGCCTACGAGCCTTCGAGCCATCTCCGGCCCGCTCATTCGAATTTGAGCCCTCAAACCTCTGCAAGTGCAGCCACGGAAAAACCACGAGCCGGGGCGGCGGCGGTTCGCGTACTGGAGTTTGTCCGCCGGATGCGCGGGGGATCGCGGCCGTGGCTGGCTGCCTGCGATGACGGCGCGTATTACGTAGTAAAGTTGCGGAGCAATCCACAGCACGTTCGCGTGCTGGCGAATGAACTCCTCGGAGCGCTTCTTGCCCGCCTGCTGAATTTGCCCGTTGCTTCTCCCGCTTACGTTGAGGTTCCGCCGGAACTGGCGCGGGATTCCTCACAGAATATCGACGAAGGCGAATCTGTCATCACGCCCGGCGTGCACTTCGGGTCGCGCTTTCCGGGCGACCCGGCGGAATCTCCGGTGGTGGAGTTCCTCCCGGACCGTCTTCTTCGGCGGGTGCGGAACTTGACAGCGGCTTTCTGGGGGTCGTTCGTGCTCGATCTGTGGACGTGCAACTGCGACCAGCGCCAAGTAGTTTTTTATCGGGCGGCAGAGGCCCGCGGATCATCCTACGAGGCCTTGCTGATCGACAATGGCTTCTGCTTCAACGACGGCGCGTGGAGTTTCCCGGAGTTTGAGAACCGTCACTTTTATCCCCGCCGCGCGGTCTACGAAGGCGTTCGCGGTTTTGGCTCGTTTGAACCGTTTCTTACTACTATTGAGAATCTGAGCACGGCTGAACTCGAAGAGTGCGCCCGTGCCGTTCCAGCCGAATGGTGCGATGGCGAACCGGAAGGCCCCTACCGCCTGATGCAGGAACTGTATGCGCGGCGGCGAAGGCTTCGCCAGGCGCTTATCGACGCACGCAAGAGCGATCTACGGCCGTTTCCAAACTGGCCGTAAAACGAGAGCCCGCAAGGATGCACTTATGGCGGCCAATCCCACGCTGAATCACGGCAGACCCAAGCGTTGCAGTTTGTTTTTGGTGCGCTATGTGCCGAACGTCGTGCGCAACGAAGGGCTGAACATAGGAGTGTTGTTGCATTGCCCGGAGGAGAAATATCTGGGCTGCCTCTTTGCCGGGGATTTCCGGCGCGTCAAACGCCTTGACCCGCGCGCAGATCTCGCCTTGCTGCGCGCTTTGCAGGAGGATTTCGAGCGCCAGATTGAGGAACACGAAAACGACCTGGAATCCTATCTCGGAGTTTTGAACGATTCACTTTCCAACCTGATCCAACTCGAAGGTCCACGTCCATGCCTGCTTCAGGATCCGGCGGCGGACATTCAGCAAGTTTATGAGCGTTACGTGGGCTTGGGTGGGGGACAGGCTCTGACGGAGGACGCGCGCCCGCGCATCAAGCAACGTCTCACTGCCGCGCTGGTTGAGGCAGGCGTTTGGGAGCAGCTAGACAAACGCGTTCCGGCGGCTCGGTGGACGCACCCCGGCGATCCATTTACCTTCGACTATGGCTACCGGTCCGCACGCGCCATCCAGTTCCTGCACGCTCTTTCGCTCCGGCGGGATACACAGCTCGCTAAAACCTTGGTCTATACGCTCGGCCGCGTCCGGCGGCAAGATGATGAGGCGGCGCTCACGGCTGTGGTTGAGAATGCGGCGGGCACTCAAGACCCTGCGGCGCTCGCGACGCGCAGCATTCTTGAAGAAGCTCGCATTTTAATCAGGCCCATCGTGGAAGCGGCAGAGCTTGCGCGGTCTGTGGCAGCCGCCCTCGAAGCTTGAACTCGCGCACATTCCGGTGCGGGAAGCCTATGGCTTTTCAGGTGCGAAAACACGTTCATTAAGGTTTTTCTTTGGCGCGAAGGCTGAGCCTTCGCGCCAAAGAAAAACCGGGTTGGGAGGATTGCCGGGCGCCGGAAAGGCGAAGCCTTTCCGCACAGCAAGCGGCGGAGCCGCAGAACACTTCGCGAAAGGCAAACCGTAATTTGGGAGCGCCGCCAGCCTCAAGTGCGAGACGGAGGCGCCGAACATGCCATCATGAGCCTGAGTCTTTCCGAAACCATCAAGCAACGCGCTCTGGAAACCGGATTCGATCTGGCCGGTGTCGCTCCGCCCGGCGTGTGGCAGGACTTGGAATTTTCGCGGCAATGGGTAGAGGCGGGTTATGGCGGAGAGATGGCCTATCTCGCGAATCCGAAGCGTCATGACCCGCGCCGGGTGCTGCCTTCCGTTCAATCGGTCGTTTGCGTGGCACTCGTCTATAACGCTCCGGAGCCCTATTCTACGGAGGTTGAACAGACGGGCATCGGAGCAATCTCAAAGCAGCCCGGCGAAAGCCGTGCGTGGATTTCACGGTACGCCTGGGGTAAGGATTACCACGAGGTGATGCGGACCCGGCTCGAGCAGCTTCGCAAGGAAATCGAAACGCTCGCGCCCGAAGCCGGAACCCGGGTTTATGTGGACACTGGTCCGATAGTGGAGCGCGCCTTCGCGCGCTATTCGGGCATGGGCTGGACGGGAAAGAACACGTGCCTGATTAACGAAGGTAAGGGCTCCTGGTTCTTTCTCGGCGTTATCTTGACGAATCTCGTGATTCAGCCGGACCTGCCCGCCGCCGACCGCTGCGGCTCCTGTACTCGCTGCCTTGAAGCCTGCCCCACGGGCGCGCTGGTGAAGCCGTATGTTATGGACGCTTCGCGGTGTATCGCGTACTTGACGATTGAGCTTAAGGGGTCGATTCCGGAGCCGCTTCGGGCCGCCGTAGGCTCAAATGTATTCGGTTGTGATATTTGCCAGGACGTTTGTCCTTGGAATTCGCCTCGCGCGAACGGTTCACCTGCGGCTGTTACCGGCTGCCGCCGGGGCGCGGCGACAACGAATCTCCCGGAATTTCAGCCTCTGGAAATCGAGACCGGAGGACTGGAAAATTCGCACGCAGAGGCTACGGGTTCGGCTGGTGGCCTGACACCTGATACCTCGCACCTGACGCCTTCGTTAAGCCGCGTATCGCTCTTTGCTCCTCTTCTTCAAGCGCTGGCTTCGCTGAGCGAACAAGATTTCCGGCGCGCTTTTTCCCGGTCTCCGGTGAAGCGCGCGAAATACCGCGGATGGCTGAGAAACCTTTGCGTGGCGATGGGAAATTCCGCCGACCGGGAATTTATCCCCTGGCTGGAGCGAGCGTCGAATCACGCGGACCCCGTGGTCCGCGAACACGCTGGCTGGGCGCTCGGCCGGCTGCGGAAAACAGCTTTGCCAGAGGGTGTTAATCGGAGAGCGCACCGATGACGGCGTCCGTGAATTCCTCTGTGCTGGCGCTGCCGCCCACGTCGTGCGTAAGGTAAAGGCCTGCCGCATAGGTCTTGTGAATGGCCTTTTCCACGCGGTCCGCGACGGTTTCTTGTCCGACGTGGCGAAGCATCATCACGGAGGTAAGCATCATCGCGGTCGGGTTGGCGAGGCTCTTTCCGGCGATGTCCGGAGCGCTGCCGTGGACTGACTCAAAAAGAGCGCACTGCTCCCCCAGATTCGCGCCCGGAACCAAGCCCAATCCGCCCACCAGCCCGGCGGCGAGGTCGGAAATGATGTCACCATAAAGGTTTTCGAGCAGGAGCATATCGAATTGTTGCGGCTTCATCACCAGTTGCAGGCAACAGTTATCCACAATTACTTCGCGGTATTCGATCTCAGGGTATTGTTTGGCCACGTTGCGGACGCAATCCAAAAAAAGGCCGTCCGAGAGCTTCATGATGTTGGCTTTGTGAATGGCGGCGATCCGCTTGCGTCCCCGCTTGCGGGCGTACTCGAAGGCGAAGCGCGCGATGCGGGTGGAAGCGCGTTCGGTGATGATTTTCAGGCTCTCGACGACGCCCGGCACGACGACGTGTTCGAGGCCTGAATACAAATCCTCGGTATTTTCACGGACGATCACGAGATCAACATTTTCAAAAGGCGTGCGGACGCCCGGCAATTTCTTGACGGGGCGCAGGTTGGCGTACAGATCCAGCTCGCGGCGCAGGCTGACGTTCAAGCTGCGATGCCCCGTGGCGACCGGAGTGGCCAGAGGACCTTTCAGGCCGACTCTCGTCTTTTGAATCGAGTCCACGAAAGGATTGTGATGGGCTTCGCCCGAGCGGCGGTCAACGGTGGAAGGCGCCGGTTTTTCCAACCACTCGATTTGCGCCCCAGCCGCCTCAAGCAGGCGCAGCGTCGCCGCGGTGATCTCCGGCCCTATGCCATCTCCGGGGAGCAGGGTTACTTTCACGGGATGGCAATTTGAGGAAGTCATGGGTTTGTCCTATCTGCCGGAAGATCAATCAATGCGATAGTGGCAGCCGCGGCTCTCGCGGGATTCTTTGGCCGCAAGCAACAGCAAGCGCGCCGTCTGGATGCCGTTGCGCAGGCCAATGATGGCATCGGTCACCTCAGCCTTTTCGTAGAAGCGGGAAATTTCAACATCAAGCTCGCGCAAAATTTCGTAGGCGCGATTCAGCCGTTTCTCGCTGCGGATGAGGCCGACGTAATTCCACATGGTCTGCTGGATGGTGAGCCAATCCTGGGCGATGAGCGCCGGATCGACGGCTTCGCGTTCGTAGCGCCACGGCACGATGCGAGGGAAATAATGTCCGCCCTTGGCCGCGCTGCTCGCCGCGTGGGCGCCGGCGCGTGTGCCCCAAACGAGGCATTCAAGCAGCGACGTGCTGGCCAGGCGGTTCGCTCCATGCAAACCCGTGCAGGAACCCTCGCCCACGGCGCGCAGCCGCGCGAGGTTCGTCTGGCCCCACTCGTCCACCGCAATCCCGCCACAACTGTAATGCGCCGCGGGAACCACAGGGATTGGCTGCTGAGTGATGTCGATGCCGAGGGCGAGGCAGTGCGCATAAATTCCGGGGAAGCGTTCGCGTACTTCTGCGGCAGGCTTGTGCGAAATGTCGAGGTAAGCGCACGGTTCGCCGCTTTCGAGCATCACCTGATAAATCGCCCGCGCCGTGATGTCGCGCGGAGCAAGCGACCCATCGGGGTGAAAGCGCGACATGAACTCGCGGCCCTTGCCGTCCACCAGCCGCCCGCCCTCGCCGCGCACGGCTTCCGTGATCAGGAACCGGCCGCTCGGATGATAAAGCGTCGTAGGGTGGAACTGAACGTACTGCATGTTGATGCAGCGCGCCCCGGCGCGGCTCGCCATCGCATTGCCATCACCGGCGGCGCCGGGCGGATTGGTGGTGTGCAAATAAACCCTTCCCAGGCCGCCGGTGGCGAGGATGGTTTCCCTAGCCAGCAGAGGATTAATCTGCCCGCTCGCCTGGTCCAACACGTAAACTCCCACGCACGTCAGAGGGCGGTAGATGTCCAGCGGCTCTTCGGAATGGTGCGAAACCGTAAGCAAGTCTACGGCGGTTGCTTTCCGTTTTACCGTCACATTAGGATGGGAAGCGACCCGCTCCAGGAAGACTCGCTCGATGGCGGAACCGGTCTGGTCTTTGTAGTGGAGAATGCGAGGCAAGCTGTGGGCCGCCTCCGCCGTATGGTGCCATTCCGCGGAATCCTGAGAAGCGCGGTCAAACTTCACGCCCAGCTCCTCGATGAGGATTTCCTTCACCAGGTGCGGCCCCTCCCGGCTCAGCAGCCATGCCGCCTCGGGCGAGCTGAGCCCTGCGCCTGCCGTCAGGATGTCCTGAACCAGTTTTTCCGGCGAATCGTTCTTGCCTTCGTAAATGATGCCGCCTTGCGCCCAGAAAGTGTTGCTCTCCTCCGGCCCTCCGGCGCGAGTCACCATGACGACGCTCGCGCCCGCTTTTGCCGCCGCCCACGCCGCCGCGCAGCCTGCCAGTCCGCTGCCGATTACCAGGATGTCCGTCTTGATGTCCGGTGTAGACATAAATGGATTAGCTCACTCACCTATTGATGGCCGCAAAATATAGCGCAGATCATGTCATTCCGGCGCTCAAAGAGCGCCGCACCAGCAAAGGCCCCGCCCTATATTTTGCGAACCTCAGTAATGCAGGAACGGTTCAATCAACCAAGAGTTCAATTTCAAAGCTCAGGTCGGCGGCGGGCGCGGAATGGGTGAGCGCGCCCACCGAAATCCAGTTTGCCCCGGCCTCGGCATAGGCTCGAACGTTCGCGAGCGTGATTCCCCCCGAGGCTTCGAGCAGAATTTTGCCGTCTCGCTGCCGCACCAGGGCGGCGGCGCTTCGCACATCCTCCGGAGTCATGTTATCCAGCAGGATCATATCCGGCGGCTGCTCCAGGGCTTGTCGCAGTTCCTCCATAGTCGTCACTTCAATCTCGATAAATCGCGCCTTGCCGCGATGCGCGTACGCCGCCTGCAGAGCCTCCCGAATGCCTCCTGCAAGCCGGATGTGATTTTCCTTGATCAGGATGGCGTCGTCCAGGCCTCGCCGGTGATTGGCGGCTCCGCCCACCGTCACCGCGTATTTTTCAAGCGCGCGAAGGCCGGGCGTCGTCTTGCGCGTATCGACAATCTGCGCGGCAGTTCCCGCGACAGCCTGCACGTACTGGCGCGCCAGCGTGGCGATTCCCGTAAGCCTTTGAAGAAGATTAAGCGCAACGCGCTCGCCTGAAAGCAGCGCCTGAGCGTTCGCGCGGATGAAAGCGGGCTCGTCTCCCAGATTAAGAGCGCTGCCGTCGGCGTACTTGATATCTGCGGACAGGTTCCCATCCAGCAGGCGGAACACCTCGATGGCCACGGAAAGTCCAGCGAGCGCCACCGGGGCCTTGGCGACAAAGCGGCCCACTCCCCGCAGGCCCTTCGGAACAGTGGCTTGCGTGGTGAGATCGCCCGCGCCCACGTCTTCAGCCAGAAAACGCCTCAGAAGTTCGCGGTGTGAGGCTAGTTCAAGCGGGCGTTGACTCATTGGCGCATCGGCGCATTGACTCATCGGCTCAATGAATCAATGATCCAGTCTCTCAATCGCTCATTTCCAACATGCGCTGGATAGGACGCAGAGCGCGCAGCCGCAATCCCTCATCCATCGTGATTTCGGGGGAGCGGTTCTTCATGCAGAGGTATAGCTTTTCCAGCGTATTGAGCCTCATGTGCGGGCACTCATTGCAGGCGCAGGACTCTTCGGGCGGGGCAGGGATGAAAGTCTTGCCGGGACACGCCTTCTCCATGGCGTGAATGATGCCGGGCTCGGTGGCGATGATAAATTCCTGGTCCGGACTTTGCGTGACGTATTTCAAAATGCCTGTCGTCGATCCGATGTAATCCGCATTGCGCAACACACGCTCCTCGCATTCCGGATGCGCCAGCACCTTGGCTTCCGGATGCCGCAGCTTCAAGCGCAGCAGCTTCTGTTCGGAAAACGTCTCGTGGACCATGCAGACGCCCTGCCACAGCCTCATGTCGCGTCCCGTTTTCTTGATCAGGTAATGGCCCAGGTTCCGGTCCGGCCCAAACAGGATCGGCTGGTCCGGGGGAATGCGGTTGATGATCTTCTCTGCGTTGCTCGATGTGCAGATGATGTCGCTCATCGCCTTAATTTCCGCGCTGCAATTGATGTAGTTGATCACCAGGTGGTCCGCGTGGCGTTCGCGAAACGGCTTGAATAGATGCGGCGGGCAGCTATCCGCGAGCGAGCAGCCTGCGTTTAGGTCCGGAAGCAAAACCTGACGGGTGGGATTCAGAATCTTGGCCGTCTCGGCCATAAAGTGCACGCCAGCGAAGACGATCACATCCGCTTCGGTGCGCGCGGCCTGCTGGGATAGCTGCAAGCTATCGCCGATGAAGTCCGCGACGTCCTGTATCTCAGAATCCTGGTAAAAATGGGCGAGAATTACCGCGTTCAACTCGCGCTTCAGCCGCCGAACCTCCTGCTCCAGATCACGGCGCGACTCTGGCGCTTCAACGTTTTGTTCTACGCTCCGAACTTCCATTTCTTGCGGCTCTCCAACCGATTGCACACTGCCGGGGCTTTGCCCCTCTACAAATTATGATACGCCAAGGCCGCTCCCATTGCCATCGCGTTGCCCTTCAGGATGAGGGCTAGCAGTTGCTGTGACGTCTGTGCGACTATTGGCAAGCCGGAGATCGTTGAAGCTTGTAGCCATGGTCAATCGTTGTGTGATTGACCGTGGGCCTACTCCCACGAAAAAGCCCACAGCCGAAATGCGCTGACCGTTGCTACCCGCTGTGTTTCTCTCAGACGATTGGTTTCGGCGGGGGTTTGGGGGGAACAAACCTAAAACAAACCTGAAAATATTTCGGCATCTCCACTTTTCTTTATTGTTTTCAACAACATGGGGATGCAGCATCGGGAAATGCGAGTTTCTCGTTTAGATTCATGCAGTTATGGGAGTTTCGAGGCCTCGATTTTAGCTTTGTTCCGGTTTATTCCGCTAATTATCCTTTGTTTTCAACAAGATTCCGGTTCGCACCCTTCAACAATCTTTTCTCGCTTCCACCTGCTCCCCAAGAGAGGTTTTTCGGGTGGTAAGCAGCCCCCATCCCGGGGGCCTTGCGGGGATATTTTGCGCTCTCGGTCATCGGGGCCAGAACCTGAACTGGGTGCTTCATGGTGTTAGAGCCGCTTTTAGGATAGCGTAGTATACTACGCTAGCACTTTTCCGTCAAGGGAAAGACAGGGCGGGTAGGCCCGCTGTGGCTGTCCCGGCCGGCTGGTACAATGGCAGAGCCAGGTTCTGCTTTGTAAACTTTGTGGATCTCGTTTTTGCCGAAGAGCCATTTACCGGGCTTGTTCACCGCTTCGCCACGAGGGTGTGTTCTTCTTTATGGAGCGCCGCCGCCCGTTCGTAGCCCTCCGCCGTGTAGAGGAGCGCGCGATCAAAGAAGTAATCGAGCAGGTGGTGCAGTTCCTGTTGCTGATGAAGTTCCAGAATCGAATCCGCCAGCCCGTGAGTGCGAATATAATCCCGCAAGTAGTATTTAGACAGAATCAAAGCCCAAATGACTTCGCTCAGCGGTATGCCCTGGTTGAAGCGCTTCTCCCCGAGTTGGTTATGCCAGTTTTGCAGCGCATCGTCCGTCTTCTCCGCCAACCATCGCCCCAAGTCGTGGTACACCTTGTACACCCGTTGATAAAGATCATCGTGAGATAGCCCTTTGTAGGAAGGGGTGTGGGGGCTGTTTCGCAAATTCTCCACGGCGCCGCGGGTTAGTTCATCTGCGTGATTCTCAATCATCTTGATTAGCCGGTCAGAAAGCATTTAACCCCTCCGCAATACCTAAGATTCCGGCCCAGCGATAAGGCCCGAAATAATTGAATCATCGCTTTTTGATTCGATCCTCAAGTTTCGCCAAAAAGTTGCCTGACGGCATTGCCTTTTGTTACAGCCACGACCCCCGAGCGCCAGCCGGCGGCGTAGGCGGCCAAAACGTGCTATAAAGGCGGGTGCCGCAGACATCGGTTTATAATGTCTGCGACCCCCTCAAACAGAAAGATGATTCGCGTATTGATTCCGGCTGCTGACCTTAATCGCAGACATGCTGAAAGCCGCATATCTGCGCCACCCGGCCAGGACAACCGCACATTCCGGTGTGGGAAGCGGCTGCGCCGCCCCGCTGTGCGGAAAGCCTATGGCTTTCCGGGCGCGAAAACGCGTTTTTTAAGGTTTTCTTTTGGCGCGAAGGCTGAGCCTTCGCGCCAAAAGAAAACTGAGTTGGGAGGGATTGTCGGCTGCCGGAAAGGCGAAGCCTTTCCGCACAACAAGCGGCGAAGCCGCAGAACGCTTCGCCAAAGGCAGACCGTAATTTGGACAAGCTTGGTCACAGACCGCCGCACCAGCCGCAGTTTTCACACGGACGCCTTTTGGGGAGAGAAGGCTAATGAGCCGGCGGATGACCGCTTGGCCCGGCGGCAGCGCCGCCGTTGAAGGTGCCGGGGGGCAGATTGATAGTCACGTCCTCATCCAACCTCATGCCAACCAGCGAACCTGACAACAGCAAGGCCTGCTTGCCCTTGGGGATCACGTAGGCTGCCACACCGCTAGCCACAGCAACCCCGATGCCTGGCCCCAATCCGCCGGCCAGTGCGGCTCCGGCTGTGGGCGCGGCAAAAATCGCAAGTTGCTTTATGTGGGATGCCCCGCCGCCTTTCAGGTCGCCTTCCGGCCCCACTTCATAGCTCCCATTATCACTGTTTGAAAAAACCTCTGTGAGCGAGCCGAGGATAGCCACTTTTTCGCCGTTCGGCATTTCGATGGTGTCGAACTGGATGCTCAGATATCCGCCCTTTCCCCGGTGGGCTGCAGGCTTCACTTCGGAGATGTGCCCGTCAATCCGCACGCCCTTTGGGAGCACGGTGAGATCTTCTACGCTGACCGGTTCAAGCAACGTCGTGATCACTCGATCTCCCACGCGAGAGGTCTTGGAATTGATGGAGGTGTGCAACTGGAGCTTGAATTCAGTCCCTTCAGGGATCGTAATCTGATTGAGGTCGCTTTGAAGGGCTTGCTGATCTTGCGGGGTCAAGTCATCCTGCGCCTTAAGCCACGAGGATGCCATGGGCAACATCAAACCCGCCATGAGAAGAACGAATATACGTCTCATGCGCCAAATTCCCCCCTGAAGTGGATTACCTGCTGCGGGGCCATCCCCCTTTGCAAGTCACGTCTATTTCATCACCAAACCGGCGCTTACGTCAAAGGGAAAATCGGCCGGGACCCGGCCCGTCTTGGCGCTGCGTGCTGCGCATTTCATGTGCCAACGGCGCTTCCTGTGGAAAATGGAGTTTCCCCGCCAAGCATCAAGAATTCGTGATACGATCTCCCTCCGTCTAGGAAACCCAATCAAAATTTGTGGAGGAAATATTCGATGCGGCGCTTCGTCCTGATTTCGTTGCTTCTTCTGCCGGTTCTGGCGCCCGGCGCGGGCGCAAACCAGCCTTCGGTAGACAAGGTGAACGCTTTGCTAATGCAAAGCGAGCGGAAGCTGACGACATCGGAGGGCCTGCCCAGGCGGCCGTGGTACCGGCATCAGATTTACGCGGCTGGCTACTACACCGGCTACGGCGCGAAAACCCTGCCCGGCGTTCGAGAGGCAATTGAGCAAAAAAACTGGAAACAGGCAGACGCGGAAATTGGCGTGCTTGGACAAGTGCTCCAAAATGAAGCCACGCTGGTTGACTCTGCCGCCGCCGAGCTTAAAACGGCGGTGCGATAGCGGTAAGCACAGAACATCAGTCCGGCGCGTCACAATTCTCGTCGAAGATGCGCAACTATGCTGTCGAACGGACTCAGACGTCAGCCCTTCAGCTAGACAGCAGATTCCGACGCAGGCTCCGCACGCCGCGGGTGTCGCTGTGCTATTCCCTGTTGGCGGCCCGAAGACCGCCCTTCTTCTTCGCGGATAATGATCCGCTGGCAATTCGCACAGATAAGGTGCCGGCCGCTCGGAGACTGAGTGTTCCGCGACGAGCCACATGCTGGACATTTTGCTTTCATGGTGAGTGGAATGTAACACAATCACCCTAGTACCGGTAAGCCCAACTCAGTCATTAACTGAGTTGTGACGGGGTGTGAGAGGCTACAGAGGGCGCAGGAAATCGAAATCGCAACCTTCGTGGGCCTGCAGGATGTGATCCAGAAACATCTTGCCGTAGCCGCGTGTGAAATGAGGATCGGGCGGGCTCCAGGCCGCAAGGCGTTGCTTCATCTCGGCGTCCGGGATCAGCAGCTCCAGGCGGCGCGCGTGGACGTCCAACTCGATGTGATCACCGTCCCGGACTGCGGCGAGCGGTCCGCCGGCCGCCGATTCAGGCGATACGTGCAACACCACCGTACCGTAGGCAGTGCCGCTCATGCGGGCGTCGCTGATGCGGACCATGTCCCGCACGCCGGCTTTCAACAGCTTCGTGGGTATCGGCATATCGCCCCATTCCGGCATTCCCGGACCTCCTTTCGGTCCCGCGTTCTTAAGCACGAGAACGCTGTTTTCATCTACTGCCAGATGGGGGTCATCCACGCGCTGCATCATGTCGCTGTAATTTTCAAAGACCACAGCCTGGCCCTTATGCTTCTGCAAGTGAGGCGACGCGGCCGTTTGTTTGATCACCGCACCGCACGGCGCGAGGTTGCCCTTCAAGATAACCGTGCCTCCTTCGGAATGAAGCGGAGCATCGGCGGTTTTGATGACTTCACGGTTGTAACATTGCGCCCCGGCGATGTTTTCGCCCAGCGTTTTGCCGTTCACCGTCAAAACGTCAAGGTTGAGCAGGGAGCTGATCTCTTTCATCACTCCGGGCAGGCCTCCGGCGTAATACAAATCTTCCATCAGGTAGGTCCCGGAGGGCTTGACGTTCGTGATGAAAGGCGTCGAACGGGAGAATTTATCGAACGCTTCGAGCGGCAGTGGGATGCCGAGCCGGCCCGCGATGGCAACCAGGTGAATGATGGCGTTCGTTGAGCCGCCGAGGGCCATGTCGGTGCGGATCGCGTTCTCGAGCGCCTTGTGAGTGAGAATTTGTGACGGCCGCAGGCCTTGGCGGGCGATCTCCACCGCCCGGCTTCCGCTCTCTTCGGCGTTGGCAAGGCGGCGCGAGTCCGCCGCCGGAATGCTGGCGGCGCCGGGCAGAGTCATGCCCAGGGCTTCCGCCATGCTCGTCATGGTGGAAGCGGTTCCCATCACCATGCAGTGGCCGGCGCTGCGCGAAATGCAGCTTTCGACTTCACACCACTGCTCGTCGGTGATCTGGCCGGCGCGCCGCTCATGCCACAACCGGCGAGTATCCGTACCGGAGCCAATCGGCTTGCCACGCCACATCCCGCGCAGCATTGGTCCTCCAGGGACCACGATCGCGGGTACGTCGGCGCTGGCGGCTCCCATGATCTGGGCCGGGGTGGTCTTGTCGCATCCGCATAGCAGGACGACGGCGTCCAGCGGATAGGCGCGGATGCATTCTTCCACGTCCATCGCCATGAGGTTGCGATAAAGCATCGTGGTTGGCTTCATCAACATCTCGCCCAGCGAAATGGTGGGGAATTCCAGCGGAAAGCCCCCCGCTGCCCACACGCCGCGCTTCACGGCCTCCGCCACCTGCCGCAGGTGCGCGTTGCACGTGGTCAGCTCGCTCCAGGAGTTGCAGATGCCGACCACGGGCTTGCCGTCAAATACCTGGCGGCTGAATCCTTCGCTTCGCAGAAAGGCGCGCATGCTCATGGCGCGAAGATCGTTCGTACCAAACCATTCACGGCTGCGCAGCCGGACAGGCGCTTCAAGATCACGTTTACCCATGGATCAAAACCTCACGCTAGTTTGAGCCCGGTGCACGAACCCGAAATCCAGGGTTACGCACCAGGCTGTTGTTCTGCAATCCTTACGAGGCGATGATTATAACGGATTATGCGGCAGATGGCCGCTTTAGCCTGCGTGCGGTCCCAGGCTTGCCGGAATTTTAGATTTGCGATTTTGGCCCAGGCCCGGTAGCAGCGCCGGGCGCACGCAGCACAAGCTGGTGCAACGCAATCTGAACCGTGATATGCTCACCGCAATTTAGCACTTGAACCAAGAGTAAAGGGAGGTTTCCATGGCAGATAACAAATCAACTTCCATCATGAGTCTCATCTTAATTCCGGCCCTGATTACTTTGGGCGTCACGATCCTGCGCTTGGTGGGTGAGCTGCAACACTGGCCCAGGCCGTGGTTCGACAACGCAGCCGGCGGCGGGGCCGCTCTGGTTGGAATCTCCTGGCTGCCGATTATCTTTGGGCCTTACTTTGCCTTGAAGCTGGCCGGAGCCGCCGAGGGCCCCTTAAGCATGGGCAAGGCTATCGGATTCGCGGTCTTCGGGTTGATCGTGCTTTTCCTTGGCGGATTCCTGCTGGCGTCAACCTTCTCGCATCCGTCCGCGCTTTCGCTGGTCGGATTCCTGGTGATGCTCGTTGCGGCGTTCATTCCCCGAATGAGCTGGCGCTCGCTGGGGAACGTATTGTTCGCATACGCCTTCGCCGCCCGCATTCCAGTGCTCATTGTGATGTTCTTTGCGATGCGCGGCAACGGCGGGGCCGGTTGGGGAACGCATTACGACGCATCTGCTCCGATGTTTGCCCACGCGCCTTTTTTCACGAAGTTTCTGTATGAGGCTGTCCTTCCGCAGATGACGATGTGGATTGGATACACTGTGGTTGTGGGCTCGCTCATCGGAATCATCGCCACCGCGGTACGTCTCCGGCGGAGACCGGCGCACGCTGCGGCGTGACGCCGCAGTAAAACTGGCATCGCTGCCTTTCGCACCACGACGGAAGTGCAGGTCAAAACCTGCGTTAGAGGAATGACCCCGGCGCGCCGGGGTGGGTGAGGGCGCTGACGGCATAGTTCCCGATAAAGGCCATCGGGACAGGTAACACCCCGCCCCTTCGGTACAACCTTGCGGTTAGGAACCGGCGGCAACGCTTAAGCCGGCGGCGGCCCGTCCAGCTTGGCTAGCTTCCTCAGCCTCGTGCCGGGAGCCACCCCATTGCACGCGAGGGAGGATGATTTCGGCGCGTATTCGCCCCGCATTTTCGCGAATACGGTGCAGCATGCTGTCGATCAGCACGTCGGATAGCAGGTGAGGGGCAAGACCGAGATCGATCAACTTCTGATGGCGCGGATTGAAATAGTGCTCCTCCGCTTCGACGCGCGGATTCTCCAGACACTGGATTTCGACGTTCAATCCAAGTTTCTCGCCCTGCCGTTTTACGATCTCCGCCAACTCACGAAGGCTGAAGATTTCCGTGAATTGGTTGAACACCCGGAATTCACCGGCCTGCGGCGTGTTGAGCAAAGCGAGCTCGACACAGCGCAAGGTATCACGAATGTTCAAAAAGCCGCGCTTCTGCGTGCCCTTGCCATAAAGGGTGAGCGGAATTCCGGCCACCGCCTGGACGCAGAAGCGGTTCAACGCAGTCCCAAAAATCTCATCGTAATGAAAACTTGTGCCAAGATCCTCCGCGAGGATCGTCTCGTCCGTTTCGATTCCGTAGACCACGCCCTGGTTTAGATCCGTCGAACGCAGTTTCCATGCCCGGCAGGCGAACAGGATATTATGGCTGTCATGAACCTTCGAGAGGTGATAAAAAGAGCCGGGTTGCTTCGGGTAAGGCAGCACGTCCCTTCGCCCGTTGTGCTCGATTTCAATAAAACCCTCTTCGATATCGATATTGGGCGTACCATATTCGCCCATCGTGCCGAGTTTGACCAAGTGGCAATCCGGCGCATGTTCCCGCAACGCCCACAACAGGTTGAGCGTGCCGGTGATGTTGTTCATCTGCGTGAGCACGGTCCGGCGCTGATCCATCATGGAAAATGGCGCAGAAGGTTGCTCCCCGTAATGCACAACTGCGTCGGGGGCCATGTCTGCGATCACTTCCTTTAATGCGGCATAGTCACAAAGGTCCGCCGTCACGACACTGATCTCGCGTCCAGTCAGATCACGCCATAGGCGCGCGCGCGCGCCGAGGGGCAGAGCGGGAATGAGGGGTGTGACGCCCAGTTCCTTTTCCCAGGCTCGTTTCGCGAAATTATCCAGCACAGCCACCGTGTAACCCCGCCGGGAAAGATACATGGCCGTAGGCCAGCCGAGGTATCCGTCGCCGCCTAGAATCAAAATTCTCATGACGATGCGCTCTCCATTCTGCTCAGAATTCTGTTAAGTATTTCTGGAAGGTCCGCCGGGACCGGTTGTGGAGCAGGCTCCAGTAAAGTTGGCTGCGAGAACCCACGAATCATGCTCAAGTTATACTTCGTCATCCAGAACAAACGCAACAGTCGGATGGTGTCCCAATTTGAATTTAATTCCGAACGGTGACACAATCCACCCGTGGGCTACTTCCCAAAGCTGGCCGGACTCGCTCAGTTGCCGGATTGGTTGGACTGGTTACTCTCCATCATCGAACGGCTGATCGTTTTGGCAATCGCCGTTTGCGTCTTTTACTCCGGCTGGGTGATTTTGGGTCCGAACCACGCACAACTCCAGGCTCAACTAATACAGACGGCGAGGGCTTTGAACGATAATTGGAAAGCCGTACTTCTACTCTTGATACCATTATTCTATCGAACTATCAGAATGTTCCTAGAACAAACCGAAGAAGCTTTCGGCATGAAGAGGAAAAAACCGCTATCAGGAGAGCTCCAGAAGGAGCCAAATCCAAAGGCGCCATGACCATGCAGACAGTACAGACAGTTCTCCTCAACCCGGATACACATTTGAGAATCAGGTATCCCGTGCCCCGGAATGGCCTAATCGAATACACAGTAGAGGCAGACGGGGCCACCGTAGATACGTACGTACTTGACAAGGAAGGTCTCGAGGAATTCAACAAAGGCGGCGAGATCTCCTCCTGCTATGGCGGATTCACACATCGCTACGAACATTATCAGGAGCTAAGACTGCCATTTCGCGGATGGTGGTACCTGCTTATAGTGAACCGGAGTACGCAGCCTGTAGCGGTTCATTACGACGTTTCCGGTTAGAATCGTGCGTGCCGCCGGCATATACGCAGCACCAAACCGAACACCATCTACAAACCCACAGCGCTAAATTTAGGACACTACCAACGGTCGAGGACTGGAGAACATTGCGTCAGTGCAACTCCACCACGAACACATCCGTGCGGCACATACCGGCCTGAGGGCAGCCCGGACTTCCCTTGCGGCTGCCAAGGCTCCAATCCCAATCGGACGTGAACAGGTAGAAGCGTCCGTCGGGCGATACGTTGCCCCGTGGCGACGCCCAAAAACTCGACCCCGCTCCGGCATTGTCGTTTGCCGCCCCCGTTGCACGGTCGTGCGCAAACCGCCACACCTTCGACGGCCCGCTCGTCGCCACGCACACAATCTCCCGGTCGTAGGGCGCCGCAATCTGGAGCAGCGGGTTCGTCTGCACGTTCTGCGTTCCATTCCCATGCCCATGACTGTTGTAGAACGATCCACACACCGGCATGGCATCCGTCGCGTTTGCGTCGTTCCACGACCAGTGACTGTCGTTCCATTGGCGCGGCATGGGCAGAGGATTCACCAACAAAGTCGTGGCCCCGGGATTCGACAGCGGCCGTATCAATACATCTGCCATATCGCTATTGTTCGGATCGTTGATCATGTGCGCATAGCCTAAGGCTTGGTGCCCGCCGCAGTCCTCCCCGGAGAATAGACAGGGAGTCGCCTGATTCGTTCCCGCCTTCCAAAAGTAAATCGTATTGCCTTGCTGGGAGTCTATTCTGACTACCGTCCCATCCTTGCTGATTCGCGCGTTATGCACATTGTAACCAGCGCTGCTTTGCTCCGGTGGCTGCGGCGATTTAGCATCCAGAGGAGTCGCCTGCACGTAAACGCCACCGCCCACCGGGCCTTTAAGATTCTGGCGGGTCTCGCTTCCAGGCGAGGCGCCGATGTAAACGTTGAAGGGCGAACAATTCACTAGATTTTTCCGAGCGAAGCATCCCCAATTACGTCCGGGCATCAAAATTTGGCTAGGGTTGGCAAGGCGTCCCGGAAAGTCAATTCTGATGCTCCCCGGCGCTTGCAGATCGATTGGCCCCACTTCCGCCGAAGGCGGCGTTTCGCCGTTTTGGGGATTCATTCGCGTCAACGCCGTGATGCGCACGTAGTACGCTCCAGCCGGCAAATTCCCCGCCCCTGGCGTCGCCGTTACTGTGGGCGCTGGCGGCGCGGCTATCTGCCCAGTATTTCCTGCCACCGGCGTGTCCGGCATATTCGTTCCCCCGACCATTCCTAGCGTCGTATCGTACCAGTAGCACGCCCCGGCCCCACTGTTCGCTGTCCGGTCGTAATACAACGCCAAAGTCGTGTACCCCTGCTCTTTGCCCCCGAGATAATACGCGAATTTTGTGTCATCCCCGCTGTTCGAGACACCACCGCCGTAACCCACAACATAATGCGGCAGGCCCGGACAGGAGGTAATGTCATAAATCCGAGTCACCGCTCCGGTGGCGAGGTTATATGACGCCAACCACTTGCCCATCATGCCGTAGGCGAGATCGGGGTTGCTAAAACTGAAAGTGCTCACAAATCCGGCCACTCCGTGGCCGTGGTGGTCCCTTCCCGCAGGGCTAACGTGCATCGTGGCCGCGTCGAGAACGAATGAAAGCCTCCCACCTCCCCCGTTATAAACCACGAAGCGGTAACCGCCATGTTCCCCGATAGCGGGATCAAACGCGCTCCACACATTTGCTTCCGCCGAGGCGTCCGTCATGAAGATGAAACCGTTGTAGTAACCGCCGCCCATAGTGTTAGCGTCGGTAACCCTCACCATTCGAGACCCGAAATCCGGATCGCGAAACGGCGTGTTCACCGGCGGCGGCGGCATGGGCGTTTCTCCCACCACGTCCCGGGAGCTGTCCGCGCAATAGTTTGGCGGGCCACCCGTGCAAGGGGTCGTGTAACGGGGTGAATCTATACGGATGCCTGGGCCCTTTGGCGCAAATGCAAACAGCGCGGCGCCCAGCGCCGCCCAGAATAGTGCGTAAGGTAATAGCTTCATCTTTGGGCTCCTTGACGCTATGCTGCCAGCCAAAACCTCCGAAACTGCCTCGGAATCGCTCTTGGCGTCCACGTTGCGATCTTCAAGCATCGGTGTTCCGCGCTACAGGCGTTGCTACAGCGTGGAGAAACTCCCACGGGTTACCCCGCCCGCAAACATCAGATTCAAGCCATGCCGGCGACCCCGCTCCCGAAGTCCCAAACAGCAGGTTAACACACGCGAGGCGTTCGGCTGAACCAGCTTCAAACTAAGCCGCGCGGTACTGAAGACTTGAAGAAGCGAGCTGTCTTGAGCTACACCGCGGGCGAACCGTAATAGGTCCGGATGAGAAGGAGAGGCGAGGATCGGGTTTCTGTGGAGCAAACGGCCGGGCAACGCCTTGCCGCCTTCCCGAATCTCATAACCAGAAGTGTTCGCGTGGTTCCTTGTCCGCCTTGGTGACGGGGGGTATACTGGACACGAAAAGCGTACTCTTACGACATAACCGGTGGTCATTCGGCGAAGGCTTTTGGCGCTCGCATCCAAACTCGATCTGGCGAAGGAAAGATGATATTGAGACCAAAGCTTCTTAAAGCAGGGAGGTACGGAAAGATGAGGAAAGAACCAGCGGTCCTCATGACTGTGAGCGCGGCACTCATATATGGAGCCTTGGCTTTTGGCGCTCAACCGGCCCCCGCGCCAATTCCCGCGGGCACGACGCTGCGAGTAAAATTGGAAACTACACTCACCGACAAAACTAACAAAACAGGCGATACTTTCACCGGTGAGCTCACCGAGCCGGTCACCGGTAACGGCAAGGACGTCCTCCCCAAATACAGCACCGTGAAAGGCCACATCGCTTTTCTGAAGCCTTCCGGGCGGATCGCTGGCAAAGCGCAGATGCGACTCGTAATCGACACCATTACGACCCCGGACGGAGTGGCTTACCCCCTTAACGGGACGCTCGAACAGGCTCAGGGCGGCGTTTGCGCGCATACCGCCACCAGCGGCTCCACCAAAGCAGACGACGAGGGAACCATTACCGGATGCGGGAAGAGTAAAAAGAAAGCAGCCGAGGGCATGGCTATTGTAGGAGCGATGGGTGCCGGCGTGGGCGCAAGCATTGGCATGGGCAATGTGATGGAGTGCCAGTACTACGGGTACTGCCCGCCGGGCGGCTCGGGAATTGGTACCGACGTTCTGTACGGCGCCGGAATTGGGGCGGGAACGGCACTAATCTACAGTCTGTTCAAGCACGAGAAGCACATTGTTCTGATTCAAGGCAGCTTGCTGACCTTTATGGTGGACCGGACCACCATGGCAGAAAAGCCAGCCGCCGTTGCAGCCTCGTCCAATTGAGGAGTTGCTCTCTTGGTTGCTCCGGTTGATTCTGACTTTGCTGCCCACGTAAGGTTTCGAGTTTGAGGTATTAGGGCAATATGAAAAACGCGCTTACTGTAGCGTGGGCAATCCTGGCAGCGATATTAATGCCGAATCTGCTTCGCGCAGCCTCTCAGGCCATCATTCCGGCTGGAACGCGCATCGACGTTCAGCTTACGTCTCCCCTGAGTACTTCAGCCAATCAAGACGGCGACCCGTTCATCGCTAAGGTCGAAGACCCGGTATTTGCCAACAGCCAGGAAATCATTCATGCCGGCAGCACGCTCCACGGACACGTGACCTTCGTGAAGCCTCCAGGACGGGTAAAGGGCAAGGCGGAAATGCGGCTGGTCGCGGACAACATCGTGACCAAGGACGGAAAGGAATATTCCTTTAAGGGCCAACTCGCAACGGATAATGATTTGGGCGGCGCCAAGGTTAAAGGAAGCGAAGGCACGGTGCAGGGCGCCGGCAAAAGCGCCAAGCGCGGAGCAGAGGAAACAGGCATCGGCGCGGCGGCCGGTGCAGGCGTGGGAGCGATTGCGGCCGGCGGGACCGGCGCACTTTATGGCGCAGGCATTGGAGCGCTGGTTGGAGTCATCCACACATTGGCGAAGCATCACAAGAATCTCGTCTTGCACCCCGGAACCGAGCTTACCTTTGTTCTTTCTACGCCTGCCACCGAATCGAAAGCCAAGCCGGGCAGCGAAACTTCAGCGCCGTTCCTTTGTGCAAACTGCCGGTAGGCCGTCGCCCCAAAGCGATGTTTCAATGTCCCACCCGTGCTACGGCGCAAGCTTCCTCTTGATATCCTCGACGATTTGCTTGCCGTGGAAGCGCCCGTTTTCGATGAAAATTTCGTTGGTATTCAGACCCGCGATGATGACTCCAGCCAGATAGAGGCCGGGAACATTTGACACCAGAGTTTCAGGATTACAGCGGGGCCGTAGCGTGACGGGATCGAACTCAACGCCGGTCCCCCGGATAAAGTCAAAGTCCGGATGGTAACCCGTCAGCGCGAAGATGTGGTCGGCCTCAACGTGCAAGGTTTCTCCTGAAGCCTTCTGAACGCAGATGTGGTCCCTCGCGATCTGTTTGACTTCACACCCCAAATAGGCGCGAATCGACTTCTCCTTGATCCGGTTCTCGAGGTCGGGCTTGATCCAATACTTGATGTGCCGGCTCAGTTCCTGACCACGATGAATCAGCGTAACGTCCGCTCCGTGGCGATAAAGGTCGAGCGAGGCGACGGCAGCCGAATTGCCCGCCCCGATTACGGCGACCTTCTTACTATAGAAGAGATGCGCGTCGGTATAGTAGTGGGAAACGTGAGGCAAATCCTCGCCGGGCGCTTCAAGACGGTTCGGCAAGTCGTAGTAGCCGGTAGCCAGAATCACCGCTTTCGCGCTGTATGTCCGAGGCTGCTTCCACAGATCCTCGGTCTCAACCGCAAACCTTCCGTCCGCTCTTTGAACCGATACTACACGCTCTCCGTAACGGATGGGCAACTTGTAAAAGTCCGCAACGCAGCGGTAGTATTCAATCGCCTCGGCGCGGTTCGGCTTTATGTTCAGGCTGGGCAGCGGCAAATCGCCAATTTCCAATCTTTCGCGGGTCGTGAAGAAGGTCATGCCGGCAGGGTAGTTGAAAAGGGAATTCACCAAGCATCCCTTTTCCACAATCAGAAGCTGAAAGGCTTCCCGCTTAGCCTCTATGCCACAGGCCAAACCCGTGGGGCCGGCCCCTACCACCAGCACATCCGTCGTCTGATAAATTTCCACTTCGTTGCCCTCAGCTTACGAGAATCCCTCCCCACTTTGAGAGGTCTGACAGTACGGCTGAGCCTGCGCTTCGGGGTTCGTAGCAGAACCTTGCCTAGCCCATTTCCGGACGCCCGGATATTCCCCCACAGTCAAACAGCTCGCCCTGAACGCTGGCGCGTCCCACGCGAGCGCTTAGCCGGCGCCAAATAGCATGGCGATTGTAACCATGGCGCAGCGCGCCATAAACGAATAGCAAGGGGCGCCGGCCGGAGGCAGAGAGCATGGAAAGCGCGCCGGATCACCTATTAAAGAGAGCAGTTAAATGACGACATCACTCTTTGTAGCGGCGCTCTCTGAGCGCCGAAAGCAGGGCAGCCAGAGGCCGCCGCTACAGCAGAAGGTGTCACCATTTAGTTGCTCCTATTAATAATCGTCCTGCGCCTCGCCGCGCTCGAGCGCTTCCAGAATGCGCCGCAAGGCTTGAATGACGTCTTCACGCTGGACGTTCTTTTTCCGGAAGCGCAGCACCAGTTTGAATTCCTTCGAGGGAGGAACGAACTGAAATCCAGCCGCCGGCCCCTTGGCGGCGGGATTCCGCTCTGCTCGCGCTTGTTCACGGTTAACAGCGCCCAGAGCGAAGCGCCGGATGAGGTCGCGCATCTTGGCTTCGCTCGGCTGGCGCGCCACTTGCAGCAGTTGCGACTTGGAGAGCACGCCTTTCTCGATGCACGCCGCCTTAAGCTCGTCCGGGATCGAGCGCAAGCTCAACGACTCTGTGATAGAAGAGCGTCCCTTGCTGACGCGCCGGGCTATTTCCTCATGGGTCAGGGCGAAGCGGTCTGCCAGCGCCTGCAAACCGTCCGCCTCTTCGAACGGCGTCAGGTCCTTGCGCTGTAAATTTTCTACCAGAGCCAGCTCAAGGGTCTCAGCGTCATTTACGTCTTTTTCGATGCAGGGCAGTTCGCGGAGGCCTGCGGCGCTCGCCGCGTGGTACCGGCGCTCGCCCGAGATAATCATGTACTTTTCAGCCTGGGGCAGATGGCGCACCAAAAGCGGTTCGAGCACGCCTTTGTCGCGCACTGACTCGACGAGACCTTTGAGATCGCCCAAATCCTTCCTCGGCTGTTCCGCATTGGGCTGAATCTGCTCTATCGGAATCATCCGCCCTATGGCCGCGCCGCTGCGCGAGATGATGTCCTCGACGTAGTGAGCGTCGTGCCGCATTTTTACCGTCACAGGCAGTCCGATCCGTCTACCCGACACGTTGCAACACCTCCCGGGCCAGCCGCTCATAGTCCCCCGCCCCGGATGAATCGGGGGCAAAGCTGAAGATGGTCTCCTTGTAAGCGGGGCTTTCTTCTAGCCGGACGTTTTTGTTCACTACCGTCTTAAAAACCTTGTTTCCAAAAACCGCGCGCACCTGCTTGTGGATGTCCCTCGCCAGGTTGGTGCGCTTGTCGAACAGCGTGAGGACCACTCCGAGCAATTGGAGTTCGGGGTTCGGACGGGAGCGGATTCGCGCCAGCGTGTCGAGCAGATCGTCGCTGCCCTCCATAGCATAATAAGCAGCTTGAATCGGGACGAGCAAATGGGTGGAAGCCACGAGCGCATTGACGGTGATCAGCCCCAGCGCGGGCGGAGTGTCAATCAAAATCATGTCGAAATTCTCGCGGCAGGGCGCAAGCGCGTCCTTCAGCCGGTAGGGCGCATCGAACTGCCCCATGAGCGTGGCTTCGAGTTTGGCCAGTGAAATTTTGGCTGGCGCGAGGCACAAGTTCGCCGTCTTGGTGGGCCGCAGCACGTCCGAAAGCGGCGTCCGGTGGTCGGCCAGAACATCATAAACGGATTGGGTGATCTCCTGGAGCGGGAAAAACGTGAGGGTTGTGTTGGCTTGAGGATCGAGATCAATGAGCAGTGTGCGCTTGCGCTTTAAGGCAAATGCAGCGGCCAGATTGGTTGCCGTCGTGGTTTTTCCGACGCCGCCCTTCTGGTTAGCGATCGCAATAACGATTGCCACTCAGATCTCCCGCTCCGCCCGGCTGAAACGGCCCTTTTCGAGGTCAAGTTGCACGCGCCTCGTTTTCCGGGGCGCCCCAAAGAGCCTGTGTGAAAACTGCGGCTGGTGCGGCGGTCTGTGACCGCCGGCCTTTATTTTAGATGGCTTCGGCGCTCATAGAGCGCCGCACCAACTCAAAAGCCGCAGTTTTCACACAGGCGCCAAAGCCGCCGGCGAAGCCGTTACATCTTGTAGCGTCCCATATCGTCGTCGTTGAGACTTTCCAACCACTTGCTCAACTCTTCGGAATTCACCTTGTCGGAGGCGATGCTTGAAACCTTCGAGCTTTTCAACACACCGTCTTCGACGTAAATCGGGCAATCCACACGCAGCGCCAGCGCCAAAGCGTCGCTGGGGCGGGAGTCAATCGAGATGGTCTCGCCGTCCTTCTCAAGCCAGATCACAGCATAGAAGGTATCATCCCGCAGCTCGTTGACCACCACTTTATTAACGTGTGTCTCGAGACCCAGCAGCAGATTGCGAATGAGGTCGTGGGTCATAGGCCGCGGCGTGTTTACCTTTTCGATCTCCAGCGCGATCGCATTGGCCTCGTAAATACCCACCCAGATGGGCAGGACGGCAGCGCCCCCCGTATCCCGGAGTATGACGATTGGCATGTTGGTGACCGGGTCCATCATCAGCCCCCGAATTTTCATCTCCACTTCCATCGGCCTTCTCCTTCGCGTCTTCCGGAAGGCATTTACCAGGCCCGCACGGAAACGACGCTCTTTGGGATACCGCAGAGCCTGAGCCTGGAGGTCTCCCGCGGCCAACACGCCTCTGACTTCCGAGGCATGGCCTCCTCACCCGTCCCGCTACGCGGTCCACCCTCTCCCCCGATTGGGGGAGAGGGACTGGGGTGAGGGGTCTGCGGAAACTTGATTGATTGCGTCAAGTTTCACAACTCTAGGATTCTAGCCGGCTCTTACGCCTACAAGGCTATTCGGGCCGGCGGCCGCGACCCGCACGTTCATATACTGGCCGGTCCACCCAGCATCCCCGGCAAAGTTGATCACCCGGTTGCTGGTTGTGCGTCCCACCGACTGCACGAGCTTTGGCTGGAAGCCCTCGACGATCACTTCAAAGTCCTGACCGATGAGCGCCTGGTTGCGCCGCAACTGAATCTCCCGCTGGCGTTCCTGGAGCCGCGTCAGGCGGCGGCTTTTTTCGTCCTCAGGCACGGAATCTTCCATCTTGCCGGCGTCCGTCTTCGGGCGCGGCGAATATTTGAAGGAGAACACCTGGTCGTACTCGACGGCATCGAGCAGGCTGAGCGTCTCTTCGAAATCTTCTTCCGTCTCTCCGCAGAAGCCCACGATGATGTCGCTCGAAATGCTGATAGCACGTTTAGCCTGGCGGATGCAACTGATTTTCTCCAAGTACTCTTCCCGGGAGTAAGTGCGCCTCATGCGGGCAAGCACCCGGTTAGAGCCGCACTGCACCGGCAGATGAACATGATCGCAAAGCGCGGGCGTGCTCTCTATGGCGCGGACGATGTCACTTGTGAAGTCGCGGGGATGCGAGGTGGTGAAGCGCACCCGCTTCAGGCCGGAAATTTCCGCAACGCGCAGCAGCAGATCCGTAAAGTTCAGGCGGGCGGGTGACGGATCCCGGTAAGAGTTCACGGTCTGCCCCAGAAGCTGTATTTCCGTGTATCCCTCATCCACCAGCCGCCGCGCTTCCGATAGAATCTTGGCGCTTGGCCGGCTGCGCTCCGGGCCGCGCGTCCCCGGCACCACGCAGTAGGTGCACGCCTTGTCACAGCCTTCGATAATAGTGATATAGGCGCGGAAGGGATTATCCCGGCTTGTCAGTTCGGTCTCAAAGCACTCATCGGTGTCGAGCGAAAGGCCGCTCACACGCTGCTCGCCGCGATCGAGGCGCTCAATCAGCTCGCCCAATCTCGGATAGCTCGCCGAGCCGCAGACCAGATTCACGTGGGGCGCGCGAGCAAAAATCCGCTCGCCTTCCTGTTGCGCCACGCAGCCCAGCACGCCCAACATCTGTCCGCCGCGATGAAATTTTTTGAATGCACCCAGCCGCGAAAAAACCTTCTGCGCCGCCTTTTCGCGGATGCTGCACGTGTTGTATAAGATCAGGTCTGCGTTCTCAGAATTCTCCGACGGGCGATAGCCTTTAGCCTGGAGCGTGCCCGCCACTTTCTCTGAATCGTGAACGTTCATCTGGCAGCCGAACGTTTCGATATAAAATGTCTTCCCCACCGCTCCACTTCGGGGAGCAACTCCGGCGCAGGCTTGCTCGCGCCCGCCATTATTCCGAGGCGGCGCCAGGCTTGACCCTGCAGGCGAAATTTGAACTAACTCGGAGTCCATAGAACTCTTGGAAAGCCTCAACGCCAGTATAGCGCCATCGATCCAACCCACGCTATCAACAAAAGATTGAGCTGGTAATGCAGTTTGTCGTAGCGCCTTCAGGCCGACATCAAAAATTGAGCCATTGGTTCATTGAGTCATTGGACCATTTGAGGGGTTATCCACGAAGCCCAACTCAAAAGTTCTTCGCTGTCCGCTTGACTGATACACCTTCGCCTCAACGTCAGTATTGAATCAATGAACCAATGACTCAATGGCTTCAGTTTGGTTCCGTGCCGGCCATCGAGCGTAACCGCTGCCGGCCAGACGAGTAGCCGAAAATCGTGAGGCTAGACCGCACGTTGACGAGTGGCTTTTCGCGCTCTTTTTTTGCGCCGGATTTGGGCGAACCCACCGCAAGATCCTTGTATTTTATTGAATCTAAGCCGGATATACGATAAGGCCCCAAAATGCCAGCTTTCTGTTTTATATTCAATAACTTAGGTCCATCGGTTGGGTTCACTGGGTGGGTTCGTTTGGGTTCGTTCCCAAGATTTATCTTTGTTTTCAAACACTTATGGGTTCGTTGGGTTAAACAATCCTTTTTTCTGCGTTCCCGTCCTCCCCGGAAGGCGTTTCCCCGGCCATGAAAATGAACACAAAACCGGGGCTTTCCGGCGTGATTTTTTCGCGGGTCCGGAGCGTGCCGTGAGTCAGTCATGCGGGTCCACTGCCTTGCGTATAGGCTAGTGTACGACGCTAGCGTCGGAGGTGTCAAGAGCAGGGTGCCCCGTCACGGTTTTTTGTGACGTGGGTTCTTGCGTATGAAAGCGGTGAACCAGGCAGATCGTGTCGCATGTTCAACGCGTGCGGACTTCTGATTCGGATCGATTACGTCCATTTGCCGGAATCGTATCGCGGATGACCCACAGGCCCACGGCACACAAACCGTGCCGTGGCTTGCCCCCAATTATAAACAAGCCGCAGAGTTACAAGACAACTCTGCGCTACCCACTACCCACTGACAAAAAAGAATCGATCGGAAAGGACAGGGCGGCGCAACCGAGACACGGCGCTAGAATACACCCCTGGAGGCGCGATGACCAACAAAAGCCGCAGACCTCAGAAACGGAGGTCTGCGCTACCTTGCTCGGGCTAGCTATTCCCCTCACCCGGTCCGCTCCGCAGACCACCCTCTCCCCGGCGGGGCGAGGGCCAAAATCTTCTTGGCTCTTTAATAGTGTTGCTATCCGCAATTACAGTAATGCGTTCCCTAACACAAAAGGTCTCCGCTAGCCCGGCGAGCCTTTCTGGTGCGCCGCTCTATGAGCAGCGAGATTGCCGGTCATAGACCAGGGCAACCGTGCATTCCGGTGTGGGAAGCGGCTCTGCCGCCCCGCTGTGCGGAAAGCCTATGGCTTTCCGGGCGCGAAAACGCGTTCTTTAAGGTTTTCCTTTGGCGCGAAGGCTGGGCCTTCGC
>NFUN01000044.1 GCA_002197525.1 Acidobacteria subdivision 13 bacterium RH2 MAG17b | reverse complement strand
CTATCTAATATATTACTTAGAGGCTGTTGTGGAATTTGTAAGAAAAATCTTAAAGTCAGCGCAGAATTCTTCCGATAAGACAGATGTGCCGGACCAAGCCAAAACTGTTACCCATAAGGCCGTAACCTCGCTCTCTCCAGAAGCCGCTGGCCGGGAAAGGCGCCGCAGCACTCGTCTGCTAGTGACTGTTCCGGTGACCATAAGCGGCAAAAATGCCAGGGGTGAGTCTTTCCGCGAAGAAACGCAGACCATCTCTATTAACCGCCAGGGAGCGAGCCTCGCCACGTGGCAGACCATCACTCCGGGGTCTGAAATCCTGGTTGAAAATCCGCCCCGCGGCTTGGCAGTGAGAGGGAAAGTCGTCAGTTTCTCAGAAAAATCCGCTCCGACCATGCCCCACCAGATCGGAGTGGAATTGGCCGACTCCAAAAACATCTGGGGCATACAGTATCCTCCATTGGACTGGCGCCGCGCTCCGGCGATTGCTATCACGAAGGCAGTTCCCAGTCCTGTGGCGCGCGCCGTTCCCCCCGTCGTCGCCAAGCCGCCGCAAAGCGAGCCGGTAGCCCGTAAGGTCTCTCCACCACCCGCAGCGCTAGAGGTGGACTTCAGCGCCGCGGTCAAACCGGAACCCGCGCCCACGAAGCTCGATTCACTCTCTCAACAACCCGAAATCGACGCTGAAAAGCTCTTCAAAGCTGCCGGTTTGAAACTGGCAAGGCTGGCCGGGCAAATCGATGCCCGTCTGCAGGCCAACGCCAACCAATTGCTGACGCGCTTGGACGAAAAGGAAAAGACGCTCTCTTCACTAACCACTCAGCTAAGTGGCATAGCGGAGCGCGCCGGAAGCTCCCATTTGGAGCTTGAAGCGCTGCTGTCAGAGGCTGAGGAAGCCCGGCGGAAGGCTCAGCATGAGTTTCAAGAAGCGGGTCTCTCTCTGCAACAAGCTTCGGAACAGCTCATCTCCTCCGTGACGCAGGACCTGGGCAAACGCCTGGCAGAAGGCCTTGAATCCACCGCCGGCGCGCTTATGGAACAGATGCGGCATCTCGCCGCCGATCAGATCGCCGCCGCCGCCCGGGACTTTAGGCAGGAAATGCAGGAATCCCTAACGGGGCTGGCGGAAGATCGCCTTTCCTCAGAGACGGCTGAGGTTCAGGCCCTGCATTCCCGCACGATCGAGCAAACTGAGACGCGCATCGGCGCCCTGCTGGGATCGGCCCTCGAACGTTTCGGAAACGATCTCAACCAAGCTGCACAGAACTTCCGGCAAACTGCTCTCTCCAGCCTGGCGAGCGAGTGGGCCTCACAATCCGCGCTCGAACTTGAGGCGAAGCAAGGTGAGGCGCGCGAGCGAGTCCAGACTGAAGTCGGCTTGATCACACGCTCTGCCGTCGAAAACCTGCGGGGACAGATCGAGCAAGTAACGGCTGAGTTCCAAGAGACCTCCCTCGCTGGACTCTCCGAACAGTTGAGCGCCCGCGCCGCTTCGGAACTGCAAGCCCAGCAGGCCGGAATGGTCGAGCAAGCCAAGGGCGAGATTCAGGCTTCGGCGCGCTCAGTGATCGAAAGCTCGCAGGCACAGATTGAGGAGTCGGCGCGCAAGCTTGAAGAGTCTGTGCTGCCGAGTCTTGCAGAGAAGATCACCTCTAGTGCCGCTTCGGAACTGCAAGCCCGGCAAGCCGGAATGGTCGAGCAGGCTAAGGGTGAAATTCAGGCTTCGGCTCGATCTGTGATCGAAAGCTCGCAGGCGCAGATCAAAGAATCAGCGCGCAGCCTTGAAGAAACCGTTCTGCCAGGTCTGGCAGAGAAAATCACCGCTCGCGCCGCTTCGGAACTGCAAGCCCAGCAGGCCGGAATGATCGAGCAGGCCAAGGGCGAAATTCAGGCCTCGGCTCGCTCAATGATCGAAAGTTCGCAGGCGCAGATTGAGGAGTCAGCGCGCAAGCTTGAAGAGTCCGTCCTGCCGAGTCTGACGGAGAAGATCACCTCTCGCGCTGCATTGGAACTTCAGGCCCAACAAGCCGGCATGATGGAGCAAGCCAAGGGCGAGATTCAGGCTTCGGCTCGATCTGTGATCGAAAGCTCGCAGGCGCAGATTGAGGAGTCGGCGCGCAAGCTTGAAGAGTCTGTCCTGCCGAGTCTTGCAGAGAAAATCACCGCTCGCGCCGCTTCGGAACTGCAAGTCCAGCAAGCCGGAATGGTCGAGCAGGCCAAGGGCGAGATTCAGGCCTCGGCTCGCTCAGTGATCGAAAGCTCGCAGGCGCAGATTGAGGAGTCGGCGCGACACCTTGAAGAAAGTATCCTGCCGAGTCTTGCAGAGAAAATCACCGCTCGCGCCGCTTCGGAACTGCAAGCCCAACAAGCCGGAATGGTCGAGCAGGCCAAGGGCGAGATTCAGGCTTCGGCTCGATCCTTGATTGAAAGCTCGCAGGCGCAGATTGAGCAGTCGGCACGACACCTTGAAGAAAGTATCCTGCCGAGTCTGGCGGAGAAGATCACAGCCCAAGCCGCCTCAAAGCTTCAAGCGATAGAAGCCGAAACTGCCGAACAAACCAGAAACCAGATCAGCCAGTTAACGCAGGCTGGTCTGGCCGGTTTTCACGGTCTTCTTGAGCAGGCCGCCAACGACGCAAGCGAATCGGCGCTGGCCAGCTTCACCAACCGGTCTGCCGCGGAGCTTGAGAAGCAGCGACTTGAGGCCACCGGCCAGTTCCAGGCAACCCTCAGCCTTGCGGCTAATGAGGAACAAGAGGGCTTTCGAGCCCAAATTCGGAGCTATCTGGAGGAACAGCAGGCTCTGGCTGATCAGATTGCACAGAAACCCTCTCACGAGATCGCCAAGTACGCCGAGGATACGCTGTTGATGGTCCGCGAACAGCTCTCGGAAATACGCAAGGAGTCTGTGGAAGGAATCGGGGGCCAGCTTTCCGCCGTCACGCGGGGAACGCTCTCTTCGATCGCGGAAGAAGCGCGCGCCACCGCCGAGGAGTATCGAAAGCAGCTCCGCGAAATCTTCGATAGGCTAAAGCAGCAGAGCGCATCTGATATCGAGCGTACCGTGAAAGAAGCTCTGGAACGCGGCCGCGAGGCGGCGTTACATCAACTGCAAAAGGACGCAGAAGATTTCAGTTCGGTTGCGGTCGCGCAGTTCCGCAGTAAGTCGGAAGAAGCGGCCCGCGAGGCGACTGAGGCCGTAAACAAGCAAGTGGGAGCGGCGGCGTTCGTTGTGAAGGATTGGGTGGACCAGGCCACGCAGCGGCTTGATGGCCAGCTCGCTAAAATGGAAACCACCTCCGAACGGGCTCTTCAGATCATTGAGGTGCGTTCCATGGACGTTTCCAAGATCGTGATGCAGAGAGTCGAGCAGGAGTCAGACGCGCTCATTTCCGATCTTCGCCGCCGGATTCAGAACGCCGCGTTAGCTCTCACTCAGGGTTTCGGAGGGACGGAAGGCGTCAAACCCGCCCCGGAACGGACCACAGAGCATGAGGAACCCTCCCGCGCCGAACACGTTCGCGAGTAGCGCCTTCTCGGGCAAGGCAGCAAGATTGACTTTGAAACTTGAGGAAGGCACGGCTATCACCTCAAGACAAAACCTTAACCCCTTGCTTCCCGGCATCACCCGCCACCACGGTAGTGACTCATTTTGGTTTTGTAGCGCTGGGCTTCAGCCCGGCACAGCCTTCAAAATGCCGACCTGAAGGTCGGCGCTACGGCAAACTGAGTCACTACCGCCACCACGCTTGATTTTGTGCAAAGCGCAGTATAATAGAAAATTCTATCCTTACTAATCGCACTGCGAAAACCCCGTGGTGCGCGAAACGGGAAAAACGATGGCTGTTGAACGGCGCCGCTCAAACCGCCTGATGTTGACCATCTCTCTGCGCGTGCAGGGAGTGGATGAAAACGGAGATTCGTTTGACTGCAACGCCCAAACCGTTGACGTCAGCCGCCATGGTGCGAGAATCCGAATTTCCCACGCTCTCGCAAGCGGCCAGCACGTTCGCGTGACTAATCTGGTAAACCGGCGCGAGGCTTCTTTCCGCGTGGCGGGTCCTTTGACGCCGATGACGGAAAAGGGCGGAGAATTCGGCGTCATGGGTCCCATGGCAGCGCAGGCCGAGGGTCAGGACGAGTGGGGGATGGAATCCCTTGACCCCAATTCCGACCTATGGGGCATCCGTTTTCCACCGCCGCCGCCCTCCGAGGATTCGGAGCCCAAAGCCTTGCTTGCATGCCGCGAGTGCGGCGCGGCAGAGTTGGTGCGGCTGTCTCTCATTGAGGTGGAAGTCTTGGAGACCGCGGGCATTTTCTCGCGTTTCTGCTCGAATTGCGGAGCGACCACGCCCTGGGGATTCGCAGAGAGCGAGCCGGCAGGAAAAGATCCGCAAAGCGAACCGCCGCCCGTTCCCGCGGGCGCCGCGTCTCCATCCGTCGAGCGCCGCCGGCACAGGCGCGCCCTGCTTCAGCTTCCGATTCTGATCCGCGACTATTTCGGAGGAATCGAAATCGCCAAAAGCGAGAACGTTTCAAAAGGCGGCGTTTGCTTCGCAACCGAAAAGAACTATTACCTTGGGGAAGGCGTCATGGTCGCTTGCCCGTACGACAAGAAGAGTCAAAACATCGAGGTCACAGCCCAGGTCGTAAGCCGCCAGGAGATCCCTCGAAGCCATCGAAGGGTATACCGGGTTAAGTACAAGACAAATCCCTGACGTGCCGCGGCTGTCTTCGCCGCAGCGGGCGGCAAGCTTGCGCATCTGAGCCGCCCTACCCACCCGCGCACTTTCCGGGCTGAATCCTCAAGTGGCGTTTCCAACATGTTCTCGAAGCGAACGGATTGGTCGCTCGAAACCAACGAGCTGACTCGAATTTCGAGCGAGCGGTTGCGGTTGGGTCTGCCGCTGGCCGATTTGACCGAGTCCAACCCTACCCAATGCGGCTTCCATTACGAGGCCGCGAGCGTGCTCGGGGCTCTTCACCAGCCGGACGCTTTGCAGTATGCGCCTGACCCGCGCGGGCCTCTCATCGCGCGCCAAGCCGTGATCGGCTATTACTCCGAACGCGGAGCCGAGGTAGATGCCAGCCAAATTTTTCTCACCGCCAGCACCAGTGAGGCGTACTCCTTCGTCTTCAAGCTGCTCGCCAACCCCGGCGAGCAAATTCTGACGCCACAGCCGAGCTATCCCCTCTTTGACTTTCTCGCGCGGCTTAACGACGTGCAATGCGTGGCCTACCCTCTGACTTACGAAGAGCGCTGGCGCATCGACCAGCCAGTTTTCGCCGCGCGGGCGGCTCTAAAGCCAAAAGCCGCCGTCGTGGTTCACCCGAACAATCCAACCGGATCATTCGTCCACCCCGGCGAGGCAGGCTTCCTGGTCGAGCAGTGCCGGAAGCACAGCATGGCGCTGATCGCCGACGAGGTTTTCTGGGATTACGCCCATCCCGGAAAGCAGAATCGCCGCGCTCCAAGCTTTGCGGGCGAAAACGGGCCGCTGGTTTTCACGCTGAGCGGCCTCTCCAAGATCTCAGCCTTGCCTCAGATGAAGTGCTCATGGATCGTGGTAAGCGGGCCGCCGGACCTCCGTGAGCAGGCGCTCGCGCGACTGGAAGTGATCGCGGACACGTACCTGTCAGTGAGCGCGCCTGTAGCCTACGGCCTTGCCGGACTGCTGGCTTTGCGTCACGCCCTTCAGCCTCAGATTGGCGAACGCGTCGCCGCCAATTTGCAATGCCTCGCCGGTTCTTTCGGCCCGGATTCGCCCGTGAGCCGCTTCGAAACCGAAGGCGGATGGAACGCCGTGCTGCGCGTTCCTGCAATCCGATCCGACGAGGCCTGGGCCATCCGGCTGCTGCGCGATGATGGCGTTCTGGTTCATCCCGGCCATTTCTATGACTTCGCGCAGGAAGGCTGCCTGGTCATAAGCCTGATTCCTCCCACGCCGGTCTTTGAAGAAGGCATTCGCAAGATTGCGGCGCGAATCCGCCAGGACGCGGGTGGTTGAAACATCCGGCGGCGGCGAAGGCTCCTAACCGCAGGCGCGGATTAACGGGTAATGGGTCAGTTTGCCGTAGCGCCGACCTTCAGGTCGGCATTTTGAAGGCTGTGCCGGGCTGAAGCCCGGCGCTACAAGACCAAAGTCTACCGATTAACGCGATTGGTTGACGGGCGGAACGCTCACGGTTTACGATTAGAATCGATGGTTCGCAGACCAGAGCCGTGGAGAGACGGCGGTTCTGCAGACGGCGAACACGCGGCAGAGGATAGCATGATGGAAGCAGTGGCTATAACCCAAGAGCCCCGGACATTGGTGCTCCTTCGCCCTCGCGGTTTTTGCGCCGGCGTGGTGCGGGCAATCGACGTGGTGCGGCTCGCGCTTGAAAAGCTCGGTAAACCGGTTTACGTTCGCAAAGAGATCGTGCATAACCAATACGTCGTGCAAGAGCTGGCCGCGATGGGTGCGGTTTTCGTCGAGGAGTTGGACGAGGTTCCCGAAGGCGCGGTGGTGATCTTCAGCGCCCACGGCGTATCTCCGCAGGTCCGACGCCACGCCAAGGAACGCAATCTGCGAGTGATTGACGCAACGTGCCCGCTGGTCACCAAGGTTCACGTTGAACTCATTCGTTACGTTCAGCAGGGCTACTCGGTGGTTCTGATTGGACATCGCGACCATGATGAAGTCATCGGGACGCTCGGAGAAGCGCCCGGCCAGGTATATTTGATCAGTTCTGCAGACGAGGTGGATTCGATTAGCGTTCCGGATCCGGAGTACCTTGCCTACCTCACGCAAACGACTTTGAGCATCGACGACACGGCCCAGATCGTGGCGAGGCTAAAGCAGCGCTTTCCGGCCATCGCCTCGCCCCCCAACGAGGACATCTGCTACGCCACTCAGAACCGGCAAACGTCGGTGAAGAGCGCCGCTCCGCAAATCGATCTGCTCCTCGTGGTGGGAGCGCGCAACAGCTCAAATTCCAACCGGCTCGTGGAAGTGGGGGAGAGGGCCGGCGCCAGCGCGTATCTCGTGCACGATGCCAGCGAGATTCAGCTCGAATGGCTGAACGGCCACCGCCGCATCGGCATCACTGCAGGCGCATCGACTCCCGAAATTCTGGTGCAGCAGGTACTCGTGCGCCTTCGGCAAAGCGGATACACGAACATCGAGGATTTCGACGCCATTGAAGAAGACGTCCGTTTCGCTCTGCCCGCAGAATTGCGCGAATAGCCTGAAGGCCATTCCTCTCCCGGACCTCCCTTGGACATCAGATGGAAGCAAACGAATCCCAAACCGGATTATTGCGGCGCGAAGACACCCCGCCACTCTCATCGTTCTCCGAATTAAAGCGCCGGCTGCAGCAAGCCATAAGCCGCACCACCCGTTATCTCTTCTCACTTCAAAAGGAGCCAGGTCACTGGATTGCCGAGCTTGAAGCGGATACGACGCTTGAATCCGATTACATCTTCTACCTTCATCTTTTGGGCAAGGCGGAACCGGACCGCATCGCGATGCTGGCCAACACCATCCGGCGCGAACAGCTCCTCGACGGAGGCTGGAACATCTACTCCGGCGGCCCTTCGGAACTGAACGCGACCGTCAAGGCCACCTTTGCGCTCAAACTTGCCGGCGATTCTCCCGAAGCGCCGCACATGGTTGCGGCTCGCCGTCGCGCGCTGGAGCTGGGCGGTCTGGAACGAACAAACTCCTACACCCGCTTTTACCTTGCGCTGTGCGGAAAGATCGGATGGGACCTCGTCCCCGCCATGCCGCCCGAGTTGATCCTGCTGCCCCGCTGGTTCTTTTTCAACCTTTATGAAATGTCCTCCTGGACGCGCGGCATTGTCGTGCCGCTCACTATTCTGTATGCGCTCAAACCGGCCTGGCGGCTGCCGGAACGCGTGAGCGTTGACGAACTCTTCAAAGATCCCGGCGGCAAAATACCTGCCTTTCAATGGGACGATCACCTCATCACATGGCATAACTTTTTTCTCGCCGCCGACCGCCTTTTTAAGTTCCACGAATTCTTGCCATGGAAGCCGTTCCGCAAGCTCGCGCTGAGGCAGGCTCGGAAGTGGCTGCTCGACCACCTGGAGCGCAGCGAAGGGCTGGGCGCGATTTATCCCGCCATGCTCAACGCGATCCTTGCGCTCGTCGCCCTGGGATTCCCGCCCGATCACCCGCTCACCGCACGGGAGCGCGACTTTCTGGCGGATTTTGAGATCGAAGAGGGCGATACTATCCGTTTGCAGCCTTGCCTTCCTCCCGTGTGGGATACCGCCGTCGCCATGGTCGCTCTGGCGGAAGCGAACGTGCCGGCTGACGACCCGGCGATGGTTCGCGCGGCGCGATGGCTGCTCGAAAACCAAGTGGCGGGCGGCGGCGACTGGCAGGTGAAAAATCCGGACGCCGAGCCGGCCGGGTGGGCCTTTGAATTCCGCAACGATTTCTACCCGGACGTGGATGATAGCGCCTTCGTCCTGATGGCGCTGAACCGCGCTGCCTATCCCGATGCGGAGCGCATGAAATTTGCCATCCGCAAAGGCCTGGACTGGGTGGTCAGCATGCAGAACCGCGACGGAGGCTGGGGCGCCTTTGACAGAGACAACGACCTCGCGCTCCTGACCCGTGTTCCCTTCGCGGATCACAACGCCATGATTGACCCATCGACCTCCGATTTGACGGCTCGAGTCCTTGAATGCCTGGGGCGGTCGGGCTACAAAGCTTCGCATCCGGCGGTTGTTCGCGCCGTGGAATTCCTGAAGCGCGACCAAACTCCCGAAGGCGCATGGTACGGCCGCTGGGGCGTCAATTACATTTACGGCACGAGCGGCGTGCTGCGCGCGCTCGAATCGCTCGGCCTCCAAAACGAGGATTTCGCCCAGCGCGGAGCCGATTGGCTGCGCTCCGTGCAAAACCCGGACGGCGGCTTCGGCGAATCCATCGCCTCCTATGACGACCCGTCGCTCAAAGGCAAGGGCGAGAGCACGGCTTCGCAAACCGCTTGGGGATTGATTGGCCTGCTCGCCGCAGGCTCGCCGGGAGACCCCGCCGCACTCCGCGCGGCGCAATACTTGCTCGACCGTCAGAACGCGGACGGCTCCTGGGATGAAGAGTCCTGGACCGGCACCGGCTTTCCTCGCGTCTTCTACCTTAAGTATCATCTCTACCGGATCAGCTTCCCTCTTTACGCGTTAGCCCGCTTTTACAACCTAACGCGCTAGCCTAGCAATCTTCGCACAATCCATTCAATTACCGTGGCAACATTTGTCGGCACGGCGCCGCCCTCATCGCCGGAAGGCGCAAATCGCGCCAATTCGTGCAAAATCAGAAAAACAAATTCAGTGATGGCTCTATCTGATTGATTTTAGGACAGATAAATGGGCTTGTTTGGCAAGGCGCATGTTACTAGTG
>NFUN01000043.1 GCA_002197525.1 Acidobacteria subdivision 13 bacterium RH2 MAG17b | reverse complement strand
TGGGCTATCTCACTCCCCAGCAGTTCTTGGCTCAATCCTCATCTCCTCGAAAGGAACCTGAGTGTCACTAATCTACTGGACGAGTACAGCCGCTTGACATGAAGGACAACCCCGGATAGTATCGCCGTTGGACGCGGGTGAGCCTGTACCGAAGAGCGGGGTGTAGGGATGAATGCCCCGCCGCGCTGGTTTGTGCCGCCGTTGAGCGGCACATGAGAGTCGCATCCCATTTAGGATGCCCGCGTCCTTTGCATTTTTATGAGATTTTGATGCTACGCAGCGGTCGTAGGGGCGCTAGCGAGAATTAGCAGTTAGAGTGACGGTCTCTCATCCCTGAACGTCGATCCATACAATATCTGCTCTTGCAGTTTGCAGGCGAGCGCCTCTGGCGCCATCCAGAGCTTCATGGCTAGAATTCGAGGCCCTGTGTGGTATGCTCGCACACATAGTCACACGTTGATCTCCGCAGCGGAGCCAAGCATGACAGTTCCATCGTGACTGACCAGCGAAGATAAGGTTCCCGATGGCGAAGTCGCAACAACTCATCATTCTTGTGGGTGCGGAAAACCCTTTACCAGAAGGCCATGTCTATCGAGAGTGGCCCGGGTATAGCCTATACGTAGCGCGTCAACCAAAAAGCCAGTGGTGTGAACACGTTCACGACCATGTTCAAGTGACAATCGCCTCCGATGGTGCGGCGGTAGAAGCAACCTGGAGATGTTCTAACGGCGCACTTACACGCCGCGCGGCGGCCGGAGCATTCGTTTCGATTGTGCCTTGCGGTCAGCCGCACACCACCGCATGGAAACGGGCGTCCAGCATCATCCACGTTTATCTCTCGCCGGAGGCGATAGCGAACGCAGCCGCGGAAACGGTTCGGCAAAACCGGATTGATATCGTGCCCCGGTTTCTTGTGCGGGATCCTCTGATTGAGGAGGTCGGGAAATATCTCGCCCACAAGGCTCAGACCGGGTCAGTCACCAATCTGTTTGCGAGCTCGGCAATCAACATCCTGTCGGTTCATCTGCTCGAGCACTACTGCGTCGAAGTCCAAACACTACATACCTACCGCGATGGACTTCCGCCAAGCCAGCTCCGGCACGCGCTCGAATACATCGATGCGCACATAGGAGATGACGTGTCTCTGGCGCACTTAGCAGGGCAAGTGGGGATGAGCCCCCATTATTTTTCACAATTATTCCACCGGAGCGCGGGTTTCGCGCCCCACCAATACGTACTCAACAGACGCATCGAGCGCGCGAAGGAATTACTGGCCGGCCAGCTGATGTCACTGGCCGATATTGGATACACTCTTGGTTTTTCGAGTCAATCTCAGTTTACGACCACATTCCGCCACTACACGGGTGAAACTCCCTCCCGCTACCGCAAGCGGAGTTCATAGCGCTGCGGAATGCGTCATCGGGCCAAGCCCGTTCGCTCTGCACCAACGGACGCGCACTCAAATCAACGCTGACCATGGAGTTTCGCAAGGTCAACCTGATGGCAGAGCGGCGGACCCTATATCCAATACACGGGTTCTTTATTTCAAATCATTCCGGACAACCGCACCGCCCTTCATCACAAATTTGACTCTTTCCAATTCAGTGATGTCTTTCAGAGGATTTCCTGACACCGCATCAATGTCGGCAAATTTTCCAGGCTCGATAGAGCCTACCCGGTCCTGCCAACCCATCAGATCAGCCGCCACGGTGGTTGCAGAACGCAAAGCCTGAGCAGGAGTCATGCCGAACCGCACCATATACTCGAACTCCTTTGCCTGCGTGCCGTGGGGAACCACCCCAACGTCTGTTCCGAAGGCAATTTTCACGCCTGCCGCCAGCGCCTTGCGGAAGCTCTTTTCATGCAAGCGCTCAAGTCTTGGGTCGCCCGATCCCTCGCTACGAAAGCTGTGGTAATAAATGTAGAGGGTCGGCACCAGATATATGCCTTTTTGCACCATCATCTGGATGGATTTGTCATCAAGATCGATCCCGTGCTCGATCGAATTGACACCGCCTTCGATGCAGTCTCTCAGCCCTACTCCGTTATAGACATGGCACGCAACCTTCTCGCCCTGCCGATGAGCTTCGTCCACCACCGCCTTAATTTCGTCTAAGGTCAGCGTGGGATAACTCACAAGCTTTCCATCGGGCGTGAAATGAGATCGCCGCATTTCGTAGATTTTGATGACCTGAGCTCCGTACTCGATTTGTTCACGCACGGCTGCGCGTGCCTCATCTGGCGAATTAATGACTTCGGCGGGCGTGGGCACGGGGACTTCAGGTGAATAGTCTGTGATTATAAAATGTCCTGTTGTGGTGACGATGGCGCGTGTGGCCACCTGCAAACGCGGACCCATGATAAGACCCCGGTTGATCGCGCGACGCACGTCTACGTCGCTATACATAGCGCCGTAGGTGCCCAAGTCGCGCATGGTCGTGAATCCTGCTTCCAAATCGTTCTTCGCGTTCACCACCGCCTCGATTGTCCGATACTGCCACGACTGATGGAGGAACTGCCAATGGTACTGCTCGGCGGTTCCATTGGGCGTTGTATAAAGAAGCACGTGCGAATGACAATCAATGAGTCCTGGGAATACCGTTGCATGGCTCAGGTCAATCACTTTTGCACCGGAGGGAATACTCACACTGTCGCGTGCGCCTACGGCCGTGATCCGGTCTCCCTTGATCAGTACTACTTGGTTTGTGAGCAACTGGTCAGACGTACCTACAAATAGTCGCCCTGCCTGTATGGCCACAACGGTATTCGCTGTGGAACGCTGTGTTTGCGCTGGCAAACCAGCCACCAGACAGACGATTATCAAGAGCGCCTTAGGGATAAGTTTCCACTTCATTACGTAAGCCTCCATCAACGGGGATGTTCACTCAGAAAGAGCCAACGGGATGTGCAGCGGGCAACCTAACATCTGGTCACCATATGAGCTTCAAGCCGAACTGAACCTGCCTAGAAGTGGTTGTCGTTCCAACAAGAGCTCCTGCCGCGCCGACGGTAGTTCCATTCTGGTTCAAAACCACTGCGTTCCCGCTATCGAAATTCGGTTCCTGGAAGTTGGCCCTGTTTAAAATATTGAAGAACTCAGCCCGGAATTGAACATGGAACGTTTCGGAGATGCTCGGGAAGTACTCGTTCTTCATGATCGCGGCATCAAAATCCACAAGGCCTGGCCCGATAAGGCTATTGCGCTGGGCATTACCCAAGAGATTCATACAGCTATTCGGAATTCCCGATGCCGCGGGTTGGCACGCAAAAGGCAGAGAGCCGGCGGAAACGCCTGTAGGAAGCACTGGCGGAATAAAGCAGTTGAGCTTGATGTAGTCATTCGGGTTCCCGGGGTTAACTGGGTTGTTGCAGGCGCCTCCTGTCAGCCGATCCGGAAAGTCTACCGGATCGGTGCTGTTCTGGCCGAGCGGGTTTCCCGCAATAGTCGGCGTAAATGGGCTTCCAGTGCTGGCGGTGAATATCCCGTCAAGCTCCCATCCTCCGATGACATGGGAGAGAAATCGTGAAGACAACTTTGGGCTTGGTAGATTCCAGACATAATTGGCCACAAGGTTCTGGCCTATGTTGTAGTCACACAGGCCGCGTGTAGCCTGACCGTCGAAGAAAATAAGACTCGATATTGAGTTCTGAAGCGCGTCAGTAGCGCCGCTCGAATTGGTGTCAATGCACTTTCCGTACGTGTAAGCGATCTGAAATTGAAGCCCCCGGCTCATCTGCTTGGTCAACTGCACGTTAAGGGCATTGTATAGCGACTCGGCATCAAAGAAAGTCGCGCGGATTTGACCAACATTGGGATTGAGGCGTGTTCCGCTGCCCACCGGAGATGGCCATAGCCAACCCGCGGGCGTGAAGGCTCCAAGAACCATGTTTGCGTCCTGGATGCTGGAAGGGTCGTGAATCGTGTGCTGCCCTACGTAGGCCACCATAAACGTCGTGCTCGGGGTTATCTGCTGCTGAATATTGAAATTCCAGTTCATGGCATAGCTACTCTTTGGATCCTGCTCAACATAGCGCGTCTGGGATGCCGCCAAGCTGGTTCCGACGATAGAAAATGCCCCACTTGGAAATACCCCGACAGGTAGGGGGCTCTGCGAGACCTGGAGAGAGAATGGCAATCCCTCTGAGGTTCCGATTGTGTAAATCCATGGAAGCGGATCTATGTCGAAAATTCCAAAACCGCCTCTAATGGCCGTTTTACCGTTATGAAATGGGTCGTACGCAACACCAACCCGAGGCTCGAAATTTCGGGTGGTCGCATTGCTTGCCCAGAGGTGTTTGACCGGAGTGGGTGTACTCGTATAGAGGTTGGTCAACACTGCAAATCCGTTGTGGGCTTCCGACGGCAGGGTCGTCAGCTCGTATCGCAGGCCCAGGTTTACGGTAAGATTTGGGCGTGCTCGCCAATCGTCTTGAACATATCCCGCCCAAAGACTCTGGCGGCTTCCCACTTCCGTTACGGGAACTACCGCCGAGTCGAGAAAACGAACGCTCGTGGGCTCATTCAGGAGGAAACCTTGGAGCGACGGGAACGAAAAATTCCCATTTGGTTGATTTTCGCCGACTAGGTTGTATTGAATGCGCTCGAACGCGAACCCAAATTTTATCGAATGGGTCCCTCGTGTCCAAAACGCGTCGTCATACAACTGCGCAGAGTTCTGGTGATGGTTGAAATCAGAGAGCGCGCCAAAACCTCCCTGGAAGGGTGTTAGTCCGGGAACGCTGACTAGCGGCGCAAATCTGCCGGGGACGAGCCCCAATGATGGCTCCTTAGCCGCGGGATTTGTAGCACTGACGGGAGTACTTACGTTCCCCCGTGTACGACTCCAACCGGCTCGGACTGTGTTTACGAATGTCGGGCTGGCAATATGGGTTTCTTCCAAGGCTACCATCTGCCGGCCGCTGGTATTCCCGCTAATCGAGTCCAATAAAGCGTCAGGAAACGTTTGTGGCGCGTTATCATAGAAGTAACTGCCTGCAAAACTGTCTTTGGCTGAAATCTGGTGGTCAACCCGTGTCATCACGTAGTCTTCGGTCGTGTTTTGCGCCCCGGAGGCTCCAAAAAAACCTATATTCCCCTGCCCTGTGCTGGACAAGCCGCTATTCGGAAGGGGATACAACTGAAGAAATTGGGCAACCTTCGGGTCCACAGAAACGGTCGTTGGGGCACACGGCGTGCCGGAACTAAGACTAGGTTGGGAACAGAGGGACCCCGTGCGTGCCGCTGCAGTCGGCACGGTATCGTGGAAAGTGAGGCCAAGGTTTTGCCTGACTCCCTCATAGTCAGCGAAGATAAATGTCTTGTTCTTCTGGATTGGGCCTCCAGCCGATACTCCAAACTGGTTTCGGCGGAACGGTGGAATCTGTTTATCGAAGAAATTTCGGGCATCCAGCGCATCGTTGCGGAGAAACTCGTACGCGTCGCCGTGGAAGGAATTTGTGCCTGACTTCGTAATCGCATTGATGACCGCGCCCGAAGTCCTGCCGTAAGCCGCCGAGTAGTTGGTCGCCTCTACCGAAAATTCCTGGATCGCATCAACTCCTAAGTTCAGGCCCAGAGTGCTCCCGGGCGCGCCGTTTGAGTAGTCATTGATGCTAATGCCGTCCATCCGGTAGTTGTTTTCGTAAGGGCGATGTCCGCTGTCGGACAGCTGATTTCCAAAGCCGCGGTTGCCCCGGTTCGCAGTGCTTGTAGTTGCAGCCTGCGTCCGGATAGCAATAATTCCCGGCTGAAGAGTTGCCAATTGGGTCCAATCACGCCCGTTTAACGGAAGCTGACGGACTGTTGTACCGTTCACTTGCGCGCTAATCACGGAAGTTGCGGTCTGCACCAGCGGCGCTGCGCCTGTAACCACTACCTGCTGGCTGACAGATCCTACCTGCAGTGTAAGGTTTAGCTGCAGTGTCTGGCCGACGGCTAGCGTGATCCCAGAGCGGACTAGGGTTGAAAACCCTTTTGTTGAAGCCGTCACTTCGTAGGGCCCGGGAATAAGGTTCGGCATTAAGTAAAGACCGACGCTATCCGCCTTAATAGTGCGCGCAACCCCCGTAGCTGTGTTTTTGACGGATATTGTCGCACTCGGGATGGCGGCTCCGGACGGGTCGGATACGCTACCCGTCAAGGTAGCGCCTGCCACTTGGGCGGAAACCTTAGTGGCTAAACAGAAGCCAAGAAGTACTAAACCGAATGCACAAATTAAAATCGTGAACTTCCAGTTCTTCGCGTTGGCAAAACTCATTGAGCGCCTCCTACATCATGCTTTCCGCAGCTTGCCCTTAAATCCGACAAGGAACTCGCGGAGTCGATCTCCGATTACATAAGTCCGCGGCTATACCACGCTGCGGTACAGCGCAGGGCATGAACCAGCTTTTGATGAAACAGGATCCAAGCAATTTCCACCGCGTAACACTTTTATCCAATTCACTGGCAAAGGCTTTTCATTTCTTCCGGGATTTTTATGAATCTTCCGATTTCTTTGAGGTGGGGTCTATAACGAGACAGATCGGGGAGAAGCTCTCGGATCTTCGCGACGCTTGGACTCGGCCCCTACTGTTCCCGCACTAGCGCGATCAGACATACCTGGCGGGGCTCGCGGTACGCGCTGAACAGATTCGCAATCTCGCCAATCGGGCGCTTTACGCCTTCTGAGATCACGTAAAAGTGCGTAAAAAGCTTTGCCACGGTTTCGCAAAACGCGGCGGGCAAGACACCCGCGCGCTCCATTCCATACGGCCAGAATTCGCTGACGACGGGAACGGCGCGGCTGAAGAAGCCTTGCGCTCCCTGGAAAAAATGGCCTTCGTGCCCCTGAATATCCATCCACACAAGGTTTACGCTTTCATCCTGCAGGCGAGCGTCACTGGCCAAGACAGAATCGAGCGCCTTCGCTTGTACGGCAATGGTCCGGCGCCTTTCTTCGCGGAAGAACCCTGGGTTCGAGCTGGATCGGAGCCGGTGGTCCCCGGAGTTGTCCTCCGAGATCTCCAGTTCCATTTCACCGTCCGTGGAGGACAGGGCGATTTGAAAGCAGTCGATTTGGTCCTGGAGGCCGTTTTGCCGGGTGTTGTGGCAAAGCAGCCGGAAATTATTCGGTTCCGGCTCAAAAGCAATCGCGCGCTTGAAGTAGCCCAGCTTGATGGCTCCGATGCAGGTCATGCCCAGGTTGGCTCCGGCGTTCAGGAAAGTTCCGGAATTCTTCAAAACCCCGCCACGCCGCAACAGCGCAATCGCCTTGCGCATCTCCTCGGTTTCGTGCTCGCGCCTAACGTAGAGATATTTGCCCACGAGCCAGTCTTTGCTATCCACCGTGAGCAAACCGTTTGCGGTGGGCACGGTAACGTCTCGACGCGGCCCGGAATGGATGACCGCCCAGCAAAGCTTCCGGTATTGGTCCCGCAAAAATGTGTTCAAAGTGACACCCGTGGGCATTATAGCGGCGCGCGCTCAACGGCTCAAAGCAAGACTTCCGTCAGCGGGCAGCCAGCGCCCTTATCTGCCCCGGCGCGCCGGGTTTATTACGGCCCGAACCAGAGCAAACCGGTTCCTGGGTTTAGCCTGACCTGCTATACATAACGACATAAGTCGCCGACGCTCGAAAGCTGGTGCGCCGGTCTGCGACCGGCGGATTTCGGCGCTCATAGAGCGCCGCACCAGCAAATAGCCGCCGCCGACTTATGTCACTCTGTATAGTTCCTTTGCCGTTTTTCCAGCCGCAAATGCTGGTACAATGCGGGATGACGCAGGCATTTAACGGAGTCAGTCATGCCCAGGCAACGACTCGTCTCGCCGGAGTTGATTTCCACAGACGAAGAGCAATTTAACCGCACGCTCCGGCCACCGACGCTCGAAGAGTATATCGGGCAGAAGAAAGTGGTGGAGAAGCTTTCCATCGCGCTCCAAGCCGCACTCAAGCGCGGGGAAGCTCTCGAACATATTCTGTTTTTCGGCCCCCCCGGTCTCGGCAAGACCACGCTCGCCTACATCATCGCCCACGCCATGGGCGCGAAAATCACCGTAACTTCAGGCCCCGCACTTGAGCGCACCGGCGACTTGATGGGCATCCTCACCAATCTCGGCGAGCGTGACGTGCTCTTTATCGATGAGATTCACCGCCTTCCCGCCAATATCGAGGAGTTTCTCTACCCGGCGATGGAAGACTTCAAGGTGGATTTCGTCGTGGATAAGGGCATGTTCGCAAAGACCATCAACGTCCCGTTGAAGAAGTTCACACTGGCAGGCGCGACCACGCGCGCCGGCAGCCTTTCCGCGCCGCTTCGCAACCGCTTCGGTCTTTTTTATCATCTGGATTTCTATGACGTTCAAGAGCTCACCGAGATCGTGCTGCGTTCGGCGCGGATTCTCGAAGCCCGCATCGGCCCCGAGGCGGCCCAGGACGTCGCCCGCCGCGCACGGGGCACGCCACGCATCGCCAATCGCCTGCTGCGGCGCGTGCGCGACTACGCCGAAGTCAAGGCAGGCGGAGAGATCACGGCAGAGACGGCGCTCGCGGCCCTGCGGCTCGAAGGCGTGGACGACCACGGCCTGGACGATCTCGACCGCAGCTTCCTCTCCGCCATCATCGAGCTTTATCACGGCGGGCCGGTGGGCGTGGAGGCGCTCTCCGCGACGCTCAATGAGGAAGTCGAGACGCTCGTCGATATGGTCGAGCCTTTTTTGCTTCAGCGAGGCTTTATAAGCCGCACCAAGAGCGGCCGCCGCGCCAATGAACCGGCGTACCGGCATCTGAATTTGCCGCTTCCGCGAAACGTGACGCCCACGCTGCCGGCTCTTTCCGACCCGTCATGAAGCGCGCCTACCTTTCGCTCGGATCAAACCTGGGCGACCGGCTCGACAGGCTGAAGCAGGCGATTGATGGTCTCGCGGCAGCGGGCATTCGAGTGAGGCGCGTTTCCTCTTATTACAAGACGGAACCCGTCGATTTTCTTCCCCAGGCGTGGTTTTTGAACTGCGTGGCGGAAGTGGAAACGGACCTCATGCCCCTGCGTTTGCTGCGGGCCTGCCAAGCGGTGGAGCGGGCAGCCGGGCGGCGGCCGGGAGTTGCGAAGGGGCCGCGGCCCATTGATATTGACATCCTACTGTATGAAAATGCCCTCATCCGTTCCCGGGAACTTGTCGTGCCTCACGAGCGGCTGCCTGAGCGGCGATTCGTGCTGGTTCCGCTTCATGAACTGGCGCCGGACGTCCGCCATCCCGGCCTCGACCGCACGGTGCAGGAGATGCTGCATGACACCCCGGACCGGAGCCGCGTGATCCGGCTGCACCACGAGTGATTCCATGACCGCCGCGCCCCCGCTCCACGAGCCGCTGCGATTTATCGCCATCGAAGGGCCTCTGCGCGTGGGCAAGACTACGCTGGCGGACCTCGTGGCGGAACGCCTGGGAGCCGGCCGCTTGTGCGACGTGGAGGATAATCCATTCCTTGAACGCTTTTACCAGGGCGAAGCGGGCGCCGCATTCCAGACCCAGTTGTATTTTCTTTGGGAACGCTTCAAACAGTGGCAGAGCCTGGATTTCACCGGCACGGCCAGCCGCATGATCGTGAGCGATTACCTCTTCGCCAAAGACAAAATCTTTGCCTACCTCAACCTGGAGGACGAAGAACTCGAACTTTATGAGCACTACTACGGGCTTTTCGCCGAGCAGGTGCCGATACCGGACTTGGTGATATACTTACAGGCGAAGCCCGAAACGCTGAGAGAGCGCATCGGACGCAAGCGCGAACCTGCGGAGCAGGAAATCTCCGAGGAATATATTGAGGCCGTGGTCGAGGCCTACGATCACTTCTTCTTCCACTACCGCGAGACGAACCTGTTGGTGGTTGAAACTTCCGGGATCGACTTCGTCGAGCACGACCGCGATTTTCAGGAGCTGCTCCACCGGCTGAGCCAGCCGGTAAAGGGAACGCAATATTTTCTACCGCTTGGATCTGCATCGGCAGACTGAGACGGCAGATGCGAAGGGCGCGCCGGGCTTCGCCCACATTTGATAGTTTCGGAGGACAGCCATGGACCCCGTTCAAGAGGCCGTGAGCAAAATCACCGTTCCGCTCATCTTGCAGCGCAAACTGCGCGGCGAAAAGATCACCTGCCTTACCGCCTACGATTTTCCCACCGCCCAACTTGTGGATGCCGCCGGCATCGACGTGATTCTGGTCGGCGATTCCCTCGCGCAGGTGGTTCTGGGTTACGAATCCACCTTGCCGGTTACTCTGGATGATATGCTTCATCATCTGCGCGCCGTGCGCCGCGGAGTGCGCCGTGCGCTGCTGGTGGCAGACTTGCCTTTCGGGGCCTATCACGTGAACGAGGAACAGGGGATCGCCGCGAGCCTCCGCTACGTCAAGGAAGGCGGAGCCCAAGCGGTGAAGCTGGAGGGAGGCCGGAAGCGGGCAACGCTCATCCGCCGCCTGGTTGAGGCTGAAATTCCCGTGATGGCCCATTTGGGTTTGACGCCGCAGTCGATCCACGCCATGGGCGGACACCGCGTGCAAGGGAAAACGTTTGAGGCCGCTTCGGAAATTCTGGCGGACGCCCAGGCGGTCGAGGACGCCGGCGCCTTTTCCGTGGTGCTCGAAGGCATCCCACGCGAGCTGGCCGCCGTCATCACTCGCAGGCTGCGCATCCCTACGATCGGCATCGGCGCTGGCCCGGAATGCGACGGCCAGGTGCTCGTCGTGCATGATCTTCTTGGACTCACCCAAGGGCCGAAGCCCAAGTTCGTGCGCGCTTATGCCGGCGTCGCGGAAATCGCACGCCAAGCGCTCGAACGCTACCGCGCCGACGTGCTGGAAGGACGCTTTCCGGACGACGCCGAGTCTTACCACTGGCCGCCGGAGGTGCAGGAGCAGTTTGAAAAAGAGAACGCCCCGCTGTTGCTGCGCACGAAGCGCTAGCGTTCCGGAGCAAAAGCTCCTCCAGCGAGGAACGCCAGCGCACGATTTTGGCCGTGCATTACGCGACGGGCCTCTTTGAACTTTCCGGCGCGAGGCGCATTCCCACCGCAGCTTGAAAATTCTCTGATGCAGATCATCGAATCGGTCGAGGGGATGAAGGCTTTTTCGCGCCGGATCCGCGGCGCGGGAAAGACGCTGGGCCTTGTGCCCACGATGGGCGCCTTGCACGAGGGCCACCTCAGTCTCCTCCGCCGCGCCAAGAGCCAGTGCGACTCGACAGCCGTTTCCATCTTCGTGAATCCCACGCAGTTCGGTCCGGGGGAAGACTTCGACCGGTATCCGCGTAACCAGCAAAAAGATATCGACCTGTTGCGGCCGTTCAACGTGGACGCCGTCTTCACTCCCGAGGCGGCGGAGCTTTATCCTTCCGGCTTCAGCGTCTTTGCCGATTCCGGCCCCATGGGAGCAGTTTTTGAAGGCGCGTCGCGGCCCGGCCATTTTCGCGGTGTAGCCACCGTCGTGCTCAAGTTGTTCAATATCGTCGCGCCGGACGCCGCCTATTTCGGCCAGAAAGACTTTCAGCAGACGGTCGTGATCCGCCGGTTGGTAACGGACCTGAACCTGAGCGTGCGAGTGGTGGTCTGCCCTATCGTGCGCGATCCGGACGGCGTGGCGATAAGCTCGCGCAACTCCTATCTGAGCGCGGAAGAGCGGCAATCCGCCCGCGCACTCAGCCGCAGTCTCGAACGCGCGCGCGAACTGGTTTGGAGCGGGGAGACGAACGCCGCCCTCGTGCTCGATGCCGTGCGGCAGGTCCTGGCGGCGGATGCGAACGTGCAATTGGACTACGCCGCGTTGGTTGAACCCTCTTTGCTTGAGCCGGTGGAGCGCATCGAAACCGGCTGCGTAGCTTTGCTCGCGGCGCGGGTTGGGTCGACGCGGCTGATCGACAATATGATTTTCGGCCCGCGCGACGCCACCCAGGAGCAACTCCTGGAAGCCGCTTACGGCGGCCGCAGCAGCGCCAGTGGTTCGATGCGCGCTCCGGGTCTTCAAGCGGAGACTCTGAGATTGCAAATAGAAAGTTGCCGCGAGTGTGCGGCCATCACCTCCATCACGCTGCCGCCGCGCGAGTTTCTGGTGAAGTACCTGAAGAGCGATTACCCTGATCTCAGCGACGTGGAAATCTTGGTGATCGGCCGCGACTCCTCATGGAACGCTCAGAATTACCTGTACCGTTCGCCGCAACTCAAGGACCATTTCATTTCCGGGCTCCTGGAAATGGTGGGCGTGAAGAGCTTTGCGGAGTTCAAGAAGCGCTGCGCGCTCACCGACGCCTTGCGCTGCCATGCGCTGGTTGCCCCCGTACCGGAGCGAGCGCTGGCCAACTGCGTCCGCCACTTGCGTGAAGAGCTGAAACTGTTTCCAAGCGTGCGGACCATCGTCCTCCTCGGCGAGGACGCTTATTTGCAATTTCATCGTTTCATACTGGGCCGCGAATTGCGGGATATTCCATCCTGGGACCAGTCGCTCGGCGAGCGCGGCTGGGCTGTTGAGGAACTGAACTTGCCCGCGCTTGGGGGCCGCACGCTGCGCGTGATTTCTTGCTACCATCCGGGCGCCGGGCGGCGCAGCAGCCCACCGATCGCGCACCTGCTCGACCCGGCTGCATCTTAGCGTCCTCCGGCTCAAATGCCCGCAAGCATTGGCAACTGTGCGGCAGGCCGCCACCAGCGTTTTATTGCAAGCGCGGGAGCGCGATGATACTCTAAGGCTGGCTTTCCGCTCGTCATCGCGAGCAGCGCCTGTGGCGCAGCGGACGCGCCCAATCTCTAAAGACTGGATAGCCCCAAACCCATGAGCGCTATGAACCGCTACGAAGGTAAGGTTTTTGAGAACCAGCACGTGGCGTTGGATGACAGCGTCTTTATCAATTGCACCTTCAAAAACTGCAGCCTGGAATACTCCGGCGGCGATGTTTACGTGCAGAATTGCCAGGGAGAAGGCTGCCAGTTGATCTGGCGAGGCGCCGCGCAACGCACCGTGTTCCTGCTGCAGGGGCTTGGCCTGATGCCTCCTCCGGCGCCGCCTCCATCCGCCGCCCCAAGCCGCGTTCAGTAACCCTAGTTTGAAACGCCGAATCCCGGTAATGGCTCATTTTGGTTTTGTAGCGCCGGGCTTCAGCCCGGCACAGCCTTAAAAATGCCGACCTGAAGAGTCTGCGTGATAACTGGCTTCGCCAACCAGAAATCAATAAGTTACGGGAATGTTTTTGTCCGTAAGTTATTGATTCCTCGTTCGACCTCCGAGTTGCCACACAGACTCTGAAGGTCGGCGCTACGGCAAACTGAGCCACTACCCGAATCCCGCCTCCCTTGTTGGCTCCGTCAATTGTTGTTAGACTTAAGCAAATCGATTGCGCTGTGGTTTGCGGTCGAGCGCTTCGCGTCCCGCAGGGAACAGGAACGAAGAGGTCAATCATGATTGAGGATACACGAGAAGATTCCGGCTTTAAGGTGGTGGACCGCCGGCCGTTCACCGTGGATGGAACCCGGCGGGAGGACGCTCCGGCGCGAGAAGAAAAGCCGGAACCGCAAAAGCCGCAGGCGGCCGCCGAAACGGCGCCGCGTAGCGCCGCAGATAACCGCCTGGACGAGGCGTTCGCGACACTCGTGGAATTCCTGGCCAATAGCGCGTTTCTCCATCTGGGTCTCGTGGCCGGGCCCGCCGGCGAGCCGATTCCCGTGGATTTGCAAAGCGCCCGTACCATGATCGACCTGCTTTCCGTCCTTTAGGATAAAACCCGGGGCAATCTTTCCGCCGCCGAGCAGAAATTCCTGGGAGATGTCCTTTTTGAGCTGCACTCCGGGTTTGTCGAAGCGCAAAGGCAAGCCGCTCCCAAGCGAAGATGAGGCTGACATTTCTCGGTACCGGCACTTCCACGGGAGTTCCTACGCTCGGCTGCCGCTGCCCCACCTGCTCTTCCACCGACCCTCGCGATCAGCGAACCCGTTCTTCCGTCGCGCTCGAATTTGACGAGCGTGTGGTGGTGATTGACACTACCCCGGACTTCCGCCAGCAAGGTTTGCGCGAGCGCATGGAGCGCCTTGACGCAGTGATTTTCACGCACACCCATGCGGATCATATCTTCGGCCTGGATGACGTGCGCGTCTTCAACATGCGGCAGAAGGAGCCCATTCCCATTTATGGCGACCGCCGCTCGATTGAGTCCATCCGCCGCATCTTCACTTACATCTTCGAGGGTGATTACCCCGCCGGCGGCATCCCGCGCCTGGACCCGCGCGTCATCGACGGGCCATTTGAACTGTGGGGCGTGACGATGATTCCGCTGCCCGTGCTGCACGGCAGCCTGCCGGTGCTTGGCTTCCGGTTCGGGCGCGCGGCCTATATCACCGATTTCAGCGTCATCCCGGAAAGCACGCTCGTGCAACTCGGGGACCTGGATGTGCTCATCCTGGACGCTTTGCGTCACAAGCCTCACCCTACTCACTCGACACTCGAGCAATCGCTCGAACTGGTCGAGCGGCTGAAGCCGCAGCGCGCCTACTTCACTCACATCGCGCACGAGCTGGGCCATGAGGCGACGAACCGGACCCTGCCGCCGAACGCGCAGCTCGCCTACGATGGATTGAAATTGGAGTTTTAGCGGCCGCCGGATGGTTGATTGTGCCGCCCGGTTTTCGCCGGCGCGCCGGGCGGATGGAAGACGATGCAAATTATTCGCGACCTGAACGCGTTGCCGAAGCTTCCGAACGGAAGCGCGGTGACCATCGGCAACTTCGACGGCGTCCACATTGCGCATCAGCGCCTGTTGAGCCGCGTTGTCCAAACGGCCCGCACGCTGCGCGCTGCGGCCGTCGCCCTCACCTTTGAACCTCATCCCGCTCGCATACTGGCCCCGGAGCGCGCGCCGAAGGCGCTCACCGCCCTTGCGCAGAAAGCGAAACGGATCGAGCAGCAGGGGGCGGACGTTTTGGTGGTGCTGAGGTTCACGCAGGAGCTGGCTCACCTTTCTCCCGCCGCGTTTGTGCATGAAATCGTTGCCGAACGGCTGCGCGCGCGCGCGCTGTGCGTAGGCTCGAACTTCCGGTTCGGGCACCGCCAGGCGGGTGATGCGGAAACGCTCGCCGAACTCAGCCGGACGGAGGGATTCTCCCTGGAGGTCTTGCCCACGGTTCAGGTGCGCGGGCAGACGGTTTCGAGCAGCCGCATCCGGCAGTTGCTCACCGCGGGCAGGGTTCACATGGCTGGACGGCTGCTGGGCCGGCCGTTTTCGAATTCGGGCCGAATCACGAGCGGCCTCGGGATTGGCCGCCGCGAGACTGCGCCTACCTTGAATCTCGCTCCTATCGAGGAGCAACTTCCCGGCCCTGGCGTCTACGTATCCCGTACGATCCTCGGCGGGGCGGTCTACCCTTCGGTTACGAACGTAGGACGCAAGCCTACGTTCGGCGAGCATCCCGTGACCGTGGAGACACACCTGCTGAGCTTTCAGCGGGAAGTCCGCGAGGAGGAAATGGAAATCGAATACCTCCACCGGCTGCGCGACGAGATCAAATTCCCAAATCCCGCCGCGCTGAAACTCCAGATTCAGAAAGACGTTCGCCGCGCCCATCAGTTCTTCCGCCTGCTCGATCATTTCCGGATCAAAGAACCGTCGCGCCCCCTGCTGTAGCCACGATTGCCGCCCAAGCCGGTTTTGAGACTAGCCACCGGTGAACGCGCGGGCATTTCGCTCACCGCTTATGCCTCGTTTCCGCCACAGAATCGCGGCCTTTTGGGAGCGTGATGCCGCTTAGAGCCGGCCTTTTATTTTCAATAACTTCCCCGTTGACGCGCGTTTGTATCGTATTCTAATAATTACATTTAACTGGCATATTATCAATTACTTGCCATTTACGGATTGACTCACAAAATCGCCATTCTCCGTTGAATTCCGGTTCGTATTTTTTCAGGCCCTTTGTTTTCAATCACTTCCCCGTTGACGCCCTCCAAAAATAACATCTTTTGTTTTTTTCGAGCCCGCCATCCCCGGTCTCCATGAGTCCCTCGTTTCCGGGTGACTTCGCTAGCCTCGGCCACGTCCTTTGCAGGCGGTCAGGTAACTTCAGGTTGCGCTCGATGTGCTGGTGCAATGTGTTTTTCATTTGCCCTCACCCACCACCCCGGCGCGCCGGGGGTTCCCCCTCTCCCGCTACAGCGGGAGAGGGCACAAGGGTTAAGGGATTCTCCGGTGCGCGGAAAGCGCAGGCTTTCCACCTGCCGATCTACGAGGGACGCGCCCACGAGGGGGGTGAGCGTCAGGAAGCGGGCGAGGGGTTTAGCTAGGCTAGTATACTGGCACTTAGCGCCGGGGTCAAGTGCCATGCGAGCCGCCTTCGGGCCAGGCGTCCCGACTGGAGGCGTTGCGGAAGCAGGGCGGGTGCGCCACGCCAGCGGATTTACAAGATGGCCATTTGCAAGCTGGCTGCTTGCGCAGGCGCGTGAATTGTAGTAAAAGATACACCGTCCATGCGCACCATCTTGAAGCTTTTAGTTATTATTTTGCTAGTTTGCAGGCCGGTTTTCGCCGCCCAGGTTCAGGGAAAGACTGCCTCTCCGACTCCCAAAAAGGCAGACAACTCAAGCCAATCGTACATCATTGAAAGCTATAGCACCGTGGTGAGCTTCCAGGCGGATGGTACTTCGACAACCGAGAATACCGCCCAGCTTCGCATTCAGTCAGCGGCTGGCGTGCAGCAGCTCGGCCTGCTGGTATTTAACTACACGAGCGCCAACGAGCAACTGAAGATCAACTACGTCCGCGTGCAGAAACCGGACGGAACAGTGGTTGAGACGCCGCTCGGAAGCGTTCAGGACATGGCATCACAAATCACGCGTCAAGCCCCCATGTATAGCGACTTCAGGGAAAAGCATGTGCCCGTGAAAGGTTTGGCAGTGGGCGATCTATTGGAATATCAAACAGAGACTCAGTTGATCCATCCCCTGATCCCTAATGAGTTCTGGTTCAACTACAACTTCACCCAAACCGCGATTGTTAAGGCGGAAGAGTTGCAAGTGAGTTTTCCGAAGAATGTGTATGCGCAGGTGAAGAGTCCCGATGTGAAGCCAGTGATCACCGAACAGGGGGATCGCAAGATTTATGTTTGGAAGCACACGAATGCAGACGTGAAGACCGAAGCTCAGTCTACCGGGCAACCTTCATTTCCGTCGGTTGAGATCACCACGTTCCACAATTGGCAGGAAGTAGGCCGCTGGTGGGCAGGGCTTGAAAGCGAAGCCGCGAAGCCTACGCCGGATATCAAAGCAAAGGCGGCGGAACTGACCAAAGGCATGACGACGGACGAAGAAAAGTTACATGCCATCTATCATTACGTTTCCACCGAGTTTCGGTATATCAGCGTTTCCTTCGGTATTGGACGCTACGAGCCGCATACGGCGAGTGAAGTTCTGAACAATATGTACGGCGACTGCAAGGACAAGCACGTGCTGCTTGCATCCTTGCTGCAAGCCGTTGGGCTGGATGCCTACCCCGCGCTCATCAATTCCTTGGCGAAGATCGACCCTGATGTGCCTTCGCCCGCCCAATTCGATCACGTCATCAGCGTGGTCCCGCAGGGCAACAATCTCGTCTGGCTGGATACCACGCCCGAGGTGGCGCCATTCGGTTTTCTTCTGCTTAACCTGCGCGGCAAACAAGCCTTGCTGATGCCACGGGGTAAAACCCCCTATCTGGTTAAGACGCCGCCGGACCCGCCATTCAAGATGTTCCAGACTTTTGAGGCCGATGGAAAGCTCAGTGATGACGGCACGCTGACCGCTAAGATGCATCGTGTCCTGCGCGGTGATTCCGAGGTGCTTTTGCGCATTTTGTTTTTCATGACACCTCAGTCACAGTGGCAGAATCTTGCACAGAGAATTTCTTCGTTATCCGGATTCGCAGGGGATGTAAGCAATGTGACTGCGAGCTCCCCGTCGGATACAGACAAACCGTTTGAGTACTCTTACGATTACACCCGGAAAAACTTCGGCGATTGGGCGAACCGGAGGATAATGCCGGCGCTAATCCAGATTCTAGTGCCCGAATGGACGAGGAGCGGAACAGGGCCTGTAAAGCCGCTTGAGTTCGGCTCGCCGGACGACATTACACTGAAATCAAGCATCGAACTGCCCAAAGGTTACATACCCGTGCTGCCCTCGGCAGTCAACCTAGATGAGCCTTTCGCGGAGTACCACGCGATTTATTCGTTACGCGCAGGCGTGCTGCGTGTTAATCGACGATTCGTCGGTAACGGAGGAGATATACCCATTTCCTTCCGTCCCAGGTACAAAGCGTTCAAGAAGGCAGTGGGCGACGACCAAAGCCAGTTCATCTTGCTTGAGAACCCAACTACTACAAATGTCGTAAGCCCTGAAGTCGGAAAGCTACACAACGAGGCAGTAGCAGCCCTCAAGGGCGGCGATGCAGAAACAGCTGTATCCGATTTGCAACACGCCGTTAAGATTGACCCGTATTACGAAGACGCTTGGTGGCGGTTGGGGGTTGCATATATGAGGCTCAACCGCCAGGATGATGGCGAGGCCGCGCTTCGAACGGCTATTAAGCTTCAACCAAAAGATCCCGGACCCTACAACGACCTGGCGTACTATGAGGCAGGATGGGGACATCAACAGGAGGCTATTCAAACTCTCCGAGACATGCTCAAGCACGATCCAACCAATGAGGAGTCGCTCAGTAATTTGGGTCTGTTACTGCTACAGGCCAGAAAGTACAGTGAGGCGCTTACCGATCTAGAAGCTAGCGCGAAGCAGTACGGCCAAAAAGCTGGCTTTCAGTTGGAGTTGGCTAGAGCCGCGCTCGGCGCGGGAAAAGCTCATGAGGGAATCGCAGCGCTTCAGGCTGCTGTGAAGCTCGATCCCATTCCGGTCGTCTTGAATGATGCCGCCTACTATTTGGCAGACCATACCGTTGACCTGCCCGAGGCGCAGACTTATGCGGAAAGAGCAATCAAAGCTGAGGAAGCCACAGCGGCTCAGATCAGCTTAGACAAACTCCAAGATAAGGATTTCGTTACCATGGTGATGCTTGCCCACGAATGGGACACGCTAGGCTGGGTCTACTTCCGCGAAGGGCAACTTCAGAAAGCAGAGAAGTATCTCGAAGCTGCGTGGAATCTGGATCAGGTTCGACCCATCGCGGACCACTTGGGCCAGGTATACGAGAAGCTGGGGCGAAAACAGCACGCGATTCATATGTATGCCTTAGCAGCGGCGTGCCTGGTTGCTCCGCCTGACAATGGCGATACTAATTTGATTCGCCTGATTCCCCGAAAGGCCAAACGTGACACGGAAGTGAATCGCGCTCGCGAGGAACTTTCGCAAATGCGCACGGTGGAATTAGGTAAAATGGCAGGTCTCACAGGAAGCGCCGAGTTCTTTGTGCTTTTCTCGCCTGGAGCGAAGGTGGATGGCGTCAAGTTCATAACCGGCTCGGAGAAATTGCGACCGGCTGCAAAAACCATCGCGCTTGCGCATTTCAAAGTCCCTCTTCCTGATGATGCCCCCACCAAAATCATCCGGCGCGGGGTGCTGGTTTGTGAGGGGATGGGCCTTCGCTGCGACTTCACGCTGTTCACCCCCGATTCCGTGCATTCCATCCATTAACCGGGCAGGTTGCGCGTTCCGCCAAGGGGTTGGAACTACTGGCCCAAACTACAAGTATGCATAATTTCTTCTCTATTGATTGCATATCGCAAGAGCGCGGAGACGGGAGCGCCGAATGCATTGAGCAAAGCCCGGCCGGCGGTCAGAGGCCGCTGCGCCCATCATAGGAGAAAAGCCGCGGAGTTACCAAACAACTCCACGCTACCTTACACCTGGGTGAATGAAAGATAGACAAATGACAGGATGAACAGCCACAGGATGCAGACGTACTGCCAGTAGAGGTTGCAGAGTTTAACGTGCTCGCTTGTGAGGCGGTGGCGCGAAGCGCTCGCGGCCAGCACGAGCAGATAGGGCATGCCTCCGGCGACGTGAAGCAAGTGAAGGCCGTGCCATGAGCCGCAGGGGCGCCCGTCACACTTTGAGCACAAGCAGCAAGAGTATGTAAACCCACAATCCGTACATGAAGTGCCAGTAGAGGGCTGTGGCGTCCAGAAGCGTCCGCCGCCGGATTCCCCATGCAATCTTTCGCGCTTGGAAAGCGACTGCGATCAGGGCCGCGATGCCTCCAACCAAGTGAAGTCCGTGGGCAGCGGTGAGAAGGTAGAAAAAGGAGCTGCTGGGGTCGGTGGCCAGATAGATTCCGCGCGAGGCAAGCTCCCGCCACGCCGCCAATTGCCCCGCGATGAACAGCAATCCAAACCCCAAAGTAAGGTAAAGCCACAGCAGGAATCGCCGCGACATTCCTGCGGTGAGCGAGCCGCGTGAAAATTCGAGCGTCAGGCTGCTGGCAAGCAGCAACACGCTGTTCAAATAGACGATGGGGGGCAGATCGGTGGGCGTCCAATGATTTGCTGAACCTCTTAGGATGACCCAGACGCTGGTCAGAGCCGCAAAGAACATGACGATGGCCACCATGGCCACCCAGACGCCCGTCAGCGCAACGTCCGCCGGTGCGGCGCCGCCTCCTGAATTCCAGCCGTTGCCTCCGCCGCCAAACTCATCGCCGCCAGGACCGCCGCCGGACCATCCCGCGTCTTTTTCGGGAGCTTCCTGCTCCTTGGAGGGAGCTATCAATGAAGTTTCCATGCTTGTTGCCGCCCCGTCGCTGTGAGGCATGATTTAGATACTCTATCGCGCATCGAGTAAGGATTCAATTTACAGGCGGCGGTGGTAGTGACTCAGTTTGTCGTAGCGCCGACCTTTAGGTCGGCATTTTTAAGGCTGCGCCGGGCTAAAGCCCGGCTCTACAAAACCAAAGTCACTACCAAACTTCTGGGTGACGAAACGGCCTGATTTGTAGCGCCGGTGTCCCCACCGGCGTCCTTCGGCGCAGCATCCAACCCATCAGCTCGTTCCGGGTGAGGGCGGCGGCTCGTCCTGCATCACGTAGTCCCGCTCGCCGTTCGCAACGCCGTATTCGTAAGGATACCGGCGCACGGCTGGAAGTTTGCCGGGAAAGTTATTCCACGGCGGCGGCGAAGAGACGGTCCACTCAAGTGTTGTGGCTTCCCAAGGGTTCGGAGGAGCGCTCGCGCCGCGGAAAAAACTCCAGATCAGATTGGCAAGGAACACCGGCTGGGCTGCCGCAGTGACGAGCGCGGCGATTGACATGAACACGTGCCATCCTATGAGCGGAGCCAGATAGTGGACATCGGTGAGCGACGAGTAGCGCCGCAGGTGTCCCGCCAGGCCCAGAAAATGCATCGGCATGAAGATGCAATACGCGCCAATGAACGTAAACCAGAAATGGATGCGCCCAAGCGTTTCGTTCATCATCCGGCCGGTTACCTTGGGGAACCAGAAATAAGTTCCCGCGAAGATTCCGAAGAGCGCGGCGACTCCCATGATCAAATGGAAATGCGCTACGACGAAATAGGTGTCATGCAGGTAGAGGTCAAGGGGCGGCTGCGCTAGAAACAGCCCGCTGATGCCGCCGGTCACGAAGACGGAAACGAATGCGATCGCGAACAGCAGGGCAGTGGTGAAGCGGATGCTCCCTCCCCACAGCGTTGCCAGCCAGTTCAGCGTCTCCACGGCGGCAGGCACGGCCACCGCCATGGACAGCGTCGAAAACGCCATGACCGTGTAGGGACTGATGCCGCTCACAAACATGTGGTGGCCCCACACCATGAACCCAAGCAGGCCGATGGCGAGCGTGGAATAGACCATGGCGCGGTAACCAAACACCGGCTTGCGGGAGAAGATCGAAAGCAGGTGGGAGGTGAGGCCCATGCCGGGCAAAATGGCGATGTAAACTTCCGGGTGCCCGAAAAACCAGAACAGGTGCTCCCACAGCAGCGGCGAGCCGCCCGCGTGCGGTTGCAGTTGGCCGCTTATCACTACGTTCGCCGGCACGAAAAAACTGGTGCCGCCCAGGCGGTCCAAAAGCAGCAGAGCGGCTGCGGCCAGCAACACCGCAAAGGCGAACAGCACCAGCACTCCGGTGACGAACCACCCCCAAACCGTCAAGGGCATCCGCATCAGCGTCATGCCGCGAGTGCGAAGGTCAAGCGTGGTGACGATGAAATTCAAAGCGCCGAGCAGCGAACCCACGCAGAAAATGGAGATCGAGATCAGCCATAAGGTCTGCCCCATCCCTTCGCCGGGTCCGGCGATGGAGCCGACGGCGCTCAGGGGCGGATAGGCGGTCCAACCCGTGATCGGAGGGCCGTCCCCGATGAACAGCGTGGATAGCAGCACTGCCAGGGAAAGCAAGGTGAACCAGAAGGAAAGCATGTTGAGTCGCGGAAACGCCATCTCGCGGGCGCCAATTTGAAAGGGAAGAAAATAATTTCCAAAAGCTCCCTGGGGCACGGTGGTGAGCACGAAAAAGATCATCAGCGTTCCGTGGAGGGTGAGCAGGGAAAGGTAATACTCGGGCGTCATGACGCCGCCCGGCGCTCCCATGGGTGAGAGCTTGTCAAGGAAGGGAATCGCCAGTTGGGGCCAAGCCAGATGCAGGCGCATGAGCAAAGACAGCGTCACACCCACGCCGACGGCAAACAGGCCCAGCAGGTAATACTGGACGCCAATCACCTTGTGATCGGTGCTGAAGATGTATCTGCGCAGGAAACCGCGCGGGGCGCGGGGCTGCACGGCGAGTTGAGGCGGAGATTGAGACATCGCAAAACCCTGGAGCTACTGCTCCGCGGCCATCTTTTTAAGCCAAGCCGTAAAATCCGGTTCGGTCATCACCAGCAGGTCAGCGCGCATCTTGTAATGTCCCAGGCCGCAGAGTTGCGCGCACACAATCTCATACCGCCCGGTGCGCGTGGCGGTGAAATAGATGGGGATTTCCATCCCCGGCACCAGGTCCTGCTTCAGCCGGAGCTCGGGCACGAAGAAAGAGTGGATCACGTCCTTCGAGCGCAAAATCAGCTCAACCGGCCGGTTCACCGGGACTCCCAGGGTAGGCGTGACGATGTCATCGCGCGAAGCCGGATCGAGCTGCGGGTCAAGCCCCAGATAGTTGCCGGTGCTGTCGTTCATCAGCTTAAAATGTACGGGGCCGAATTGGCCGTCCGGGCCCGGATAGTGGAAGTCCCACTGGAACTGTTCGCCCCACACCTCAATCCGCAGCGCTCCGGGCACGGCGCCCGTATAATGCGCGCGCGCCCAGGTGTGGTAGCCGGTCACCGCGAGTCCGATGAAAATCGCCGCCGCCATGAGCGTCCATGCCCCTTCGAGTGCGCCGTTCCCCCGCGAGGGATTGACCCGCCGGGCTTCGTGCCGCGCCCGATAGCGCCACACCATGTAAGCGAGCGCGAGCTGGGCGAGCACAAAAAGAATTCCGCAAATGATGAAGGAAACGGCGAACTGATGGTCGATGGCGGGGGCGATGGTGGAAATAGGACGCGGAAGCCACTCGTGCCGCCACACGAGCAATCCGCAAAAGAGCAGCGTGATCACCGTAACTGCCAGCGCTATTGCCAGCGCCATATCCAGGTGCTCCTGCGGAGGCGTGCGGTGAAGCCTCCGTTCCGGGCTGCCGACTCAGTTGGCGGAGGCGCTTCCGAGTCGAGACGTTACGCGGCTGGGCGAAAATCGCGGTTCTTGTGTTGTAGCGGCGCTCTGTGAGCGCCGAAGAGATCGAAGAATCAAGATCGCGGCCAGCGGCCGCCGCTACCGCCGCGCCTTTCTCACAAAGCGATTCCCGTCTTCACGAGTGCTTGAACGTAAAGTCGAGCGTCACGGTCCGTTTTGGCGCCACCGTGATTTGTTGCTCCTGAGTTCCGAAGATTACCGTCCATTGGCCAATCGTGCAAACACCGGGCAACAGCCCCGTAACCGTAAAAGCTGTTTTCAGCTTACCTCTTTCATTTCGCCGGTGGCCATGAGCCGGAGTTTGCGTCCACGCCACTCCACGGTATCTCCCCAAAGGCTCATGCTCCATACGATCTGCATGATGATGTCTTTCACAGGCAGCAACGCCAGGTCCGCGGCGCGCAAAGGCAGCCGCAGCGTCTTGTGCAGATAATGCGCGCCCATGGCGAGGCGAGCGGCGATCACGGCAGCGGCCCACGCCACGCCGGCCAGCGAAAAGCCAAACGCGGGCAGCAGGAGCAGCGCCCAGAACGGCCCGTTGATCAGCATTCGAGCCAGGCTGATGGGGCGGATTTTGCGGTCCACGCGCGCCCAGCGCAATTGACGATCCCAAAAGTCGCGCAGCGTCATCTGCTCGGTCACCATCGTGACCACGGAGCGGGAAAGGCGGATTTCATAGCCGAGACCCGCCACCCGCCGGGCCAGGGCGAAATCATCGCCGAAGGAGTTTTTTACGGCCTCAAGTCCGCCCGCTTCTTCGAGCGTAGTCCGGCGGATGGCGATGGTGGAAGCGAAAGCATGGCGCATCGGTTCGAGCGCGTAGGAGACGATAGCGGTAGGGGCAAAATCCGTGTTGATGAAGAGCGCTTCCAGTAGCGCGCCCGTCCCACCGCTGGGAGCGATGCCGCGGTAGACGCAGGTGACAAGCCCTGTTTTCTCGCTTGCTTCAAGCTCGGCCACGAGGCGCCTAAGGTAGTCGCGGTCCACTCGCACGTCCGCGTCGCTCATCACCAGAATTTCCGCGTCCGTCGGGCAGGTTAGAATGCGAAGCAGCTTGCCTACTTTGCGGTTCGAGGAAGGCTCGTCGCCTACGGTCAGCGTGATTCGAGCTTCGGGGTAGCGCCGCTTGATCTCTTCGAGCGCGCGCAAGGCCGGGTCATCCTCGGTGGTGACGCCGAAAATATATTCCTTGTTTGGGTAGTCGAGCTGCATGAAGCTGTCAAGGTTGGCAAGCAGGTCTTCGTCCCAGCCATGGAGCGGCTTGAGCAGCGCCACGCGGGGAGGATGCAGCGGCAAGGGCGGCGGCGAAGCCGGTCCGCGCTCGAACAGAAACGCGCAGGTAATCGCAAGCGCGTAATACACCATCGACGCAAGAGCGCACAACAGGATAAAGTCACGAAAAACGCTCAACGGAAGTTGCCCTCTTTTCTCGCGTTGTGGTACGGCTCTAGCTCACGCAGGAAATGCCATGCCGCGCGCCGGGAAACCAGCGCCCGCGCAAGCGTCTAAGTACACCGGGTAATGGGTCAGTTTGGTTGTTGTAGCGACGGCCAGAGGCCACCGCTACAACAACCAAACTGACCAACGACCAGTACACCATGATACATTGCCCCGGAGGAAAAGTGAGCCGTTCGTGGCTCCAGCCGTACCCCGCCATCCTCAATGGGTAGGCTATACACATCTACTAGCCCAGCTCGCGGCGGGCAGGATCAACGTGATAGGCCACCAAGGTTTCGGGCCAAAAGGTGACCCTTACCTTGGCGATCTGGCTGGTGGGGAAAAGGCGCTGAAACCGCCGCGCGGAAAGCAGGCCAAGCTCCTGAACGGCGCCCTTGGGGATGTGGGTTCCGAGCAGGCGGTTATATTCCCGCCGCAACCCCTCCGGCATGAACTGGATGAACGGCAGATGGTAATGGCTCTCGAAGGGATACCAGTAATTGGGCGTGGTCACGAACCAGCTCTTGCCCACGCGCATTACTTCCTGCGCGAATTGCTCCTGCCGTCCTTTGCCCAGGATGTGCTCGATGACGGCGTTCGAAAACACCAGATCGAAGCTCTTGTCCGGGAACGGCAGCCGGCAACCGTCAAGCGCCACATAACGCGGCCGCGGGTAATGCTGGCGCGCGCTCCTTACTTCGCGAAGGTCATAACCACCGGCGACAATCCTTTCGGGGAAAGGATAAATATCCTCGAAGGTGTATTGCAGAAACACGTCGCCGCTTGCGCCGATGTCGAGCACGCGGTCCTGCAGCGCGGGCTGAAACAGCGCGTGGAAAAGCTCGAATTTCTTGGTGCGTGACTTGTGGCTGAATTGCTTCAGCAGACGCCGAAAAGATGAGTCAGGCATTGCGAACAAAAAGTCTACACCACCTGCGGCGGGTGAGGCCAATGGCAGTGGACTATACAGAGCGACATAAGTCAGCAACAGCCATTTGCTGGTGCGCCGCTCTATGAGCGGCGAAATCCGCCGGTCGCAGACCGGCGCACCAAGTTCGGAGCGCCGACGCACGCAGCAACTAATAGGCCCTTAGGGCCGAAAGCGTGTAGACCCCGGCGGCGTGATCCCGGCAGAGGCGAAAGCCCCCCGCCTCGCAGGTTTCTGCCGCCGGCCGCCCAAGCTTTGCGAGAGAGGCTGTGCTCGTCCAGAATGATTAGTGACACTCTTGGTAGAGTGTCACTATGCAGATCAAAGGCTTAGGAATGCCCCGCTCCAGGTACCTGGAGCGGGGC
>NFUN01000042.1 GCA_002197525.1 Acidobacteria subdivision 13 bacterium RH2 MAG17b | reverse complement strand
GGGGACCGCGGAGCGGTGGGTGAGGGCGCTAACACCCCGCCCCTCTGTTATAACTTTTAGTTGCAGCCGGATGAAAAACGCACACCGTTTTCAAACGATCGTAGCAGCGCTGTGTGCTGCGGCTGTGCGGCTCTCGGAAAAGAAAGGAAGAAATGCGGGCTGGGCGCCTGCCGCTACTCTCCGTCCAGGATGCTGCGAATCTTATCTCCCAACGACTCTGCGGAAAAAGGCTTTTGGATGAACTGCGCGTCTTCCTCCAATACTTCCATGCCGCCGACTTTGTTACCGGCGTAACCCGTCATATAAAGCACCTTGGTTTCCGGGTGAAGCGCGGCGACCCGGCGGGCGAGTTCGCGGCCGTTCATTTGCGGCATAACGATATCGGTGAGCGTCAAGTGAATGGGTTTCTGCCAGCTCATGCAAACCTCCAGAGCTTCTTCGCCATTTTTGGCTTCCAGAATCTCGTAGCCTTTCGAGCGCAGGACCGTTCTCAGCAGGTCGCGGACCGAGCCTTCATCCTCCACCAGCAGAATCGTTTCGTTGCCGCGATGCGGCCTGGCGGCTGCTTCGGAGGACTTCGCCGGGCCGGTGGCCTCATCGACTCTCGGCAGATAGATTCTGAACGTCGTGCCGCGGCCAGGCTCGCTGTGCAGCCAGATGTAACCGCCGCTCTGCTTGACAATGCCGTAGACCGTGGACAACCCCAGGCCGGTTCCTTTGCCTTTTTCTTTCGTCGTGAAGAACGGTTCGAAGGCGCGGGCCCGCGTCTCGGGGTCCATGCCGCAACCTGTATCGGTCACTTCCAGCAGCACGTAATCGCCGGGCTGCACGCGGATGCCTTGAGTGGTAAATCCCTCTTCAAGCGTCACGCCGGAGGTTTTGAGCGTCAGGTTCCCGCCGTGGGGCATAGCGTCTCGCGCGTTGACGGCAAGATTCAAAACTACTTGCTCGATCTGCGAAGGGTCTGCCTTAATACGGCCCACGGTGGCTTCTAGAACCGTTGCCAGCGAGACATCCTCACGGATCACACGGCGCAGCATCTTTTCCATGTCGGAAATTACGGTGTTCAGGTCGAGCACCTGCGGCGCCATCACCTGCAACCGGCTGAAGGCCAGCAGTTGGCGCGTCAGAGAAGCGGCGCGCTCGCCCGCCTTCTTGATCTCTGAAGTGTAGCGGCGGAGCAAGCTGTTGCGCGGCAGCTTTTCAAGCACCATGTCGCTGTAGCCCAGAATGGCCGTGAGCAGGTTGTTGAAGTCGTGCGCCACGCCGCCGGCCAGCCGTCCCACCGCTTCCATCTTCTGCGCCTGGAAGAGCTGCTCCTGCAACTGCCTCCGTTCGCTGATGTCCCGGTAATTGATCACCACCGCCTTCACGCTCGGCTCCTCCAGCAGGTTCGTACCGAGCGCTTCGATCCATCGCCACGTCCCATCCTTGTGGCGGTAACGGATTTGAGTCGAGACCGACGTAAACGGACTTTGAAGCAGCTTTTTGAACAGCGGCTGAGTTTCGCCAACGTCCTCGGGGTGACCCAGCTCAAAAATGTTCTTTCCCTTTCGCTCTTCGAGCGAGTAGCCGAAAATCGGGCTGATGGCGTGGCTGGAATAGAGCACTTTCCCCCGCGCGTCCACCAGTGAGATGGCGTCCGTGCTGTTTTCCACCATCGCCCGGAATCGATTCTCACTCTGCTGGAGCGCCTCAGAGGCGTGCTTCCATTCCGTGATGTCGAGCAGGGTCCCTTCGATGACGGGCGCTTCCGCCGCGTCTTCCACCAGGCTGGCAGTGGCCAGCACCCAAAGGAACTGCCCGTCCCGGCGGCGCAATTGCAGTTCAAAGTTGTTGATGGATTTTTGTTCGAGCAGCCTCTGCTTGAGCCGCTCGTAACCGGCGCTTCCGGCAAGCGCCTCCTGCAGCGTGTGCGCGCGCGCCTCATCCCGGCCGGCATAGCCGAACATGCGCGCGCAAGTCTCGTTCAAATCCAGCAGACGGCCGTCAAGCGAGGCGCGGAAAACACCGGCCACATTGCGCTCAAAGAGAACCCGGTAGCGCTCCTCGGAAGAGCGCTGCGCTTCGCGGGCGGCTGCCGCCTGCTCCCGTAGAGCCTTCATTTCCAGGGCTTGGCGGGCGAGGCGTGGAAGCCGGTAAAGCTCTTCCGGCGAGAGGAAATCCAGCGCAACCTCGTCTAAACGCGCGGATCCGCTCGCTTGGCCGGGATGTTCCGTCAGCGCCACCAAGGGAACGGGAACCCGCGCGCTCTGAAGCGCGCCGCCAAGTTCGTGCCAGCGTGAGTTCGCCGCTAAGGTTTCAGCAAGCGCCAAGTCATACGATTTTGAACCCAGGGCGTTGGTAAACTCTTCCGGCGACGCCACTCGATCAATGGCAGGCGAGAACCCCGCCGCGCTCAGCACCGCCGCGCAACGGTCCGCGAGTTGCGCATCTCGCGTGAGCGCGAGAAGCTTCACTCTTTGCCCGGACGTCGAAGCGCC
>NFUN01000041.1 GCA_002197525.1 Acidobacteria subdivision 13 bacterium RH2 MAG17b | reverse complement strand
GGGAATATGTCCCTCTCTGCGCAGCAGCGCAGAAGCCGTTTCATTCCTCCTTCAGCGCCTTGCAATTGCCGCACGGCGAACTATTCCTTGCACGCATAGCAACGCACCAATCGGTATTCGACGACACTCCCTATCTCTCATAGATTCGCAGTGAGTCCACGGCAACGCCATATCACGCTGCCGGGCAGGAGAAGACGGATGAAAATCAGAACTTCCCACTCGAAGATGCAAAGCACGACGGCTGAAGATACACGCAATCCAGAAGCGGAGCAGCCACAGTCAACAGCACCGGCGCATTTCGTCAAAAACGATAACGACCGATACATGGACCGTTCCGACGATCTGGTCGCGCGTGTCCGCGCTGCAAGAGAAGCGGCGCAACGCAGGATGGACGTGTTTGGGAATGTCTCCGAATATGAAGTGCGCGTCGTCCGTGGCCGGAAGACCGAGTTGCAGACACAGCCATCGGAGGCCAAGTCTAAAAGCAGCCGTCCGGATGAGTCGCATTGATGAGACTTGATATTCCCCAGGACGACGATCCCCGCTATCTCCGCCGGGAACCCCGGCGCGATCCCGCGCCGGAGCTTCCCCGGAAAAAGCCTGACCCTCTGATCGAACCCGGTCCGATAGACCGCCGTGTGGTGGAACTGGCCGACCGTGCGGCGCAGAACCGCTTCCCGGAGATTCCGCGCAGGCGGTATGAATCGAAGACGGTACCAGACGAGCGGCAACTGGCACGCGAACCTGCCGACCGCCACGTCCGCAGCCGTCATCATCTTCCGCACACGGTTCCCGGCGTGAAATTGCATCGGGAAGAAAAGCAGTTGCTCGGCGAGATTGGACGTTTCCGTGTTCTCGCGTTGAAAGACGCTGCGCAGACCATCTACACCGGCGATGAACGCGCCCTGCGCAGCGACCTGCGCTTTCTGAAAGAACAGGGTCTGGTCTCGCTCGATATCGTGAATGCCCGTCGCGACTGGCGTGCCCGTCCGGTAGGGCGGCTTGAGGTTGTCACTCTCACCCGCGAGGGAGAAAAGCTGGCCCGGTCCGTCAATGAAATCGATCCGAACCAGAAGCTTTATCACGGTCTGGTCAAGCCGCGCGAGGTGGAGCACGACTCACAGATTTATCGCGCCTATCGCAAAGAGTGGGAGCGGATCGAACGCGACGGCGGCAGGAACCCACGCGTCCTGCTCGACTTTGAACTG
>NFUN01000040.1 GCA_002197525.1 Acidobacteria subdivision 13 bacterium RH2 MAG17b | reverse complement strand
GGCGACGAAGAATCTCGTATGTTGCTGATTCAAAATGAAAGCAGATCCTTCGCTCCGCTCAGGATGACAGCCCTTTTGCGTTTTTCAACAAACTGTTAGAGCCGCGCTGAAAGAATGAGCGCTCCAGGTGCCAGCGGAAGTCAACGGGATGATTCAGCGTGTAGACGCGCGGCAGCAACCACGCATCCTGCCCGCGGCGCACGGGGGCGCTTACGGTGGTGACGCCGCTTGCAAAGCCCGCCTCGCGGCTCATCGCCGCCGTCCGCTGCGTGTAGTTTGGGTTAAGCGCCGGGTGCGGGTAGGAAAAGTGGCGCACCGCCGTCCCTAACTGTTCTTCCAGCCGCCGCTTCGAGTCTCCGAATTCCCGCCGCGCCTCTTCCTCCGTGACAAAGGCCATGTTCGGATGGCTTAGCGTATGCGAGCCTACCGTGTGGCCCGCCGCGTGCAGCCTTCGCACCTGATCCCATCTCATCATGATTCCATCCGCCGCGGGCGGCGCAGCCTCCAGCTCAGTTTCGATGGAGCGAACCAGTTGCTCTTGTGCACCGCCCACGAGCCAGGCGCACTGGTCGCAAGCCGCCAGAAACGCGGCGCGCCGGCCGTCCGGGTTGCTGAGCGTAAAAGCCCTCCCATTTCCGGGTTCGCGCCACGCCTTCCGCCGCGTCGTCCAAAACGCATGGCGCAGCCGGATAAACCACGGCAGGCTTCCGTTGCCGATTGCGTCCACCGTCACATAAAACGCGCCTCGAATGCCAAAGCGCTCGAGCACCGGGGCTGCGATCTCGCAGTTGTCTGCATAGCCATCATCAAACGTTACCGCGACGGACCGCGGCGGAAGCTTGCTCTCGCCCATCAGGAAAAGCAGAACGTCCTCCAGCGTGACGGGATGGAACTCTCTTGCCACGAGTTCCATCTGGCGCGTGAACACCGCAGTCGAATGGATGTTGTTTACGCCGATGGTATCCGCGCAGGCTTCCGGATGATCCAGGACGGAATGGTAAGCCAGAATCACGACGGAAGGCGGGGCGAACCGCCCTGCCAACCTGGCCGCCCCCGCCGTCATCAGCGCTCGCTTCACCCAGCGCTTTGACACGCTCGAAATCGCCAAACGCGCTTCTCCTTGCCGTATTATTGAGAATTACAAATTATAGTGACGGCTTTTTTGTAGCGCCGGTGTCCCCACCGGCGTCTTTCGGCGCTGGGGACAGCGCCGCACCAACTCAAACAGATGGTTTTCACACAGACTCTGAAACCCCGCCGCAGGTGGCGGCTGCCTTACCTCAGCCCTCGCCCCTTTCCAGGGGGAGAGGGTGGCGCGCAGCGCCGGGTGAGGGGCCGTCTAGTCCGCCCTCAGGCGGTGCGTTCGCTGATCCGCCGGAACCGGTAATCGCGGTATTCCCCAGGGTTTCCTTCCCGGCCATCGCACGCCGCCAGAGCGATATTCACCATTTCGCGCCCGGAGACGAAGTGCAGGTGATAGGTTCTTCCGCCCTGCTGTCCCGCCACCACTTCTTCCAGGAACCGCCGCATCGGCGCGCCCACCATCACGTCTTGCTGCCAAGGGTCCATTCCGTGGCAGTGCAGCTTAATGAACACCCAATCCGGACGCCCCATCACGGTGATCGCCGCCCGCCGCCACAATTCCAGCCGGTGCATCGTGGGAGGATTGGTGCTCGTCAAGGCGGCATTTTCAAGCGCCGGAAGCCTCCGCCCGTTGCGCCGCGAGAAATCCACCGCTATCGGCCCCTGTATCATCAACGGTAAGATGTGCGGTGGGCGGCCGCGGCGCAAGTCCCGGCCACGGCGGTGAGGCGCGCGCTGGTCAAGCGGCAAGGCGCATTCGTAAAGGGAGTTGATCTTGGCAACCTGGGAGGGATTCGGAGCGGAAGGAAGCGTGAAATCGGCGTAGCAGCCGGTTTCGGCGAGAATCTGCATCTCGCCGTCCACCCCGCAACAACAGGCCCCCGAGTTGGCCAAAGCGAAGTTGCCGTGCACGAAGGCGTAACGCGCTCCGCCTTCGCCGTCCAAGCGCGAAAGGCAGCCATGATTCGCAAGGGTGTCGCGGAATTCCGTGAGCGTTCGCCGCGTGTTTTCCGTGGTATCCGGCGCCCGGATGCCGTGGTGAAGGTGAATCTCCACTTCGCCCCAGCCAGCCCGGCAATGCTCTGCGAGCTGGTCGATGAGGCCGCGATCGTACTGCTCGGCGGGATAGAAATAGGTATGGATAAACGGCCGTCCATCTTCATCCCGCCAGCGGTCAACCAGCAACGGATATTCCCGGCGCCATCGTTCGAGACGTTTTTCCTGCACATCGCGGCTGGCGTATTTTCCCGGCGCGCTAGGAATGATCGATGGCTCAAAATGATCCGCCAGCGCGATGATCAAATGCGGCGGCCCTATGCTTTCGGAGCGGCGCACCGCTCGCTGCCAGAAGTAAGCCGGTAGCCAGCGCATCGTACTCGAAAGCTTGTCCCATTGTATCGCCATACGCTTCGCCCGCCGCGCTCGCGTTCTCAAACAGGCAATTCGCAGCGAGCAATCTTTCCCCGCCGCGGTTTTTGCTTTACGAACTTCTCCCGGTATTATATCGTCTCTTGGGGCGCGACTGTTGAATGAACGATTGATTCGTCCCGCCCTCCCATGCTATTGAGGATTACAGATTATGGTGACGTCCATCACTGTAGCGCCGGTGTCACCACCGGCGTCTTTCGGCGCTGAGGACAGCGCCGCTACAATGTCCAGACGTCACTATAATTTGTAATTCTCAGTAGAACCGAATTTGCGATGTCGAAAACGGAAAGAGAGGCTGTATGCTCGGCTCCCGCATCTTGCTGCGCCTTTCACGAGATCCCAACGCCCGGGACTACAAGGGCGGAACCGAAAATACCAGGGAAAGCGATGCGCTTTCCTTCCTCCGCAAGACCGTTCCGGGCTTTGACGAACTTATCTCCGGCAAGTCGGTCCTGGACTTCGGCTGCGGGAGGGGCTGGCAATCGGTGGCGATGGCGAAACAGGGCGCCGCGCGCGTCACCGGACTCGACATTCGCGGTCTGGAATCCGCGGCGGAGCGGGCCCGGCAGGCAGGCTGCGCGGACCGTGTTTTCTTCGTCAGCCAGATTGCTCCCGAAGCGGCGGAAACCTTTGACGTCGTCATTTCGTGCAGCAGCTTCGAACACTTTGCGAATCCGGGCCGCGCGCTCAGGGAGATGCGCCGGGCCGCGCGCCCTGGAGGAATCGTGATCGTCAGTTTTGCCGAGCCCTGGTATTCGCCGCACGGCAGCCACATGAACTTTTTCACGGAAGTTCCGTGGGTTAACTTGCTGTTTTCGGAGCAGAGCGTGATGGAAGCCCGCTCGCGTTTCCGCTCCGACGGCGCGCGCCGCTACGAAGAAGTCGAGGGGGGCCTTAACCGCATGACGGTTTCCAAATTCGAGCGCATCATGCGGGAAAGCGGAATGCAGATTGAGTTTCTCAAGTATTATCCTGTAAAAGATCTGCCCGCCGTGGCAAAGCTGCCGGTTCTGCGTGAGTTGTTGGTGGCGTCCGCAACCTGCATCCTTCGCAAGCCTGGCGGCCCGCAGCAGGCTGGGAAAGGCTGAGCCGTAGAGTCTGTGTGAAAACTGCCGTTTTTGAGTTGGTGCGGCGCTCGGAGCCTGCCCCGACGCTGTTGGGGAGCGCCGAAGCTATGGGAAAATAAAGACCGGCGGTCACAGACCAGGGCGGTCCGCATTAACCGCACATTCCGGTGTGGGAAGCGGCGGAGCCGCTCCGCTGTGCGGAAAGCCTGTGGCTTTCCGGGCGCGAAAACGCGTTCATTAAGGTTTTCCTTGGGCGCGAAGGCTCAGCCTTC
>NFUN01000004.1 GCA_002197525.1 Acidobacteria subdivision 13 bacterium RH2 MAG17b | reverse complement strand
CTAAGTACGGTATTTCATAAGTTCGCTCACGTATTTCGGCGCCCCCTCACCCGGCGCTTGTGCGCCACCCTCTCCCCCAAGGGGGCGAGGGCGGCATCTTCAAATACGTCACCGCACTTATGAACAGCAGCACTAAGGCTAGTCAACTTGCCAAAACCCCATGGGCCGTCCGGCGTGCGCCGCCGGCCGCCTGGATAACCCTTCGCGGCTGGTGTGTCCCACACGGACCTTTCGGGATTTTGGCTTTCCAATTTGCAGCGTTTTTCAAACGGGTAAAATAGCGATAGACTTGGGCCAGGAGGAATCAAATGAAAATCGCAGCCGTGCAGATGGACGTGAAGATTCTCGACAAAGCCGGGAATCTCGCAAGCATTTTGGAACGGCTCGGCGCAGCGGCCAAAGCAGGCGCGAAGATCGTGATTTTCCCCGAGTGCGCGCTCACCGGCTATTGTTACGAAAGCCTCGATGAAGCGAGCCCGTTGGCTGAAACCATTCCCGGCCCGGCAACGGAAAGCATCGCGCGCTCCGCACGTGAGCTCGACTGCACGGTTGTTGTGGGAATGCTTGAACGCGCGGGCAGCAAGATTTTCAACGCCGCGGCTGTGATCGGGCCCGAAGGCGTTCACGGCGCTTACCGCAAGGCCCATTTGCCGTATCTCGGCATCGACCGGTTTGTCACGCCGGGCGATACTCCGTTTCCTGTCTTCGCCACCCGGCACGGCAAAATAGGCGTGGTCATTTGCTACGACTGCAGCTTCCCGGAATCATGCCGCTCGGTTAAATTGAAGGGCGCAGAGCTTCTGGCCATTCCCACCAACTGGCCCAGCGCTTCGGACACCTACCAACACGTTCCGCGCGTCCGCGCCATGGAAAACCACATCATTGTCGCCGCTGCCGACCGCGTGGGAGAAGAGCGCGGCTTCCGCTTTGCCGGCCACTCACAGATTATCGATTTTTCAGGCGTGACGCTCAAAGAGGCCGGCGAAACCGAAGAGACCAACCTGGAAGCGGAAGTGGATATTGAAGCCGCCAGCCGCAACCGCGTGATCCGCGCTCCCGGAGTCTGGGAATTCGACCGGATCGCCGACCGCCGCCCGGAAATGTATGCTCCCATCACCCAACCCGTTGAGCGGCGCAAGGGCGCAAAGGGTTGACGGCTACGGGCAATTCCACCTGCATCATGGCGTTCAGCTACGACCGTACGGCAACATGACCTACACGCAGAATCAGAGCCCGCAATACATCGCTCGAAGGCTAAGCATTGCTGCTCCCTTGCCAAAACCTTTAGCCGTTGCGTGAGGAAAACAGCCCTCCGGCGCGGCAAGCCGATACTCCATTGATTCAACGATCCCGTCCACCTTTAACTTCGCACCGCCAAGACGGGGCACGGACCCAACTGGAGCACGCGATGGGTGGTCGAGCCGAACACAGCCAAATCTAATGTGTTGCGGCCCCGCACACCCAGAATGATTAAATCCATCTGGCCTTCAAGCGCTACCTGGATGGCTTCCTCGTAGGGGTTCCCAATGCGCACCGTAGTTTTGATCTTGCACCAGTTACGTGCATCCTCCGGCGCCAAGGCTTCCAACCTTGCTTGCGCTTTAGAGACGATGTCTTCGGATCCGTCTTTCGGAATCTCTTCAAGCACATGCATCAGCGTCAACTCCGCGTTGTATTCTTGCGCCAGGGAAAACGCGTATTTCATGGCGGCCTCGGCGTGTCCGGAAAAGTCCGTGCAGTAGAGCATTTTTTTCAGAACAACAGATCTGCCGCCGTTCCCCGGTTTCACAAAGTCGTGCGTGGGCTTGCGGATCGCCAGTACCGGACAATGAGCCTTGCGGAGTACCGCTTCCGTCACCGATCCCAGCACTAGCCGGTCCAGGCCGCGCCGCCCATGAGTGCCCATCACGATCAGATCCACGTTCTGTTGCCGCGCGTAAGTGAGAATCGAGTCCGCAATGAAGCCTCTATGTACCACCATCTCAGGTTTGAGGGGATCGCCCGCCTGGCTCTTGGCCAGTTCTTGCAACCGCTTTTCCGCGGTTGCGGCGAGTTCCGAGTCGAGGTCGATCGTGGCCGCCTCCGGGAAGCCGTTATAGGAGTATGCCAAGGACGACGGTTGAACCACGTGCTCGACCAGAAGATGGGCATCGTAGCGTTGAGCCAGCGAATAAGCGTAATCGTACGCTTTGTCCGAAAACTCCGAAAAATCCACGGGGCACAGAATGCGCTTAATTTTCAACGTGGCAAATTGGCTTCTGTTTGGCAAGGTCGTCATAGGAATTCCCTCTCCTATCTGAGATGCCATCAATATACGTTGCATTGAATGGAGGCGCTGTGACGGCAACCACTCGCCTTTGTGACGCCCGTCACACGGCGTGCGGTCGCCAAGGCGCGCTTGGCCGCCACTGGCTCTTGCCCGGTTTGGCCTTCAATGATACTTTTCGACCATATGAAGACTTCAAGTTCGCCCTATTCCGGGTTGGATTCATTGGGCTCTGAGATATTCCAGCGCCTGTTTGAGTCGGCGCCGGATGGCATTGTCGTCACGGACGCGCACGGAAAAATCGTGAACGCAAATTCCCAGGTAGAAAAGCTGTTTGGATACACCGGGGAGGAACTGTTAGGCCAGCCGGTGGACATCCTGATACCAGAACGCTTCCGGTCCGCTCACCCCGCCGAACGCGAGCGCTATCAAGCAGACCCGCACATACGTCCGATGGAAGCAGGACTGAACCTCTTCGCCCGCCGAAAGGACGGCACAGAATTTCCTGTGGACATCATGCTAAGTCCGATGGCAACGCCGGAAGGGACGCATGTGCTGGCTGTGGTGCGTGACATCACCCAGCGCAAGCAGGCCGAGGAAGCTCTGCGGCTGAGCGAGGAGCGCTTCAGGCTGCTGATCGAGGGCATCCGGGATTACGCCATTTTCATGATCGACCCCGAGGGAAAAATCCTGAGCTGGAGTAGCGGCGCTGAGCAGATTAAAGGTTACAAGGCGGAAGAAATTGTGGGCCAGCACGTTTCGCGTTTCTATACGGTGGAGGACATCGAGCGCGGCAAGCCGGAAGAGGAACTGAAAGCGGCGGCTGAGACTGGCCGCGTTGAGGAAGAAGGCTGGCGGGTTCGCAAGGATGGTTCGCGGTTTTGGGCGAACTCGGTGACCACGGCGCTACGCGATGTTGAAGGCCAGTTGCGTGGATTCGTGAAGGTCGGGCGCGACATTACTGAGCGCAAGCAAGCCGAGGAAGCGCTACTGCTCGAAATCACCGGCGTGCTGCTTTCCAATCTCGACATTCGCAAACTCCTAGCGGCCATTTCCGGCAGCCTGCGGCAGACAGTACCACACGATTATGCCAGCCTCGCCCTGTATGACCCGGAGAGAAAGAAGCTGGTTCTCCAAGTGCTCACTTCACCAAGCCATCTGAAGATCTCATCCGAAGAGCTGCTATTACCCGTCGAGGGCACGGTGGCAGGCGTGGCCTTCTCTACGCAGCAACCGCTGGTACTGGACCGATTCGACCCGGAACGCTTTCCGAACATGGTGATACGGCATTTGGTGGATGCCGGGGTGAAGTCCGGGTGCTGGTTGCCTCTCATCAGTCATGGACGCGTCCTAGGGGCTCTGGGAGTCGGGAGCTTACGCGAGAGCGCCTTTTCTGATGCTAACCTGAATCTCCTCAGCCAAGTAGCCAACCAGGTAGCCTTGGCCGTCGATAACGCTATGGCGTTCCGCCAGATAACCGAATTGAACGACCGCCTGGCGGAGGAAAAGCAGTACCTCGAAGACGAACTCCGCACCGAGTACAACTTTGAGGAAATCGTCGGGCAGAGTGCGCCGATTAAGCGCATTTTGAAGCAAGTTGAAACGGTAGCTCCGACCGGCGCTACCGTGCTGATTCTTGGCGAGACGGGAACCGGGAAAGAGTTGATTGCACGCGCCATTCATAATTTGAGCGGACGGCGCGAACGCACGTTCGTAACACTCAACTGTGCGGCGATCCCTGCCGGGCTGCTTGAGAGCGAACTGTTCGGTCACGAAAGGGGCGCTTTCACGGGCGCTATCGCCCAGAAAATAGGACGCCTGGAGCTTGCGCACCGCGGAACGCTGTTTCTTGATGAAGTCGGCGACCTGCCGCCCGAACTTCAGCCGAAGCTGCTCCGCGCGATTCAGGAAAGGGAGTTTGAGAGGGTAGGCGGCACCCGAACCATCCCTGTGGACGTGCGGCTTGTAGCCGCCACCAACCAGGACTTGGAGCAGATGGTGAAAGAGCGCCGGTTCCGAAGCGATCTTTATTACCGTCTCAAAGTCTTCCCGATCGTGATTCCTCCCTTACGCCACCGGCCCGAAGACATCCCCGTCCTGGCCCATTACTTTGCTCAAAAACACGCCCACCGCATGAACAAGCGTATCGACCATATCCCGCCTGAAACACTAGAACTGCTGTCACGCTATCCGTGGCCCGGCAACGTGAGAGAACTTGAAAATCTTATTGAGCGGGCAGTGATTCTTTCCCGGGGTCCGGCTTTGCGGGTGCCCGTCAGTGAACTGGAGCTGGTCGCCGAGCCTGAATCATCTTCTTCGGATTCAACGCTCAAAGATACCGAGCGCGAGCTTATCCTCCGCATTCTGCGCGAGACTCAAGGTGTGATCGGCGGCCCACACGGCGCGGCCGCGCGTCTGGGCCTCAAGCGAACGACGCTCAACTTCAAGATGAAGAAGCTCGGAATCAAGCGCGAAGACTTGTGACAGCCCGCTGTCACGTGACAGTATGCGGTCACTGTCACGCGTTGCTTATGTGGCCTTTTTGCGCCAACTTTCTATAGGTCTCCCTGCCTTGGCATAATAAATTCAGACGGCCAGTCCTCCGTGTTTCCCTCTCAATAACACCATTCGAGCCAGTTTGATAAGATCGCCCATTAACCACTTTCAGCCGGACTTCACCAGCGCTTCTTCGCCTTACTTCGTCTCTCAGGCGCTGAAATGGAAACGCGCATGCACACTCATTAGGCCAAGGGGGCGTCGAAAGCCATAACGGAGGATTTTTCTCCTCCCGAATGTGCTCCGTCGCGCGACGCCCCCAAATGAAAAAGGGAGTAAAGATTCATGGGAACCCTGATACAAGCGCTCCTTGTCACCGGAGAAGGGCAACATTTCAAAGCGCTGCGTAGCGCGCTCGAAGAACAGGGTTTTGAGATTCTCTGGGCCCGGTCGTTCGCCGAGGCTCAAGATGTGTTAAGGCACCCGGCGCCGCCGCAGATCATTTTCACCGATACTTCCTTGCCCGACGGAGATTGGGAAAATGTTCTACAACTGGCGCTGAAGGCTCCCGCTCATGTTGACGTAATTGTTGTTTCGCGCCTGGTGGACATCAAGCTTTATTTAGATGTGCTTGAGCGCGGAGCCAAGCACTTTATCGTGCCTCCCTTTGAAGCTACTCTACTGCGAGATGTAATGCATGATGCGATCCGGGAGGGGATGCAAAGCGGGTACCCGACAGCTAGGCGCGCGGCTGTCGCATGAATTGGCTACCAGGAGGATTCAACGGTGCTAAAGATTACGTTTGAGAACGGTTCGAAGCCGTCGACTCTGAAACTTAGCGGAAAGGTCGCTGGCCCTTGGGTGCGCGAGCTGCGACGGGTCTGGGATGAAGTAATTGGCAGGTATCCCGCGAAGCCCGTGCGGGTTGACCTCGGAGAGGTCGCTTACGTTGATCTGGAAGGCAGGCAGCTACTGGCTTCCATGTTTGAAGAGGGCGCCGTGTTCATGAATGCGCGGTTGTTGACCAAATACATCCTGGAGGAAGTAGAGTCTTCCGCCGGGAGCCGATAGGCGCGGAAAGGAGATATACAATGCGCACATCATACGGTTTTGAGATGACGGGTGGATGCCAGAGTTGTGCGATCAAGGGAGATGGGTTCTTCTGCAATCTCCCCGAGGCCGCGCTCAAGGCTTTTGATGCTATCAGCTTCAGCGCCGCGTATCCTTCCGGAGCTGTGCTTTTCTCGGAACAAGAGCGGCCGCGCGGCGCCTTCCTACTGTGTAAGGGGCGCGTGAAGCTCTCGATCACATCAAGCGACGGCAAAATGGTAATCCTCCGCATCGTAAACGCGGGAGAAGTGATGGGCCTGCACGCCGTCGTTTCCGGCAAGTCCTATCAGGCGACGGCCGAGACGCTCGAGCCTTCACAAACGAGTTTCGTGAGGCGCGATGATTTCCTGCGCTTCCTCCGTCAACATCCGGAAGCTTCATTACGCGCCGCAGAACAGCTAAGCGAAAACTACCAGGCGGCTTGCCAGCAGGTGCGATCCCTTGGACTATCGCATTCGGCGACGGGCAAACTGGCGGGATTGCTGCTCGAATGGGCTTCCGCCGGCCGGCCGGCGCAGCAAGAAAACCGCGTCAAATTCACGCTTACCCATGAAGAGATCGGGCAACTGGTTGGACTCTCGCGCGAAACCGTCACCCGCACACTCAGCGAATTCCGCCACCGGCGGTTGGTTAGCGTGAAGGGGTCCACGCTTGTGATTCAGGACCGTCCAGCCCTCCAAGCGTTCGCTGGAGTTTGAATCGCTGCGAGTTAGCGCCGCGGCGATGAAAACACCGCTCAGTGCGGCGCGGGCCTCGGCGCGAGCGCGTCCAAAAGCTTCCGGAAAGCGATCCCGCGGTGAGAAACAGCAAATTTTGACTCGGCGCTGAGTTCAGCGAAAGTCCGGCCGAGCGGCGGATAGAAAAAGTAAGGGTCGTAACCGAAACCGCCCGTGCCGCGAGGGTTTTCTATCAGAAGGCCGCTGACTTGGCCTTCCGTAACAAGACGGATGGCGCGGCCTTCGGCCACAGCCACCACGCAAACGTAATGCGCGGGATAACCCCAAGAGTCAGGCCCCGCGATCGGCGCGCGGAGGGCTTGCGAAGAACCGGACTGCGAGGATCGGGCGAGTTCCTGCATCAACCTCCGATTGTTCTCTTCATCCGTCGCTTCCGGCCCCGCGTAGCGGGCGGAATAAACTCCCGGCGCGCCACCGAGCGCGTCCACGCAAATTCCCGAGTCGTCAGCAAACACCATCCCTTCGGCGAATGCCGCGTAATGCAAAGCCTTCTTGCGCGCATTGGCCTCAAACGTGTCTCTGTCTTCGACGCAAAGTGGTAGGTTTCGAATGTCGGGTAACGGTTCAACGGCGAGGCCGCGCTCGCGCGCCGCGAGCTGGAATTCCCGGAGTTTGCCTGGGTTCGTCGAGGCAAGATAGAGTTTCGTTACTGTGATGGGATCATTCATGCACCGGCCGAAAACTCGAACTGCAATATGGAGCGTTGAAGGGCGTGCAGTTTTTCAATACCCGGGCGCGCCGCTTCGATAAAGCGGTTGAGATCTTCCAAGCTGTAAGGCCGCCCTTCGGCGGTTGCCTGGACCTCCACCAGGCGTCCGGCTGCCGTCATCGCCACATTCACATCCACATCGGCGTGCGAATCCTCCGCGTAGTCTAGATCGAGCAAGATTTCTCCTCCCACCATGCCCACGCTGATCGCCGCGACATAATCTTTTAGGGGAATACGGCGAAGCGTTTTCATTTCACGGAGTTTTTGGAGACCCAGACCTAGGGCCACGAGCGCGCCGGTGATGGAAGCGGTGCGGGTGCCTCCGTCAGCACGGATTACGTCACAGTCGATCCATACGGTCCGTTCGCCGAGACTCTCAAGATCCGTCACTGCGCGCAAAGCGCGGCCGATCAGTCGCTGAATTTCCATGCTACGGCCGCCCTGGCGGCCCTTCGTCACCTCGCGAGGAGTGCGAGTGTCTGTCGAGCGCGGGATCATTCCGTATTCGCTCGTGATCCATCCCTTCCCGCTTCCCTTAAGAAACGGGGGCACGCCATCATCAATCGAGGCGGTACAAATCACCTGGGTTTCGCCCAGGCGAATCAAGGCGGAGCCTTCCGCGCTTGAGATAAAATGCGGAATGATTTCAATAGGCCGCAGCTCAGCGCTCCCGCGTTGGCCGGAGCGCATCAGTTTACCGCCCGAATAGAGCAGTCCGGAGATTTGTTTTGGGGTAGAGAGCATAAAACCTCATGGGTTCAAGGGTGTTGCCGCAGGCTGCGGCAAATTAGATGTATAAAAGCCAGTCAGGTCCGCGTGCCCGTCCAGCGTGTCTGCTTCCTGGCCCTGAACCAGAAATCTAACCCGCTTTACGGCCGGAACGTTCGCGGTCAAGGAATCAACAACGGAGTAAATCGCCAGCGTCTCGCTGGTGATTCCCACCGGAAAATCCTGAGTAACGCCGCTCGAAAAATCCAGATAAGCGTCGCCGCCGGAGGTGATAAACACAGCCCGCAGCGCAGCCGACTCAGGCAGCGCCCGCGCGTGGCCTTGCGCCGGGCCTTCAATCAGCGCCAGCACGATCTGGCGGATGCGATCTTCGTTGTCCGGTGCAAGCGCCATTACCCGTGCTTCCTGGTCCAGCGCGCCGGTATCAAAGTCCGGAAAGTAAAGGACCACGGCCTCCTTCACGCTCGACTCGGACTGCAACGCCTGCTGGCGAAGCCGGGCTTGCATTTCGCCCTCCGGTTTCGCGGCGCTTTGAAAGAAAGTATGGCGCACAAGCGCCCGCAAATAGAAGCCTCCCGCCACCAGGACGGGAATCGCGAAGAGGAGCAGAATAAGGTTGCGTTTGCTCATGGCAGAGTCGGCGCTCCCAGAAATTGTTCCAACGCCGCCGCCGCCGCGTTCGCCACCTGCTGCTCGAAGCTATCCTGGGCGATCACGCCTGCGTCTTCCGTTGGAGAAAGGGTGCCCACTTCCACGGCCACGGCGGGAGCGTTAATGCTGCGGAGCTGGCGGACGGGCGCCTGTGTCAAGGGCGGCACAATGGCTCCGGCTATCTGTGAAAAGTGCTGTTCGAAAATTTGCGCAAGTTGGCGGCTCGGAGCCTGCTCGGCTTCCTGCACCCAGTCCCAAGGAACGAAAAACGGAGAGCCCATTCCCGAAGCAGGGGCAGGCGAGGGCGGCTGATAAGTGTAAACCGCAATCACCGGCGAACGGTCGCCAAGCTCTCCGGCGTGAAAAGTCACGAATGCAACCGGACGGGTTGTATTGGCGGTGAGGCTCCGCTGCTCAAAGCTTGGGTCAGCGTCGCCAATGCGTGTCATCACGACGCGGCACTTTCCCGCCGCCTGGAGCGCCGCTGCCACTTTTTGCGCCATGTTGGCCGCCACGTTCTTCTCCAGGATGCCGTCGCGGCTTCTGGCTCCAGAGTCCGGGCCGCCGTGGCCTGCGTCCAGCACGACAGCAGGCAGCGGAGTCCCAATCTGGGTCGGTACGGGCGCAGGCGCGGCGGCCGCACCAGACTTGATCGCGGGAGAAGTCGCGGCCGCAGTCTGCTGTTCAGGTGGCGCAGGCATGCCCGCCGGTTTCACCAGATCTGCCACCAGCACCTGCTGTCCTTGCGTAAGCTGGGAATAGAAATTCAGCCCAACTTCCGTCGGCTTCAGAATCAGTTTGGGCCGGCCGTCCTGATCGTCAAAACGTAACTCTTTGATGTAGGGATCGTGAAATCGAACAACGCGCTCCATCGGCGCAACGGGCGGGCCGCTCAAAAAGATAACCCAGGTTCCATTCGTGGAAGCCGTTTGAATACCCACCTTGCCAGTAAACTGAACCACTAGCTTGGCTCCGGAAGGCTGGCTCTGCAAGCGAACGGTATAAGAAACCGGATGTATGTTTCCTATAAACGCGCGGTGAGTTCCCGCCTGATAGAGCACGTTCTCACCGGCCAGACTCGGAACCACCAAGGTCAGAAAGCTCACCGGAACCAGCCACTGGCCGTTCGACCGGAGTACCGGCTGGAACAGGTCCACGGTGCGCTTGCCCAGCCGTATTTTGCTTTGCCTGAGCCGCAATTGTAGATGCGCGCCGCCGAACCACACCTGAAGCTCGTTCCGCTTCTCTTGCAGCCCGCTGACCTGCCCGTTGAGGTTGAGCACCGGGAGCAGAGGCAAATAGACCGTACCATTCGCGGCCTCCGCAGGCATCACCTTGCTCCCCTGGGGAAGATAAAAGACAAAGTTTTCGCTTTGCAATCGCCGCGCGGGCCAGAAGATCAGCAGCATTCCCGCGAGAGCGGCGGCAGCTACGGCAGTTCGCGGGGAAATGCTTAGCCGTGACAACTTGAATAAGCGAAGCTTAATTCGTTTTCTCCAAAGCTGCGGAAATGTGACGCTAATCCTCTGATTCTTGGCGGTTCTGGGTGCGCCATTCCGGATCGCACGGCTCATAGGCAGCCGCCCGCTTCCATTGGGTTAGAAACCACCCTTCGCTGCACTAACGATTATACGGAACTTACCGCTGCTTCAAAACGGTCCGGCGGAGCCACGTGCGGCCCGATAGTCTGATCCCGGCGTACCGAACCTATTTACGTGGACTATAGCTACACTTGAATCTCCGTAACGCGGCTAATTCAGTGCGGCGCACTGGCCTTGCCGGAGCGATACTGTAAAAGGATTCGCCAGCGCCGCCTCCTTTTTGAGCTTGACAAAGAGTCGTTTTATATATAGAAATATATCAATGAAACAAATGCAGCCCATGGATGATCGCGAACTGGTTCGGGTTCTGAAGGCCCTAGCCGACCCCAAGCGATTCCAGATGGTTCAAGAGATCGCTGCGGCCGGCGAGCTTTCATGCGGCCAGCTTGGCGAGCGGTTTCCTCTGGCCCAACCTACGATCTCGCATCACCTCAAGATACTGAGCGATGCGGGCTTGTTGGTAGTGCGCGAAAAAGGCCAGCACCACTTCATCTCTCTTGACCGGACTCTAGTCAGCAGCATTTTGGAGTCTCTTCCGGAGCGCCTTGTGCCTAGCGCCGTCAAGCAATCGCGACGGATGCGCAAGGTTCGGGGAACGGCTGGTTTTACCAGGTAGGCAAGAAGCGCTAAAAGCGCAGGGGCAGGCCTAATACATTGATATTTGTACATATGTAAATGGTTTAATAAAACAATGCAAGCAAATACCAGGAGGCTCTTATGAGACTGCTTCGAATCAATTCCAGCGCCCGCCGGAGTTCAATCTCGCGGGATTTGACGGCCAAGTATACGGAAGCGTGGAAAAAGGAACATCCAGAGGGCGAAGTGGTGGAGCTTGATTTAGCCACAACGTCACTCCCGCTGGTTACCGATGAATGGACGCAGGCCGCGTATACAGACCCCTCGAAACGCACGCCGGCCCAGCAACAGGCTCTCTTCGTATCGGACGCGCTGATTGACGAGCTTGTCTCGGCAGATACCATCGTGATAGGCGTGCCGATGTATAACTTTTCGATTCCGTCCTCGCTCAAGGCGTGGATTGACCAGGTTGTGCGCGTCGGCAAGACTGTCAACTATGGCGCGAATGGCCCCAAGGGGCTCATAAGCGGCAAAAAGGTAGTGGTCATCACGTCGCGGGGCGGCGCTTATCCCGGCAACACGCCTCGTGCCCGGATAGATTTTCAGGAGCCATACCTGCGCCACATCCTCGGCTTTATCGGGTTGACTGAGGTGACGTTTATCCATGCGGAAAATCAGCTTAGTGATCTCGCGGAGCCGTCGCGCGCAGCGGCCTTGAGACAAATCGAGCAGGTGGTGACGCAGTCGGTCCCGCCGCTGTAAATATCCATCTCTCCGGGGGTTCCTGAAAAAATCTCTCAATGCTGGGTAGTGCGTTACTCATCGCACACTTTGGTGTTGGCTCGCTCAGCTTGGGCGCTCACCGGAAATCAAATTACGTGCAAGGTGACTTGTCTCCGCTGGAATGGCGCGTTGCGAGAGGACAATTGGCATCCGGCGGCACTCGCCTGAAGGCTAATCCGCCCGCAAGTTGCCTGGCGCGCTCAGAGCGCTATAATAGAAGCGCGCGAAAACCACAAATCGCTTCCAGGAATCTATTAAAGGGAGCAGCGCTGTCCTTTTCGCAAACTGCTCTGATGAGGCTTTTTAAGAAAGGAGATTTTTCATGTCAACTGCATCGACTGCTCAAGGAGGCATCATGCCATTCACACTTCCGCCACTACCCTACGCCGCGGACGCGCTCGAGCCGTATATTGACAAACGAACTATGGAGATTCATCACGATGGGCACCACGGCGCCTACGTCGCGAACCTGAATAAGGCCATTGAAGCGGCACCTCAACTCGCGGGTAAGACCGTGGAAGAGCTGCTCGCAAACAACTGCGCTATTGTTCCCGATAATGTCAAGACGGCCGTTCGCAACAACGGCGGGGGCCACGCCAACCACTCGATGTTCTGGCAAATTCTGGCGCCCAAGGCTGGCGGGCAGCCCACTGGAAAACTGGCCGCTGCGATCCAGAGCGCCTTCGGCGGCTTCGACCAATTCAAGGAGAAATTTAACGCGGCTGCGGCCGGGCGCTTCGGCTCCGGGTGGGCGTGGCTGCTGAAGGACTCCTCGGGCAAGCTTGAAATCACTTCAACAGCCAACCAGGACAACCCGCTCATGGAAGGGAAATTCCCGGTGATCGGGCTGGACGTCTGGGAGCACGCCTACTACCTGAAGTATCAGAACCGCCGCGCCGAGTACATTGGCGCCTGGTGGAACGTTCTGAACTGGGCTGAGGCGGAACGGCGCTTTACGTCCGGAAAATAAGCTTCAAGCCCCCGCTCTCCGGGGCGTGAGACCCATGGTTTAGCGCTCTCATGATCCCGGGGAACGGGTGCCATGAGTAAGTCGCACCGTTCAACGATATATCCAACCCGAAGGCAGTGAACCGGCGGGGTGGCCATTGCATCTAAATACTCAGGGATTAGGGGAAGGGTGTTTACGAAAGGTAATCACCCTTCCCGCTCCTTGAGCGATTTTTTGCTCAAACAGCCTGCGCGCGCGGACTATAGCTTGTAAGATAACCAAATCGGCATTGCTGCCAGCAATCGAGCTGCGGCGCCTGAATAACGAGGTCTTTTGCCCATGGCGGCCAAAAGTAACAAGAAGCCAAGTGAGATTACCGAACTGCCTATCCTGCCGGTTCGTGAGACCGTGCTTTTCCCGAATGCCATTTTGCCGCTTACGGTGGGGCGCGAAAGCTCGCTCAAGCTCATCAGTGAGCTTGAGGGCGAGGATAAATTCATCGGGGTTGTCGCGCAGCGGGACCCGCGCGTGGATAACCCTCAGCCGGTAGACCTTTACCAGATCGGAACGGCCGCTTACGTTCACAAGATCATCAAGCTGCCCACCCAGAACCTCTTCGTTTTTGTCGAAGGCCTGCACCGGATCGCCGTCGAAGAGGTTATCGGCGTTGAACCCTATCTGCGCGCTCGTGTGAAGCCGCTTGAGGACGTGCTTCCCCCGGCGGAGGCTCCCGGGTTTGACGCGCTGGTGCGCAGCGTCACCACGCTCTTCCAGCAGGTCGTGCAGCTTTCCCCCAGCCTGTCGGACGATCTTCAAACCGTGGTGATGAACATTGAGGAGCCGTCGCGCCTGGCGGATTTTATCGCCACCAATCTGCCCTCGATTTCGAACACCGAGAAACAAGAATTGCTCGAGAGCCTCGATCTTGTGTCGCGGCTCGACCGGCTGAACCGCCACCTGGCGCGTGAAATGGAGGTGCAGCAACTGCGCTCCAAGATTCAGTCCGACGTGCAGGATCAGGTTACGGCAAGCCAGCGGGAATATTACTTGCGCGAGCAGATGAAGGCGATTCAAAAGGAGCTTGGCGAGGCCGACGAGCAGCACGAGATCGAGGAGTTGCGCGACAAGATTGAAGCCTCCGGCATGCATGAGGAAGCCAAAAAAGAGGCGCACCGCGAACTCGGCCGCCTTTCGAAAATGTCTCCTGCCGCGGCGGACTATCACGTCACTCGCACTTACCTCGACTGGCTTGTAGTGCTGCCCTGGAACAAGGTGAGCGAACTCAAGGTGGACATCCGCAAGGCCAAGCAAGTGCTGGATGAGGACCACTACGACCTTGAGAAAGTGAAGGAGCGCATCCTGGATTATCTGGCGGTCCTTCAGCTCAAGCCGCAACTGAAAGGGCCCATCCTTTGCCTGGTGGGGCCTCCGGGCGTGGGTAAGACTTCGCTGGCGAAGTCTGTGGCCAAATCGCTGGATCGCAAATTCGTGCGCATGTCGCTCGGCGGCATCCACGACGAGGCGGAAATCCGAGGCCATCGCCGCACTTACATCGGCGCGCTGCCCGGACAGATCATTCAAGGCATCCGGCGTGCTGAAACCCGGGATCCTGTCTTCGTGCTCGATGAAGTGGATAAGATCGGACGCGACTTTCGCGGCGATCCATCTTCGGCCATGCTCGAAGTTCTCGATCCGGAGCAAAACTCCACCTTCCGCGACAATTATCTGGATGTGCAGTTCGATCTGTCGAAGGTTCTCTTCGTATGCACGGCGAACGTGCTGGATACCATTCCACCCCCCTTGCTCGACCGCATGGAAGTTTTGGAGCTGCAAGGGTACACCGAACACGAGAAGATCGAAATTGCGTTCCGCCATCTCATCCCGAAGCAGACGGAAGAGCATGGCATCCGCAACGGCGAACAGATCGAGTTCACGCGCGAAGCGCTGGCTCACGTGATCCGGCACCACACCCGCGAGGCGGGAGTGCGGAACCTTGAGCGGGAGCTCGCCACAATTTGCCGCAAGCAGGCTCGCCGCATCGCCGAAGGGAAAACGGAAAAACTGCTGGTCAGCCCGCAGAACATCGCGGAATTTCTGGGCGTGCCTCGCTACCGCCTGGAGACCGAAATCGTGGACCGCACCCGCAAGCCGGGCGTGGCCGTGGGCCTCGCCTGGACGCCCACAGGCGGCGATGTGCTCTTTGTGGAAGTGACCGTCATGAAAGGCGGCAAGAACTTCACCATGACGGGGCAACTAGGCCAGGTGATGCAGGAGTCCATGCAGGCGGCGCTCGCTTGGGTGCGCAGCCACGCGGCCGATTACGGCATCGACGCGGACTTCTTCCAATCCTCGGACATCCACATCCACGTGCCTGCCGGGGCCATTCCCAAAGACGGCCCCTCGGCAGGCGTCACCATGGTCACGGCGCTGGTTTCTGCGCTCACACGGCGTCCGCTGCGCGAGCGCTTAGCCATGACCGGCGAAATCACGTTAAGCGGGCAGGTGCTGCCCGTCGGCGGGATCAAAGAGAAGGCGCTTGCAGCCAAGCGCGCGGGCGTGACTGAGGTGCTGTTGCCGGCGGAAAACGAGCCGAACGCCCAGGAGGACTTGTCCCCCGAACTCCTCGGCGATCTCAAGCTTCACTATATCCATACGATTCAAGAGGCGCTGGACTACGCCCTCGAGCCGGAACCCGTACCCATTGCGAGTGGGTCTCCGGTGCGTGGAGTTGTCTTCGCCCAACCCGCCGCCGGCCCGCCCAATTAACCACCGCAGCGCCCCCTGTGAGCCAGTCGGTAGAGGCAGAGGCCCATCACTTGGTTGCCAGCACGGCGTCCAAGGGCGCTCCGGTGTTGCGCCCCTGAACATCGGAAAAACCGATTTCGCGCAGCAGCGCGGCGTATTCCGCGAGCGTCCGCTCTTTTCCTTCCGTGCAAACCAGCATGTTCAGTGATTGCGTCAACGCGCCCATCGGGCCGGTTTTGTCCTCGCTCAGCAATCTCTCCGCGATCAGCAGCGCGCCGCCGCGCGGCAACCGGTCATAAATCTTTTTCAAGAGTTTGCGAATCTTCTCTTCAGACCAATCGTGCACGATGCGGCCAAGTGAAAAGAGATCAGCTTCGGGAAGCGCGTCTTTGAAAAAGTCTCCTGCGATCAGGTCGATCCGGTCCAGCAGCCCCGCTCGTTGCACGTATTCGCGCGTCATCTCGATTACGGCGGGTAGGTCAAAGACCGCGGTGCGTAGATTCGGGTAACGCCGGCAGGCCGTGATGGCAAGGTGGCCCGTGGCGCCGCCGAGGTCTACCAGGCGGCGGAACTTGCCCAAGTCGAAAGCGTCCACAACCCGTGGCGAGCTCAGCAGTCCAAATCCGTTCATCCCCATCAGAAAATCGCGCTTCGCGTCTTCGCTCTGGAAAAAGTGATCGAAGATCGGCCCTTTCGCTCCGAACGTCTGCTCCCATCTGTGGCTGCCTTCACGGACGGCGTCCTCAAGATTCCCCCACAGCGGGTAAAGGGCGCGGTGGGAATACATGACGTAACCCGCGAAGGTCGTCGGGCTTGAACGGCGCAGGTAAGCGTCCGCCACGGGCTGGTTGGAATATTTTCCCGCCTCTTTGCGGAGCAGGCCCAAGCCGGCGCAGGCGTCGAGCAGCCGCTCGAGGGCGTCTGCGTTGGCTCCTGTCGCTTGGGCAAGCGTGGCGAGGTCCGCGGCGCCGTCTGCCAGGCGGTCAAAGACGCCAAGCGAGACTGCCGTAAACATAATCTTCGAGCGCCGGAAGGCGTCAATCAGATCAACTACCGGTGAAGGATCAGGTGGTGTCATAGGTCGTATGCCCCCCAATATAGCTTCCGATTGTAACAGCATCCGGGAAGCATGGCGCAGTTCGCACTCTGCCCGGCTGTGGGGCAGTGTGAATGGTGAGGCGGCTTTAGAGTCTGTGTGACAACTGCGGCTGGTGCGGCGGTCACAGACCAAGCTTGTCCAAATTACGGTCTGCCTTTCGCGAAGTGTTCTGCGGCTCCGCCGCTTGCTGTGCGGAAAGGCTTCGCCTTTCCGGCACCCGGCAATCCTCCCAACCCG
>NFUN01000039.1 GCA_002197525.1 Acidobacteria subdivision 13 bacterium RH2 MAG17b | reverse complement strand
TGCCGATCCCGCTTTTGCCCCGTGCCCAAACGGCGGGGGAACACCCGGCGGCGCAAATACCCAACTCCAGTTTAACAACGGCGGCGCTTTTGCCGGAGCCTCCAACTTCACTTATGCTTCCGGCACCGGTCTGCTGACTCTGAATCAGCTTGCTAACGGCAATGATACCTTCTACGGTAAACGCACCACCGACAGCTCGCCTACCGGAAACCTCATCCATTTTCAGAACGCAGCCGGGACGGCCGATCTGTTCAAGGTCGATGCGTTAGGCAACGTTACGGCAACCTCGTTCACATCCACCACTTCGGGGTCCTTCAGTCTCACCGGCGCGGAAGGAACCTGCTCCGGCGCGGCGGCAGGCAAAGACGTGCTTTGCCTGGGCGACGCAACCTCCCATTCAGCCCAGCTCTCCCTCAATGGCGGCGCGTTTGTCTCGATCCCACAGCTCGCCGGAGACATCGGCGGCTCGGCTAGCGCCCCCACAGTGGTGGCGCTGCAAGGCCACCCGCTTTCAACGGTGGCGCCGGCCTCGAACCAAGTCCTGCAATGGAACGGAACTCAATGGATTCCTTCTACTCTTCCCTCCGCCAGTTCGACTACGCAGGGGATTTTACAACTCGCCGGAGATTTCGGCGGCACGGCGGCAGTTCCCAAGGTTACCGCCACTCATCTGTCCTCGCCGTTGCCGATTGCGCAGGGGGGAACGGGCCACAATACTGCGAGCACGGCCTTTAATGCCTTGGCACCGGTCACGGCCAAGGGTGGAGTGATTGTTGGTACAGGAACCAATACCTACGGGAACTTAGCCCTGGGAACCAGCGGCCAATGCTTGACCAGCAACGGCTCGACCGCTGTATGGGGCGCCTGCGGTGGATCTGCCACGCCCGGCGGCGCAAATACCCAACTCCAGTTTAACAACAGCGGCGCTTTTGCCGGAGCTTCCAACTTCACTTATGCTTCCGGCACCGGTCTGCTGACTCTGAATCAGCTTGCTAACGGCAATGACACCCTCTACGGTAAACGCACCACCGACAACGCGCCCACCGGAAACCTGATCCATTTCCAGAACGCAGCCGGGACGGACGATCTGTTCAAGGTCGATGCGTTAGGCAACGTTACGGCAACCTCGTTCACATCCACCACTTCGGGCCCCTTCAGTCTCACCGGCGCGGAAGGAACCTGCTCCGGCGCGACTGCGGGCAAAGACGTGCTTTGCCTGGGCGATACAACCTCCCATTCAGCCCAGATCTCCCTCAATGGCGGCGCGTTTGTCTCAATTCCACAGCTCGCCGGAGACCTCAGCGGCTCGGCGAACGCTCCGCAAGTCGTCTCGACGCATTTGGGTCACCTAAACCAAAATTCAGCCAACGGGGATATCGCCGGGACGGTTTCACTCTCATCAGCAACATCGGCAAGTCATACCTTTTCTGTGACGTTTAACTCGGCTCCTATTTGTGTTTTAACTCCAACAAGCGACCCGGGAAGCGGGCAGAGATACTGGGTGACAACAACTGCAACTACGGTAACAGCTAACGTGAGCGCCGCAGCAACGATCACGTTCAATTACCACTGCACGGGGAATCCGAATTGAAGAATTCAGTAAGGCTTGATTCCGACGCACGCGATGAATCGATCACGACATGGTTGCCGTTAGTGCGCCGCATCGCCGTCAGCGAGTTCAGACGGCTGGGCAGCCTAACGAAGCTTCTAGTCATCGATGTCGACGACCTGTTTCAAAGCGGGGCCTTGGGGTTAATCGTAGCAATCGACCGTTTCGATCCAAGCCTTTCGGCGCCACAAACCTACTTTACCCGGCGCATCAGGGGAGCAATGTATGACTTCCTTCGCTCTTTTCCGTACATCCGGAAGGGCGAGGTGGTGACGCGAGCCGACGAGTCCAAACTTGAGTTCACGCCTACACGTTGCACGGAACTTGCACGCGCAGAGGCCCGCATTGATTTCGAGAGGCTGGTTGGCCGCCTCTCCTCTCAGCAAAGAACCGTGGTCTGGGGAATGGTGCGCGAAACACCGCAAAACTTGATCGCGTACGACTTGGGAGTGACCGAGGGGCGCGTGTCTCAGATCAAAAGTGAATCCATGGCAACCCTGCGCTCCGCGGCGATCGGGGCATAACACGTGAATATGAGGTGATCACATCATGAAAAGAGGCCTGACTCTCCTTTGTTTACTGGCTTTACTATCGATTTCTTCCTATCCCCAGAACTCGGCGACGGGAGGCGGCAATATCATTGGCGGGGGCTCACTTTCTTCAGTACCAACGCACTCGGTAACGCTCACATGGGCCGCGAGCTCCACCTCCGGAGTGATCGGATACAACATCTACCGTTCTCAGACGAGCGGAGGTCCCTACACTAAAATCAATAGCACCGTGATCGCCGGAACATCTTACGCCGATGCGAACGTATCAGCGGGTCAAACCGACTACTACGTCGCAACCGCAGTAGGACAAGGAAGCGTCGAGAGCGCCTATTCGAGCCAAGTGTCCGCGGTGATCCCTACTCCCTAGAAAAGCAGCACCCTCACAGCCTGCCCCTCTCCTGAGGGGGGAAAAGAAGAGGGGAAGTTGGGATTAGCTCCCTCTCCATGGAAAGAGGAAGTCCCACAGGCTCAGTGAGGGGCCCCTATAGAGGCAAGTTAAAATGTAATCTTCATTGCTCGAAGCGTGAACCCAACTATCACACCGGCGCTCGGGAACCTTAGCCCAGCCGGGCTAATCACTGAAAGCCAAATAGCCCCGCCGGCGCAGAAATACAACTGCCAAACCGAAAAGCAACAAGTCAGCGGCTAAAATGATTACGACTGATGGCTCGGGCGTGCTGTACGTCATAAATTCCTGTGGCGGCGAGCTCGGGCAGGGAGAGCCGCCGCAAGTAGGCGTGGCGCCGGTAGGGGTAGTATATATGGAGAAATCCGAAAATTCACCCGGCGTGAAGGATTGCTTGCCAGCATCGGTCAGCCAATTGCTCGCACTCTTGCCATCGGCCGAATTGTAGCTCGACAAATTGGTAATAGCACTGCTATCAAACAGACCCCAGACTGCAAACTGAATCTCACCTACTTGGCTCGAATTGGCGGGGGAGTACATTTGCTGAATCAGCCACGCCGCTTCTTCGTAAAGCTGCGTTTGATTCGATTGTCCTTGTGCCCATTTAGCGCCGCTCAGATTCGAAAATGTGCTTACATTAGCGGTCCAAGTCTCGGGAATGTAGGACTCATCGCCGTAATCATCACATATTACTGGCGTCGAGACGCCGTTGATCGTGGCAGTGTACGGGCCAACGTACACTCCATCCAAAACGTTGGTTCCCAGAACATTTGATCCTGGGCTTATAAGTGTCATGCTGACGGTATTAGAGAAAGCGCTGGGCACAAAGCAAAGCCACAAAATTAACACCGCGCACGCATACCAGAATTGCTGGGATACCCTTCTCATCTTTCTCCCTCCAGGACTGTCCATCACCATGTATTCTGTCAAGTTTCAGGCGGCTAAAGAAGCAGCGTCAGAAAACCCTCTCCGCAGTCTTCTCTACCTTTATGAGGGGGCATAGGTTGTTTGTCAATGGAACGAGAGGACAGGTACCGGAGTCTATATAACCAATCCTGACAATAGGTGGATGATGGCAAACACATGAAAATAAAGGTCATAGTCGTGGAAGTCGCACTTATGCCTCTGGTTGCCAGCGCTCTTTTCGGCCAGATGAACTCAAAAGCCGCCAGAGCCGAAATCTATAACTCCAAGGGACGCAAGATCGGCGTGGCGAGATTTACGGAAGTTCATGGCGCGGGGGTCAAGATTGTCTTAGACGTTTCCCAGCTAAGTGCTGCTGTTCGGAATTACGGCGCCGTATTCTTTGTGCCAGTAACCCCTCACCCGTCCCGCGACGCGGTCCACCCTCTTCCCCTGGGAGAGGGTGGCGCGGAGCGCCGGGTGAGGGGAAATACGTAACCGTAATTCCGAACAGCAGCACTTAGTGCAGGTCTCCATGGATTTCATATCCACGCGATCGGCAAATGCGAGGCCCCTGATTTCAAGAGCGCCGAACTACACTTCAACCCGGAATGGTGAAGGTTAAGTGATCGGCCAAACCGGGCCTTTCCAGATCAAAGTTGCCGATACTTTCTCAAACCCTGTCGCTTTCGGCATCACGGTTCCGGCGGATGTTACCCTAGCCTACCTCGAACCTGTTCAGCAAGGCAGCGGCGAACCAACTACAAAATATGTGACCCTCCAAAAAGGAGACGCAAACGGTGAGATTGCGCTTCGGCTGGAGTTCGAACCTTGACGGCGGCTCGCCTTCACCTCTACGGGAGGGGCCGCACGATACCGCCAGTTGGCGCTTTGCTTGTGCCTTCCGCCGACGGCGGACTAAACTGGAGGTGTGTTTGCAGGCGCGCCGTGAAGATTCCGCAGCCGCCGCGCGCCAGCGAGAATTGAAAGGAAGTTATTCATGAAACACACCCCCAAAGCCCGGCCTTCGCACTCTTTTACCGGTGACGCCCCACGGCGGGGTTGTATGGTGGCGGCGATGATCCCCTCGATTCTGCTGCTGGCTGGAGCCACGCTCCTGCTGCGAGCGCAGCAGCCCGCCGCTATTCCAAACATTACTGGCCGCTATCACTTCCTCGGCCCCGAGGACACAGTCTCCCTTCTGCAGGAAGAGAACATGCTAAAAGGCTATATCGATGTCTTTCAGGGCGAGACGGAATCGGACGCCATCCTCAGCTATCCTCTTACAATCGGGACGCGGACCGGCAATCAGATATCGTTCCGTACCGGCAAGATTCATGAAAAGTACTATCGCTTCAACGGAACCGTTGAGCGCGGAACGGGTAAGAAGCCGGGTGATCCCGCCTACCTTCAATTGGCGGGCCAGATCGAAACAGTGGCTTCAAATTCCGTTACGGGAACCACGAAGGTGGGAAAGCAAGCGGTAGTGCTGAAATCTTTGGGCAAGAACGAGGGCATGCCAGACTAATCACCAACCCAGCGGGCGCACCGGCGCAGAAACCTGCTTCGCCCTTCAAGCCGCTTCGACGGGCGATCTTGAAAGCTTGCGCTCGAGACGTGTTTTGCGGTGAGTGAAATGCTTCAAGTGCTCGTCGCGGACCAGGCCGTTGGATCGAGCGTGAGCATCCGCTCCAAGCAGCGCGAGCGCCGCCTTGGTAAATTCCAGCGCGCTTTGCGCGTCCCGCCGGCGGTGCTCAAAATGGATCGCCAATTCGCGATAAGCTTCCACCGCATAGCCGCCAGGGCGGCGGCTGAGATCACGCCAGATTTCAACAGCAGCCTCGAATTCCCTTCTCCGCTTGTGCTGCGCCGCCAGGTGCCACAACGCCCGAGGTTCCACCGGCTCAGGCAGGCCCGCGGCGAGCGCCCTCCGGCAGGTGGCAAGCGAGACATCGGTGGCGCCAGCGCGCTCAAAAATACGGCTCAGGCTGAATAGGTCCAGTCCGGCCTGGGTGCGCAACTCCCGGCTTGCCGCAGACTCTTCCCCCTGTGCGGCGCGCAGAGTGCGCGCCATCTCCACCGCGAGCGCGGCCATGCTGATGATGTCCAGCGCGTTGTGAAAGAAGACGGGTTGCAATCCGCGCGCGTCTCCAGTGCGGAGATAGTCGAAATAGATTCCGGGAATCTCGGAACCCGGCACATCTCCTTCGCGCGCAATCCCGAGCACGTGCCGCTCCAGATTCGTGAGCTGGCAATTTTCCAGGCGCAGCTTCCATAGCCGCCGCGCCGGATGCAGCAAATCCAGGTGAAGCAGCCGGCTGAAGGGCGCGCGGAGCCGCGCGAGCGTGTAGCGCGTCTCAAGCAGCGGCACGTCGAACGTCTTGCCGTTAAAGGTGACGAGTCCGTCGCGCCCGTCGAGCGCCTCAGCGAGCGCCGCGAGCGCCGCCTTTTCTTCCGTGTATTCGCGCAGAAAAAACTGCCGCACCACAAACTGCGCGCCTTCCACCATGCCAATCCCGATCAGAAATGCGCAGGTTCCGGCGCCTCCCGCGAGGCCTGTGGTCTCTGTATCCAAGTAGACCAGGCGGGATGCTTCGGGCAAAGACAGTCCTTCCAGGAAGAGGTTAAGCGCAGCCAGGTCTGCAGCAGCCACGTCGCCAATGCGCACCGTGCCATACGGCCGGCCAAAAGGCAGCGACTGTTCGGCTACGAAAAACTCTCCAAAAGCGTGCTGTTGCACGCGCCCTTCGACGTATTCTTCGATCTGATGCGGCGCGCGTTGGGCTGGAAGCTTCTTTGCAGGCTGCTCCATCATCCGCAAATATTCGAGTTGCCCTGCGAGGTCGCGGTCTTCGGAGCTTTTCTGCGCAGTGCGCTTGAGCTGGCGAAGTTTCTCTTCAAGATTCATGGTCAGTCTCTGGCCGCGGATGGTCAGCAGCCAGTTTCGTGGAGGAACAAGGAACTATGCAACACTCGCGGCGAGCAATTTCCGCAAAATCTCGAGCGCCACTTCTTTGCCCTTTTCGCCTACTTCGCCGATGGGTCCAACACAGGAAGGGCATCCAGCCTCGCAAGGACAGGCAGCGATCAACTGCTGCGTCTTCTCGATCAACTGTTCGCTCAGGCGGAAGAGCGGCTCGCTGAATCCGATGCCGCCTGGGTACTGATCGTAGAGATAGATGTTCGGCTCGAAGAAGTTCGCCGGAGATGGGTCTGCGGAATGCGGGTTTCCGCGGTCAGCGTTCGGAGCCTGATGCTGGGTTGGAACTTCATCACCGTCCGAATCGCGGCCTTCTGGCTTCTGCTTTTGGCTTTCTGCCTTCTGCTTGTCATTTTCTCCAACCGCCACGCCCAAATCACGCGCGTCGCTCATAACCAGAAGCGTAGCGACGGCTCGCAGCGCAGAGCCAAGTCCGTTGATCCCATCCAATTTTTCCGTGTTGCTGTACGGGAGCGTGGCCATTGCTTCGCGGGGCAACGTCAGCCAATAAGCGGTGGTGTGCATCTCCTGTTCGGGAAGTGCGAGTTTGCCCGAGCCCACATTTTCCATCGTTCCAAACTTGATCTTCTTGAACCCTACCACCTGGGTATTCACGCGCACTTCGCCGTGGTTCTTCAGGGCTGCGCCGGCAGCGGCGGAGTCAAAACGCTCAAGAATCGTGATCTTGGTGTAGGAAATCGCATCCGTAAAGTATTCGCTTTCGACGTGGTGCACGTAAGCCTTGCGGTCATCATAATCCAGCCGTTCAACGTGGTGCTGCACGCCGTCCTGGATGTAAATGGCGCCCTCGTGCAGCGTTGTGAGAGCGCTCGTGAAACCAGTCTCGCCAATTACCTTTGGCTCTCCCGTCGTCTCGACGATCACGAAATTGTCGGACGAGACGGACCGCAGGCTGATGGCGTCCGCAGGGTAAGATTCCGAGACCCAGTGCCAGCCGTCACTCGATCGGTGCAAAAAGCCGTTCTCCTCAAGGAATGCACAGAGCGTCTTGAGTTCGTAGCGGCCGAATTGCTCGTCCTCGCGCAGAGGAAGCTCAAAGGCCGCGCATTTCAAATGGTTCAGAAGAATTTGCAGATTGTCCGGATTCACAAATCCGTGCTCGGGCGAACGGCCAAAGAAGTATTCCGGGTGCTGCACGATGAACTGGTCGAGCGGCGCGCTCGATGCCACGAGCACCGCGACCGCAGTTCCCTGGCGGCGTCCGGCCCGCCCAGCCCGCTGCCACGTAGAGGCAATCGTGCCGGGGTAACCAGCCAGCACCGCCACGTCCAAGGCGCCGATGTCTATCCCCAACTCCAATGCGTTGGTCGCCACGACCCCTCGAAGCCGCCCTTCGCGCAAGCTGCGCTCAATCTCGCGCCGCTCAAGCGGCAGGTAGCCTCCGCGATAACCGCGGATCACCTCAGGACCCAGCGGAGAGCGCGAGAAATCTTCCTTCAAGTACGTGACCAGAATTTCCGCCGCCAGACGGCTGTTGGCAAAAACGATGGTTCCGAGACCGCGGCTGAGAAACACCCTCGCCATGCGGCGCGTTTCATTCAGGTACGAGCGCCGGATGCCAAGCTGCGCGTTCACAACCGGTGGATTATACAAGATAAAGTATTTTTCGGAGGATGGCGCCCCGTTATCGTCTACCAGCTCTACCGGCGCTTCCAGGATGGCCTCGGTCAGCTCCTTGGGATTGGCGATGGTGGCGGAGGCGCACAGAAACTGCGGCTGGCTGCCGTAAAATTGCGCCACGCGCTTCAGCCGGCGCAGGATGTTGGCCAAGTGGCTGCCCAGCACGCCGCGGTAATAATGCAGTTCGTCGATCACCACGTAGCGCAGATTCTCAAACAACCGCTCCCAGCGCGTATGGTGGGGCAAAATACCCGCATGCAGCATATCCGGATTGGTAATCACCAAGTTGCCGCGCGCGCGGATGGCCTTGCGGGCGTCTTGCGGGGTGTCGCCATCGTAGGTGAAAGTCCGCAGTTGTTCCCCGAGCTTCCCGGTCCAGCGGTTAAGCTCCGCGAGCTGATCTTGCGCGAGCGCCTTGGTGGGAAACAGGTAAAGAGCTCTGGCTTCCGGATTCTGAACCAGAGAATTCAGGATCGGCAAGTTATAGCAGAGCGTCTTCCCTGAGGCTGTCGGCGTCACCATCACCACGTTGCGGCCCGCTTCAGCCAGACGGAAAGCCGCGGCTTGGTGTGTATAGAGCTGCTCAATGCCTCGCTCCCGCAGAACGCCAATAACCTCGGGTGCAACGCCTTCCGGAAATGGCTCAAGCCGCGCTTCACGGGCAGGGGTAAGCTCAAAAGCGGTCACGCCACCCCGCTCCGGCGAGCCCCGGAATTTTTCCCGGATTTCTTCGAGAGCCCCCTGAACGGTGGCCAGCGCTTCCCGGTCCTTGCGGCTGATTTCGGCGTTCGTCATGCTAAGAGGCCTCTTGCAGGCCAGCGTTTCAGGATTGCAGGCCTTCCGCCAATCGAATTATAATTCGCCTTTTATTCGCTAATACTAGCACGCCCGGCCACAGGGCATAAAGAGGTTTTCCCGGTCTCAGTCCTGGCGTTCATAAGTTCGGTGACGAATCCGATTCGCCCTCACCCGGATCGCCAAGGCGACCCACCCTCTCCCGCCACGCGGGAGAGGGTGGGGTTTCGAAGGAGGAAGACTACCGGCCCTCTCTCAGGGGGAGAGAGGGTGGACCGCGTCGCGGGACGGGTGAGGGGTTACTGGCACAAAGAATACGGCGCCGTAATTCCGAATAGCCGCACTTAGGCAACGTCCGGGTTGACCGTCACTTCAGCCGCACCAGCCCGACGTCGCCGAGGCCGTTCAGCATAAACTGCACGGGCCACCGCCACCAGCAACAGCCCCATGAATCGCATCATGATGCGATTCCCAGTCTCGCCAAGATAACGGCGTACGCGGTCCGCCGCCGCGAGCACCCAATATGAAAAAACAGCCGTAAGGGCGATGGCCACGAAGACCGGAATCGACTGCCACCAGCGGCCTGATTCCGCCATGAGCACCATCACGGTGGAGATTGAGCCTGGCCCGGCGAGCATGGGAATGCCGAGGGGAATCACTCCCACGTCTTCCTTTTCGGCGGCATCTTGCGTTTCTCGCGGCGCTTCGTTGGTGGCGGAGCAGGCACTGGACCTGCAGGCGCTGAAGACGGTGCTGGCAAAAAAGTAGCCACGTCTGCGGAGCGGCGCGGGGCCGTAGGCGTGATAAGAGAAGCGTATCCAGAATTGAGCGAACGGCGGGCCTGTGTCCTGGCGGGGTTAGGACGGTCGAGTTGCCGCACCCGGCGGCAGGAGCCAAAGGAGTCAGGCCTGCGAAAACGGCTGGAGGAACTGGCGGCGGCGCGGCGGCACTGGGGCACTCGGCGGCTGACGGTGCTGCTGAGGCGGGAAGGACAGACGGTGAATGCCAAGCGCATCTACCGGCTGTACCGGGAAGAAGGGTTGAGCGTGCGGCGGCGGGTGCTGAAACTGATCCGGGAGAAATACAGCGGGGAAGTGGGGAAGCGCTTTGGGCCGACGCTGGCGGCGGAGCACTTGGGGAGTGAGGACGGGATCCAGATTGGAGCCGGGACGCTGCGGCGCTGGATGCTGGCGGAGGCCTACTGCCGGGAGCACAAGGAGCGCACCGCGCGGCCGGCGGCGGCCCCGGAGGATTATCACTTGCCCGGGCCGGGAGTGCGGAGGCTG
>NFUN01000038.1 GCA_002197525.1 Acidobacteria subdivision 13 bacterium RH2 MAG17b | reverse complement strand
TTACCGCGCCAAGTGTCCACCACAGCATGGGCAACGCCGGTTTGGGTTTGCCAACAAGGCGGCAAGCTTCATAAGATAGGAACGCACGCGGGGCGCTCACAATCGTCTCCGCCGCCGGAGTGCAACGACCATGTCATTGACCGCCCGGATCAAACGGATTCAGCAGTTGCTTGAAGATTCTTACCAGATTCAGGCCGATCAGGCGCTCGCTCAACTTCTCGCCAGTCCGAAATACCAGGATCGGAAAAGGCTGAACCGCCACGAGCACAAAGTCTTCTCGCAGACCGGCGAGGATGGCGCGATCGCGGAGATTTTCAGGAGAATCGGAACCACGAACCGGATTTTTGCGGAGTGCGCGCCCGGCGATGGCGTTGAGAACAACACCCATTACCTGCTGGTCCTTGGGTGGAAGGGGTTGTGGGTGGAAGCCAGCCCGAAACACGCGCGGCGCATCCGCGAGAGTTTCGCCCAGCGGATCAAGGACGGCGCGCTCACTTTGCGGCAGGAGCTTGTTACGGTTGAGAATATCGAATCTCTCTTGGACGCTGCGTCCCTGCCAGCCGAGCTCGACCTGCTTTCAATCGACCTCGACGGCAACGATTACTGGATTTGGAAGGCCGTCCGGCGCTATCGCCCGCGAGTTGTGGTGATCGAATACAACGCCATCTTTCCGCCCGGATGTTCCTGGGCTGTCCCCTACGCCGCGAAGACAAGCTGGGATCAAGCCGCCAATTACGGAGCGAGCCTGACGGCGCTCGAGCTTCTGGGCGCTGAAAAAGGCTATAAGCTCGTCGGCTGCACGCTGGCGGGCAACAATGCCTTCTTCGTCCGCGAGGATCTCGCGGGCGGCCTCTTCTGTGATCCCTTCACAGCCGGAAACCACTATGAGCCGCCGAGATACTATCTGACCCTTCGCCAAGCAGGCCACCGCCGCAGCGCATCACTCTGACTAATACAAACGCATTTGTTGATGTGACGCCGCTCTGGTGCGCCGGTGTCCCCACCGGCGGAAAACCGGCGATGACGACATCGCCACACCAGCAGACATCACTTAATGCGTTTGTATTAGGTGCTGCGGTTTTTGCTGCCGGTCATTGAGCAGGAGGCGCTGAGCCTGCGTCCCCAGCCCCGTGTTTTTCCCGCCAAGCTTTCATCCGCTGTTCGCGCCTCTCCCGCATCTGCTGGAACTTCGTCACCTGATCCGGCGTGAGATTGGATTGGATCTGCTGTATCGTGTTCTTCCGAAGCTCCATGAATTTCGCTCTCTTCTGCTCTCGGGAAAGGGACGTATCGTCCCGCAGCGCCCTCATCTGTTTGTGCTGATTCTCGAGAATGGGTTTGATCTTATCTTGCTGGGCTTGAGTCAGGTTTAGCTGGCGGGTGAGAAACTCCAGATGCCTTTTCGGACCGTGCATTCTCATCCGGTGTCCACCGCTGGCGGGGCCGTTCTCCTGGCCAGCAGGGGTCTGGAAGGCCGCGCCAGGAATGGCCAAGCACAGCGCCAATAGGCTCAACGCCAGCGCAATCGCCGTCTGAGGCAGCGGCTTTTTCCCTGAATACGTTGTGGTCATCTTTGTTTTCATCGTTTTGCTCCTTAGAGCGGTTCCTGGTTCTCCTGCCACTCTCATAGACTAAGACGTGTCTGACCCCTGCTCACGTTTCAGAAAAATGGGTTAAATCTGCGTAAAAACAGTTGGCTATTGAGGTTTACAAATTATAGTGACAACATCCGCTGGTGCGGCGCTGTCCTCAGCGCCGAAAGGCGCCGGTGAGGACACCGGCGCTACAAAAAAAGCCGTCACTATAATTTGTAATTCTCAATAATTCCTCCAAGCTCCGCGTGCCACCTTGACGCCTCTTGCGGAATTCAAAGACAGCGCCGGGATCCCTCGACTAAAATACCGGGGACGAACAGCGGCCAGCCTGTGCGTGATGCCGCCCGTTTATTAGGTTGGAAAGCATGGTAGACGTCACAACTCTGCAAGTTTTGGCTATTGTCTTTGCCGCTACGCTGATCCGGTCCGCCCTCGGATTCGGCGAGGCGCTCATCGCCGTCCCTCTGCTCGCTCTCTGCATCCCTGTCCGGGTGACCGCTCCGCTTGCCGTCCTCGTCTCGATCACGGTTGCCGCGGTTGTCGTCGCGCAAGACTGGCGCAAGGTCCATGTGCGCAGTGCGGGATGGCTGCTGTTCTCCACGCTCTTTGGCATTCCACTTGGCCTTCTGCTCCTCGCCACCGGCGGCGACCGGGCGGTGAAAGCGGCGCTCGCGGTCATCATCATGGCGTTCTCGGTGTATTCGCTGACCGGCCGGACGCCGCCGGAGCTAAAGAGCGACAGCCGGACGTGGCTCCTCGGCTGTGGGTTCTGCGCCGGCGTGCTCGGAGGAGCTTATGGGATGAATGGGCCGCCGCTCGTGATTTACGGGGCGATGCGCCGCTGGTCCGCACAGCGCTTCCGGGCCACATTGCAAGGGTACTTCCTGCCCGCAAGCCTGATCGGCCTTGGCGGCTATTGGCTGGCGGGCCTCTGGGTTCACGCCGTGACGCGTTATTATTTGTGGTCGCTGCCCGTGATGTTGCCGGCGATATGGCTCGGCAGGGTGGTGAATCAGCGCCTGCGCGGAGAGACTTTTCTCAAGTACGTCTACTTTGGCCTCGTGGGCGCCGGAACGATGCTGCTCATTCAGGCCATAAGCAGGTAAGCTGCACCGGCGGTTGGTGTCGCAGCACGGATTGTGTGCCGTGGGCTTGCGCGGGTGAGGTAGCCACGGTCAGCGTTTTTTCTGACCGTGGGGTTTTTGCTTGGGTCCGAGATCGCAGACATCACAAAAGCGCGATGTCTGCGCCAGCCAGCCTAACCCGGCGTGGGTCAAAACACACGCGCAATTCTGGCCAGTTTACTAGCCAGAGCCGGCCCCTTGACGAGCGTGGCCTTCTGGTTCCGGTTAGCGGCCCACAAGCTGCCGCCGAACCGGCATCTTATTCATTCTCCATGACATAGCCGGAAATCGCCCAACTCGTTGTGTTTCAACTCGATCTCCGCTTCGCCCCGGTTCGAAACGCCGGTTTGATCTTCTAATGTCCCTTTGTTTTCAATAGGATGCCGGTTCGAAAGGTTAAACATTCTTTTTTTTGTTCTTCGGAGCTTCCTGGAGAGTGTTTTCCGGCCACAAAAACGTACAAAAAGCAATGCCGCCGGGCGCGATTTTTTGGCGGGTCTTGCGGAACTGGAAAGTTGGCGGGCGGGCGTCATGTTTTTTGCGCTTTCGATGGCATAGCGTAGCATACTACGCTAGCTTATTGGCGTCAAGGGAAGCGGTAGCATGGCCATCCTGGCCATGTTGGCGCCGTGGGCTGGAAGCCCATGCAACCATTTACATGCCATTCGGGCCAGGGTTACAGAGTCTCTGGAAAACGAGACGATGTGCTACCTGCACGCTGCCAGTTTGAGTTGGATCGGCGCTGTCCTCAGCGCCGAAAGACGCCGGTGGGGACACCGGCGCTACAGTAGAAGTTGTCACTATATTTCGTAAAACTCACTAGACGAGCGAGTCTGGTTTTGCTCCTCTAATCGAAGCGTCCAGCAATTGAATCGTGTGCACGACCGGGGTTTTCTTTCCGTTCCGGGCGAGCGCGGACGACAACTGCAGGAGACATCCGGGATTCCCGGTCGCTACCACATCGGCTCCGAGTGGAGCGATAAGCTGCGCCTTCCGGTCGCCCAACGCATTGGCGGCCTCGGGTTGTACGAGGTTGTAAATGCCTGCCGAGCCGCAGCAGATCGCAGCTTCGGGAATTTCCACCAGTTCCAGGCCGGGAATCTGCGCGAGCAGCGACCGCGGCTGTAACCGCACTCCCTGAGCATGTTGCAAGTGGCAGGAGTCCTGATAGGCCACGCGCAAGGGCAGCGGGTGGCGCACCGCTTGCGGCTCAAGCTCTGCAAGAAATTCGCTCACGTCTTTGCACTTTGCCGAGAACAGGCGCGCCCGCTCCGCGTACTCCGGATCATCGCGCAACAGGTGCCCATACTCTTTCATGGTGGAGCCGCATCCGGCGGCGTTGATGGCGACCGTATCCACATGGGCGCGTTCGAATACGTCAATCGTCCGTCTTGCCAGCTCCGCTGCCGTTTGTTCCTCTCCTGCATGCACCAACAGCGCCCCGCAACATGACTGCTCCTGGGGCGCTACGACTTCGCATCCTTCTGCCGCGAGCACTCGCGCGGTCGCGGCATTCACGTGTGAAAGGAACTCCCGCTGCACGCATCCCAGCAGCAGACCCACGCGCCGCCGCGCCACTCCGCGCGCAGGGGTCACCCCTTCGACAGCCTCGCGTTTCGTCAGCGTAGGCATGAGCGCTTCCATCGCCTGGAATTGCTGCGGCAACAACTTCAACACGCCCGTCTTTCGCAGGAGCGCCTGGATACCCGATTTTTGGTATGCCCGCAGAGGCGCACGCAGGAGTCGCAGCCGCTCCGGCCTCGTGAACACGCTGAAAAGAAAACGGCGATGCAGTTTTTCGATGAAGGAACGCTCGTGCAGCCGCTCGATCTGAGCGCGGGTCGCTTCAATCAGCTTGCCGTAATCCACGCCGGAGGGACATTCCGTCATACATGCCATACATCCCAGGCAGCTATCGAAGTGTTCAACCCAACGCGAGGTAATTGGCGTGACGCCTTCGATTGCCGTCCTGATTAAGTGAATTCTTCCCCGTGGGGAGTCCATCTCTTCACCCCACAAGAGGTAGGTAGGACAGGTCTGTAGGCAGAAACCGCAATGCACGCACTTATCAACGATTTCTATCGAGGGCGGGTGGTGCGCATCAAAGGCGCTTGCCGGTGAAGGCTGATGCAAGCCGGCCATCTCCGCAGGTGATTGCTTGATCGCCGTCAAATTCCCCCCACGAATCGCCCACGGTTCAGAACGCCCTTAGGGTCGAATTGTTTCTTTAATGCCGACATCAAAGGCAGCGCATCGCCGGGATTGCCCCACGCTTCGAGTTGTGCCATGCCAGGAGGCTGATGCAACACGACAAGAGAGCCGCCGTCGCGCTCCAAGCCGGCGCGCAACTCCCGGAGTGAAGTGTGCAAGGCTTCCGCATCGCCATCGAGCCGGAGGCTGCCGAGCCCTGTAGCCTGCACCACAGCGCTCCAATGCACCTTCTGCCCGGCCGTAATGCGCTCTACCGCTTCAACTGTCTTGGCGATGTCCGCCGGAAGTAAACTGATCTTTGCAATCGCCCCCGTGTTCGCAGAAGACCAAAGTCGCTCTCGCGCCTTCCACACAGCAGGCCCAATTTCCGCCACACGATTAGATTCCGCCAGTTTTTTCAGGTGAGTCTCTTGCGCCGCTAAACCCGCCTGCGTCCCTTCGAAGAGAATATCAGCTTCCGGCGGCGTATCCGTTCCGAAGCGCACCTGAAAAGCGGAATGCGCGAGTTGCGAATCCTGTATCCCCAGGACAAACCGCTGCACTTCCGCAGCGCTCCTTGTGGAAATGGAGAGAGTCCGCGTGTTTTGCGGCAGCGGATAAAGCCGGAAAATGGCGCGAGTGATAACGCCAAGCGTTCCCAGTGCGCCCGTTGCCAGCTTCGGCAGGTCATAGCCCGCCACGTTCTTCACTACTTTGCCGCCGCTCGTTGCCAGCGTCCCATCGGGAAGCGCCAGGGTCATTCCGATGATTAAATCTCGCGCTGCGCCAAAGCGTAGGCGCAAAACGCCGCTGTCGTTCGTCGAGAGCGCGCCGCCAACTGTTGCCCGCTCCGGCCACAATACATCCAATGCCAAGCGCTGGCCACGTTGAGCCAGCGTATCCTGTAAACACTGAATCGTGCAGCCCGCTTCCACGCTGACCGTCAAGTCGGCCCATGCGTGCTCGACTACGCGGCTCAGCCGCGCCGTCGATACGATTAAATCCAGGCGCACAGGGGGATTCCCCCAGCCCAATTTTGTTCCACCACCACGGGGGGCGGCGCAGAGTCCCGCCTCGTTCGCATACCGGAGCACAGCGGCGAGTTCGCGCTCGCTTCCAGGCCCGACAACCATCTGCGGCGGCACGCCCGCAACAGCGTCGCTCGCTTCCGCCGGCCGCACATGCGGCACTCCTATAATGGCGCGCAATGCTTCCTCGGAGCCACTGGCGAGCGTCTTGGTTCCGGAAATGCCATTTGCAATCATCCTTAAAAACGCTCCGCGATTCCGGCGGTTTCCAGTGGATGAGGCGCGTATTCCCCCGCTTTATCACCACAAAGCCGGGGACGCGGGAACACTTTGGTGGGATTTGAGAGTTGCAGCGGATCGAACGCGCAGCGCACGCGCTGCATCACCTCAAGGTCTGGCTCGCTGAACATCTTTCCCATCATCATCTTCTTTTCTTCGCCCACGCCGTGCTCCCCGGTAATCGAGCCGCCCTTTTCAACGCATAATTCCAGAATTTTGTAGGACAGCGACTCCGCTGCGTTTTGCTGGCCGGGAACGCGCTGATCGTAGAGCACGAGAGGATGCAAGTTTCCATCGCCCGCGTGAAATACATTCGCCACCCGTAGTCCAGCCTCGGCGCTCAGCCGTTCGATCTCGCTCAGCACCTCCGGCATCGCCGTCCGGGGAATCACCCCGTCTTGCACGATGTAGTTTGGCGAGAGCCTTCCCATCGAAGCAAAGGCCGCCTTGCGGCCCTTCCACATTAGTGTGCGCTCCGCATCGGACTGCGCGACGCGAATTTCCCACGCTCCGTTCTTGCGGCAGATTTCATTAGTCTGCTCGACGAGCGCTTCCACTTCAGCCAACGGGCCATCGAGTTCCAATAGCAGCAGGCCGCCGCAAACGGGATAGTTCGCATGAACTGCCGCTTCCGCCGCCTGAATCGCCAGCTTATCCATCATCTCAACAGCGGCGGGTAGCATCCCCGCGGCAATCATGCCGCTCACCGCGGCGCCCGCTTCATTGGTTGTTGGGAAGGCGGCGAGCAGCGTCTGAATGCACTGCGGCCGTTTCAGTATTCTAAGGATCACTTTCGTTGCAATTCCCAGCGTGCCCTCAGAACCCACAAAGACGCCGGCCAGGTCGTAACCCGGCGCGTCCAAGGCTTTTCCGCCGATGTGTATCAAGGACGCATCCGGCAGCACCACCTCCAGGCCCAACACGTGAGTTGTTGTGAACCCATACTTCAGGCAATGCGCTCCTCCGGAATTTTCCGCTACGTTTCCGCCTATGGTGCAAGCGGATTGCGACGAGGGGTCGGGTCCGTAGAAGTAATCCTGGGGCATGACCCGGCCCGTTACGTCCAGGTTGATTACGCCCGGTTCCGCGACCACACGTGCATTCACCAAATCCACCTCAAGGATGCGATTCATCCGGGCCAGGCTGATTACGATTCCGTTCTCCACCGGCAACGCACCGCCGCTTAGACCGGTTCCCGCACCGCGCGCCACAAACGGAATACGTTCGCGGTGGCATATCCGCACGACCGCCTGGACTTGCTGGGCGGAATCCGGCAGCACGACCGCCTGCGGCAGCACGCGGAAATTTGTCAACCCATCGCATTCATAGGTGTGGAGTTCTTCCGGTGAGGTGATGAGGCCGCGCTCACCAACAGCCGAGCGCAACTCACGAAGGACGCGGACGTCTAACACAGAGTCCCCCTGATCCCGCGATAGCCTAATGATGCGGAGATCCTCTTGGACTGGAACATCATGACCAGCCTATGGAAGAGCGCTGCTTCGAAACCCTACGGATCACGCGCAAAGCTAACTGCTCCTCAGCAGGATTATGAACCACCTTGACACAATGCCGCAATTCAACCGTTAACATGCTTCAATAGCCGCGCTCGCCACGCCGCATCCCACCCGCGCCTTCGCCGCCGACTTCTGCTGCTATAATCACACCCGGAGATAGTAGCTTTTCGCCTTAAACCCTATCATGGCAATTCCCATCGAGTCATTGCAAAAGATTGACGATTACCGTTGGCTCATCCCTCGCAGTACCAGGCCGGGGATGCTGACCGACGCCGTGATTTACACGGACGAGGCGATGCTGCGCGACCTCGCGCATGATCTCTCGCTCGATCAGGCGGTGAACGTGGCCATGCTGCCCGGAATCGCGGGCTGCTCGCTCGCCATGCCGGACATCCACCAGGGTTACGGTTTCCCGATTGGTGGCGTCGCGGCCACAGACCCTGCAGAGGGCGGCGTGATTTCGCCGGGCGGAGTCGGCTTTGACATCAACTGCGGCGTGCGGCTGCTTTCAAGCCCACTTACCGCCGATGAGGTTCGTCCCCGCCTGCGCGATCTGGTGAACCAGTTATTCCGCGACGTGCCTTGCGGAGCGGGCAGAAAGGGCGATATCAGGATTTCTTATCAGGATCTGGAGAGGGTGCTGGTGGACGGTGCGGCCTGGATGGTGAGTAATCAATATGGTGAGCCGGAGGATCTGACTCACTGTGAAGAGAGTGGCGCAATTTCCGGAGCAGATCCCACGACGATCAGCGACCGGGCCAAGAATCGCGGCCTTCCTCAACTCGGAACGCTCGGCTCCGGCAATCATTTTCTGGAAGTTCAATACGTGGAGAAGATTTTTGACGACTCGCTCGCGCTAGCCTTCGGGTTGCGGCTAAATCAGGTTGTTGTTTTGATTCACTGCGGGTCGCGGGGGCTCGGCCATCAGGCGTGCACGGACTACTTGCGCGAAATGGACGAGCATCGCTCCCAATATCCCTATGATCTGCCTGACCGGCAACTGGCGTGCGTTCCGGTACATTCACGCGAAGGCCAGCAGTACCTGGCGGCCATGCGCGCGGCGGCCAACTTCGCATGGGCAAACCGCCAGGGAATCACGCACTTCGCGCGAGGGGCCTTCGCGCGGATTTTTGGAGAGGGCGCGAGGCTGCGCGTGGTCTACGACGTTTGCCACAACATCGCCAAGCTCGAACGGCACTCGGTGAATGGGCGTGAGCGCCTGCTCATGGTACATCGCAAGGGAGCCACGCGGGCGTTTGCTCCGGGTAGACCGGAAGTCCCGGCCTCATATCAATCGACCGGCCAGCCCGTATTTATTCCCGGCTCGATGGGCACGGCTTCTTACGTGCTGGCGGGCACGGAAGCGGCCATGCAGCAGACCTTCGGAACCACTTGCCACGGCGCGGGCCGCCTGATGAGCCGCACCGCCGCAAAGAAGTCCGCCTTCGCACGCGACGCCCGCCAGCGGCTTGAAGCGAAGGGCATTCTGGTGCGCTCCGAAACCAGGGACGGCATCAGCGAGGAAATCCCGGAGGCCTACAAGGACGTTGATGCCGTGGTGAACGTCGTGCATCAGGCGGGAATTTCAAAGCGCGTGGCGCGACTGAAACCCCTCGGTGTGATTAAGGGATGATTGCCGTGTGTTCAAACTGGCGTCGCAGCCGCAATCCCCCTCGCCCACCATTTCGAGGTTCACCGCTCTCGCAGGGAGCAGGGATTGGGGTGAGGAGCGCGCTACACGCTACTCCTTTTCTGCCTTTCCCATCTGTCCGAGCAGATAATTTTCCAAGCCAACGTCCTTGATGACGCCAAGTTGCGATTCGAGGAAGTCCACGTGTTCTTCCTCATCTTGCAGAAGCTGCTTGAGCAGTTCCGCGGAGGCGTAGTCTCCGGCCTTTTGGGCGCGGGCCACGGCCTGGTTATAGGTTGCGACGGCGCTGTTTTCGAGCGCAAGGTCGTTTTCGAGCTGCTGCTTCACGTTCTTTCCGATATTGAGGCGAGGCAGTTCCGCCATGTTGGGCGTTCCATCGAGGAATAAAATACGCTCGATCAGTTTTTCGGCGTGCTTCATCTCTCCAATGGCTTGTTGCTTGATGGACCCGCTCAGTTTTTTGTATCCCCAGTTTTCGCACATTTCGGCGTGCACAAAATATTGACTGATCGCGCCGAGCTCTTCCTTCAGCATTTCGCCCAGCGTTTCCAGCACTTCTGGTTTTCCTTTCACGGTGTTCTTCTCCTCTGGATAATGAATTTCGTCGATAGCGCCCTTTGTGGCCTCGCGCCTTCGCGTGAACCCTTTTGTTGAACGAACTTCTGGGCCGCGATACTAGCTGGATTTGTTTACACTGGACTCTTCCTTCTTCTCGCTCACGTGCGCGATGAGTTTTTTCACGCTGGTCGCGAGTTGGGCAACTTCGCCCTTTCCTTCAACGTTGAATTCGATTCCATAGTCGCCCGCCGCAGCATGATCCACGGCTTCTTTCAAATCCATGAGAGGCTTTACGACCTGGCGCGGCAAAATGATGCTCATGAGGACGCTGAGAACTACCACCAGCACAGACACCGCTGCCAGCACCCACTCCGCCCGGCGCACGAGGTAACGCGCTTGGTCATGGTCTTGCCGCACGCGATTCCAACTTGCCCTCTCGAGCGCGCCGGAAAGTTGCAAAATCTGGCCGCTCGAAAGCTGGAGCGCTTGGGTTGCATTACGCAGCGCAGGGTCGCCGGCCGCCAAGGCCGCTGCCACCTGGCTGTCAAATGAGCCGCTCTGGCTGCGCAAGTCTTCAAGCAGGCGCGCCCGGCTTTCCCGTCTCGACCGCTTGAGCAAATCGTCAAGGTTTTGCTCGTAGGCGCGGACCACGTCCTGAAACCGCCGGCTGGCGCTTTCGGGACGGGAACCCATCTGCTGCACAGCGCCATCGAATTGCTGGCGATAATCCGCGATGCGGGCTTCAATTTCCTTGATGGCCTTTCCGTCTCTTGGTTGAAGCCGCGCGCATTGTTCGAGCGTCGCCTGCATCTGATCGAGCGTCCGGTGGCTATTCTGTAAATCCTGCGGATCGTGGAAGAGAAAATAGTTCAGCTCCATGCGCCGGGCGTTGAGCATCTGGATGGAAACGCTTTCAGCCAGCGTCGCCACCTGGGCATCGACCCGGACGATGCGGTCCACGATGAAGCTCATTTCGACCAGATAATAAATGGGTAAGGCGATGACCGGGAAGAGAATCAGACGGACAATGGCAAGGCTATAGGCTACTCTGCGCCGCAGAGACGTGCCTGGGGCAAATACCCGGATGGGCTCCCGGACGTGCCAGCCCAGCCGCGACAGACCTCCCGGCCCGAGATTGTGACTCTTCGGCATTCAGTCATCCTGGGCGGTTAGCCCTTGGGGATACTATCCTACATCAGGGTTTAGGAAAACCCCAGAGGGGATTGGGTAGTGACTCAGTTTGCCGGAGCGCCAACCTTCAGGTCGGCATTTTGAAGGCTGCGACGGGCTGAAGCCCGGCGCTACAAAACCAAAATGAGTCACTACCGGGGATTGACCTGCATCCGTCCGGCGGACAATGGAACTTTTGCCGCTTCAAAGCGTATTATAAGGTGGGAACAGTCCTTTTTCCCCGCGGAGGTGAACAATGTTCTGCGCTCAATGCGGAAAAGAGCAGGGAGGGGAAGTTCTCTACTGCTGCCAGTGCGGTGCGCTAATCTCTGGGGGTTCCCGCCCAAAGCAGAAACTCACCCTTTCGAAAGAAGACAAGAAGATAGGCGGCGTCTGCGGCGGCTTCGCCAAGTATTTCGGAGTAGACGCTACCCTAATTCGTCTGGCGTAGGTTATGTTGGCGTTGCTCGGCGGCTGGGGTTTGATCGGCTACCTGATCGCCTGGCTGATCATACCTGCGGAAAAGCTAGAGGAAAAACACTCCAGCGCCGCCGCAACTCAGGCAGCGGCTTCAAGCTGAGATGGTGAGCCAACTTCGGTGTAGCGAAACCGCTTGCGCGGGCAAAATTGCACCACAAACTCTTAAGGCAAGAGAATACTCTTGGACTCAACCGGACACAACGATTCCGCTTTTCAAGACGCCGCTGGAAGCCTTTCCACGAACTCCGCAGCGGGCTCACCGCCCCAGGAGCCGGGGGAGAAGGGCGTACTTTCGCGCGTTTTCCGCAATTCCACAGAAGTCCGCGCCGGTTGGCGCCTGCTGATTTTCCTTTCTGTTTTCATCGCCGCTTCAGCCATTCTCGCGTTTATGGGGCGTGGCTTTATTAGGATTTCCACGCATCACTTCACCCCGCTTACGCTCGCGATGGGCGATGGCGTGGCGCTGCTCGCGGCGCTGGCGGCGGCGGGCGTGATGGCGGCGCTCGAACACCGCTCGTTTTACGATTACGGTTTGCCCTGGCGCTCTGCCTTCCAGGCTCAGTTCTGGTTTGGAGCGGTTTGGGGCTGGGCGGCGCTTACGCTGCTGTTGCTCCTCATCCGGCTCTATCGGGGATTCGATTTCGGCGGGCCGGCGTTGCATAGCTGGAGGGCTGTTTTTTACTATGCAACGGTCTGGGCCTTGGCATTTCTAGTGGTCGGTTTTTTTGAGGAGTTCTTCTTCCGAGGTTATGCGCTTTATACGCTCGCGTCCGGCATCGGCTTTTGGCCCGCCGCAGTTGCGCTTTCCTTGGTGTTTGGCGCGGTTCACCTGCATAATCCCGGTGAGGACTGGATGGGAGGGCTCACAGCAGGCCTTATCGGTTTCTTCCTCTGCTTCACCGTGCGTAGGACCGGAAACCTCTGGTTTGCGATTGGTCTTCACGCTGTTTGGGATTACTTTGAAACGTTTGTCTACTCGGTTCCGGACAGCGGCTTTGTTCCGCAGGGCCATCTCCTGGATTCCAGCTTGCACGGGTCCAAGTGGTTGACGGGCGGCTCGGTTGGTCCGGAAGCCAGCCTTTTTGTTTTTATTGTGGTGGTGAACCTCTTTGTCGTGTTCAACCTCCTCTACCCCAAGGCGCGCTATCCGGGAATCGCTACCTCGCCGGAGCCGGTTGCTGCAGGCAGCAGCGGCTTTGGGAGCGCGCAGCAGTAGCGAGCAGGAGGATTCGGACGCGGAGTCCGCCTTGCTCAGTATTGTTTGCCGCGCACCGTGGCGTCGATCTGCCCGCGGGCGAGGCGTACGCGGATGCCGCTGCCGGTTGGGACATCGTTCGAGTTGCGGACGACCTTGCTGGATGCGTCATAAGTTATCGAATAGCCGCGGCTCAGGATCACCAGCGGGCTTCGCTCGTGAAGAATCGCCTGAATGTGGCTCAGGCGGCTGCGCCGCTCGTCCAATGAGCGCAGCAGAGTGGCGTGCAGTTTGGTTTCAGCCTCGTCTAAGTGGGTCTGATTCAGCTCGATGATGCGGCGGAGGTCGAGCCGGACTACACCGGCGGAGGCGCGCAGCCATGCCTCACGGGTCTCGCGAAGGCGCTGCCGCACGCCGCGATCCAACCTGACCTCGAGATCGTCAACGCGCTGGGCGCGCTCCGATAGGCGGGCTGAGATCGTCTGGAAACCGTGATGCAGGGCCAGCTCGGTGAAACGACGCCGAAGTTCCGAAAGCTTCAGCCTCATCGCGTGAGCCATGCGGCGCTCGTGGTTTTTGAGGTCTGTTTCGAAATCCTGCTTCCGGCGCACAACGATCTCAGCGGCGGCCGACGGCGTAGGGGCTCGCAGGTCGGCCACAAAGTCCGCGATGGTGAAGTCGGTTTCGTGCCCCACGGCGGAGATGACCGGCACGCGGGACGCAGCAATGGCTCGGGCAACGGATTCTTCGTTAAATGCCCAAAGGTCTTCCATCGAGCCGCCCCCGCGCGCGACGATCAGCACGTCCACTCCGGGATGCTGATTGAAATAGCGAATCCCCTCGGCGATCTCCTCCGCTGCCCCTTCGCCCTGCACCTTCGCTGGATAGATGGCGACGTTCATGTTTCGAAAGCGGCGGCGGAGCACGCGCAGGATGTCTTGAATAACGGCTCCCGACGGTGACGTGACCACTCCCACCGCTCGCGGCAGGACTGGCAGGGGCTTCTTACGGGCAGGATCAAAGAGACCCTCCGCGGCGAGCTTCTGCTTTAATTGCTCGAAAGCGAGTTGCAGCGCGCCGAGTCCCGCCGGCTCCAGATACTCTGCCACGAGCTGGTATTCACCGCGCGCTTCGTAGACGCCTAGGCTACCCCTAGCAATGAGCGAGACGCCATCCTGCGGTTTGAACTTCAGATAACGCGCCTGGTTGCGAAAGCACACGACCCTCAGTTGCGCGCTTTCGTCCTTAAGCGTGAAATACAAGTGTCCGGAGCTGGCGGCGCGGAAATTGGAAACCTCTCCGGTGACCCAGGTATCCAGAAATCGCGGTTCGATCAGGTTCCGAATCTCCTGCGTGAGGGCGGAGACTGTGTATATCTTGCGGGATATTTGGAAGTTGAAGGCGCCTTGACTCACAAACACCTCGCCGGGCGAAGAATTAGCGCCGGGTGATTAGAGAAACAAGCCATAGAACCAGCGTTAGCGCAACGCTTAGGAGCAGGCAAGTGGCAATCGGGAAATAGAACGCTCCATTCTTGCCTTTGTAAACGATGTCTCCGGGCAGCTTGCCTAGCCCGAGCGTGGGAAACCTAAATCCCGTGATCAACAGCAAGCCGAGGGCTGCGATCGCGACCCCCGCGATGATAAGGAGCTTGCCGAGTTGAACGCCCAATTCACCAGCCATGAGGAAACCTATTCCGGACTACGAACTCGCGCTGAAAGGCGCGCATCCGCGCAACCTTCTCCGCCTTTTCTTCTTCAATCCGGCTCCGATCAGCCGGGCCGTTAGAGTCTGTGTGACAACTCCCTTTTTGATTTGTAGCGGCGCTCTATGAGCGCCGAAGCACTTAAAAAATCAAAACCGGCGGTCACAGACCGCCGCTACAGCCGCAGTTCTCACACAGACTCTGTTAGGGGTTTTTCTCAAATTGGTTGCCCACATCACCGTTCCCTAAAAGGCCGCGCAACTCGCTGAAGTCATTCAGCAGAAAGTCGGCTGGCTCGTTAGCGAGCGTGTGCGAGCCAAGCCCGTACGTGACGGCGCAGGTCCAAACGCCTGCGTTGCGGCCGGTGTGGACGTCAATGTCTGAATCACCGATCATCATCGTATGGTCTGGCGGAATGCCTGTTTCATCCATCAGCCGGAAGACTCCTACCGGATCGGGCTTTTTCTGGTCAAAGCTATTCCCGCCATAAATGGACACAAAGTGCGAATTCACGCCGAGGCCCTCCAAAATCCGGCGGCTGAAGTTCACGGGCTTATTGGTGAGCACCGCCATCTTGCGGTCCCGCAGCGCATCGAGCGTTTCGCGCACGCCGGGATAGAGAACCGTATTGTCGAGCATGTGCTCGCGATAATAGGCCAGAAAATAATCAACCGCCGATTCAATCACGTTCCCGGGTGCGCCGGAGCCTAGCGCCCGCCGCACCAACGTCACCACGCCTTGCCCTACGTAACTGGCGATTGTGTCGCGCGGCAAGGGTTCGAGGGCCAGATGGGCCCGCGTGGCGTTCACGCTATGCATCAGGTCTGTCTCGCTATCGATCAAAGTGCCGTCAAGATCGAAGATGAGAAGGCTTACGTCAGTGCAGTCCTTGCTGCTTATCATTACCCTATATTACAAAGATTCGCGATGATGCTGAAAGGTTTCGAGCCGCTGCAGCCCGAGCCTCGAAGCAGGCGGCGGATTTCACGCTGCTTTCCGCACTTTTTCTGCGCGCTGCTTTGGCCTGCGGCTGCGACCAAAGGTTATGACGGAGGGCGGGGTTTTGACCCCGCCGCCAGCGCCCTCACCCACCGCTCCGCGGTCCCCCCTCTCCCGTATAGCGGGAGAGGGGCTTGGGGGTGGAGGGTTCGCCGTTACGGGGGGGCCGGTCAAAATCATCGGGACAGGTAACACCCCGCGCTCCAGAGTACTACGCATGTACCACCCAATTTCAAAAGTTATGTTTGACGTAAAACCGGCATCAGACTGCGCGCGATCCGTCCATTGAGGGCGTGCGGGGATCGGGCATTTTGTTGGCGAGGGGTGCGGCGGCCGTGCCGCGATTTTCCATATGATAGCGTATTAAACTACGCTAGCAGCCCTGCGCCAAGGGAGAGCCTGAACGTTAGTCCAGACTCTCCTTGGCGCTACCAGATGACTTTAAGGACGAACTGGATTTGCCTCGGCGCGTTAGTCGTAGCCGAGATCACACCGCCAGATCCAAAAGGTGGAAAGTTTGAGCCGCTCGGGTTGCCAGGGGACGGCGATTGGAGTATGTAAGCGGAGCCGCCGATCGACTCATAGGTTGGAACCTGGAAGCTCGGGTGATTAAGGATGTTGAAGAACTCTGCCCGGAACTGAATGTCGAACGTGTCAGAGATTCGCTTGATGTAGGTATCTTTAATCAGAGAAAAATCCAGGTTAAAAAGCGAAGGGCCGACAATTGAGTTCCTCCCGGTGCGTCCTACGAACTGATTGGGGGCGACCCCGTTACCGACGCCGGGAAACTGGAAGCAGGCGGGATTGAAGAACTGGTTCACATTTCCGGTGGTTGGGTTGCACCCCGCCACCCGAACCGGGAAGGCGTAAGGGTCCGTATTTCCATTTCCCATCGTGTCGCCCGTGATAAGAAGCGTTGTTGGCTGCCCTGACTCGGCAGTCATAATTCCACCCATCTGCCATCCGCCCAGGAGCCATCCGGCATGAGCTGCCGCAAAATGCGGATTGGGGAGGTTCCACACGCCGTTTATGACCAAATCCTGCGGAGTGTTAAAGTCCGCCACGCCCCGGCGGCACTGATTACAGTAAAACCACAAGCTTGAGATCGAGTTAATGAATTGGTCGCCGAGCACTGTGGCGGAGCCGGTGTCAATGATCTTGCTCCAAGTATAGGAGCCCTGCATCTGGAAGCCATGACTGAACCGCTTAGTCACGGATGCCTCAAGAGCGTTGAACATGCTACTTCCGCTCCAGTAGATGCCACGAATGTCGCCCCAGTTCGGATTAATTCTTGTGCCCCCGGCCGGTATCGCCAAACCTTGGGGTGTTGAGACAGCGACAACTGCGTTCGAATCATCCATACGGTTCAGCGCGTGGACTTCATGATTCCCGACGTATCCGACCATGAGCGTTGTGCTCGGAGTGAGCTGCTGCTGGACATTGAGGTTCCACGTCATTACGTAATTGCGAGGCGGACTAGGTTGGATCAAGGCGGACTGAAGGGCTGAATTACCCAAGGTTTGGAGCAGAGCGCCAGCTCCTGTGTTGAAGTACCCCCCGGGATTGGTGGCGGGGAAGGCAAAGGTTCCAAACTTGTAAAAGGGCGCGGACAAGTTAACCATCATCTGGGTATCAACGAGCAGCGGCAGGACGTCGAACATCCCAAAGGCTCCGCGGATCGCCGTCTTGCCGTTATGGCGGGGATCGTAAGCGAAGCCGAGGCGTGGCTCGAAGTTGTGGAGGGTCGGATTATTTGTGAAATAGCTTCCGCCAAGGCGCGGGTTGACAGCGGTCAAGCTTTCCAGATTGATCGAGAGATTGTGGACCGCGTAAGGATTCGTGAGCATTTCATAGCGGAGGCCAAGATTCAGGGTGAGGTTAGGGCGCGCGCGCCAGTCATCCTGCACGTAGCCTCCGAAGAGCTTGGCGCGCTGCCCGCGGGGGAACGTGATCCCGAAAGCCGGATTAGGCAAGGTTCCGATGAAAGAAGTTCCCGCAGGCTCGGTGTTGGTAAGGAAATCAGCGAGCGTGGGGAAGCTCCACAAGCCGGTAGGCTGCAAATTGCTTAGTTCATTCTCCTGCATGTCTTCATAGGCGAACCCGGCTTTGATGTTATGAGCGCCCTTGGTGATAAAAGCATCGTCATAAAACTGGAAAGAGTTCCAGAAGAAGTCGAATGTTCCGAGCGAGCCCAAGCCCTCGCCAACGAGGCTTCCATTGGCCATGATGCCGGGCGCGGTGAGTCCGGGGAAGACGCCCAGGGCTGTGCTTGCCGCAATCGAGTTAATCGTCGAGACCGGCGTGTTGGAAAAGCCAACGACCCGGCTATAACCGAAGCGCGCGGTGTTTACCAAGGACGGGGAGAAAATGTGCGTTTCTTCCACCCCGTACAACTGCCGCGTGCTTACATTGCTGTCGATCCAGGTGTCGGTCGGCTCAGGAGCCGTGGTTACGGACTTGTCATAAAACCAGGTTCCACTCAAGCTGTCTTTCTCCGAAAAATGCACATCCACGCGTGAGGTGCCGTAATTTTCACTCGTTCCGTTCGCAGCCTCGAAGATGTTCGTGCCGAAGTCAGAGCAACCTGGCGAACCCGGACCGGGTGGAAGTGGTTGATTGACCGGGAGGAGAAGGCCCAAGTATTGCTTAACCGTAGGATCAACCGTAACGGCTCCTGCACAGAGATTTCCCGAGAGCGCTGCCGGCGTCGGCACAGTGTTGTTTACGGTGACGAGGTCTTGGGATTGCCGCAGACCCTCGTAGTCGCCAAAGATGAAGGCCTTATCCTTCTTGATCGGTCCGCCCCCTGACGCCCCAAACTGGTTGCGCACAAAGTGCCCGATGGTTGGTTCAAAGAAGTTCCGGGCATCAACATTGTCGTTACGCATGAACTCGTAGGCGTCGCCGTGGAAAGCATTCGTACCCGACTTCAAAATGGCATTGATGACGCCGCCCGCGGTCCGGCCATAGGAAGCGTCATAGTTGCTCGTTAAGACCGAAAATTCCTGGATCGCGTCTACGCCCAGGTTTCCGCCGAGCACGCTGCCGGGCGCGCCGTTCGAGTAATCGTTAATACTGAACCCATCCATCCGGTAGTTATTTTCCTGGGGCCGAGTGCCGGAGATGGTCATCGCGTTTCCGTACCCTCGCACGCCGCGAGGCGAATTAACGCCCAGAGTCTGCTGGGTGTTAACGGTGGCAACGCCCGGCTGCAAGGTGGCAAGCTGTGTCCAGTCGCGGCCGTTTAACGGCAGCTCGACGACAGTCGTCCGGTTGACGTTTCCGCTGACCGTGGATGAGGCAAGCTGGACAGCCGGCGCCGCGCCGCTTACGCTGATCGTCTGCGTCGTCTGCCCGACGCGCAACGCCACGTTCAGCGCCTGCTGCCCTCCGACAGTCAGCGTGATGCCTGTGCGCAGCTCGGTCTGGAATCCTTGCGCCGACACCGTCACCTGATACGGCCCTGGAATAAGATTCGGAACCGTGTAAAGGCCAGCCGAGTTCGTCGTCGCGTTTGTAACAATTCCCGTCGCCGTGTTCTTGATGGAAACCTTGGCGTTGGGAATCACTGCTCCGGTGGGGTCTGTGACTGACCCGGTCAAGGTGGCGCCCGAAACTTGCGCCCCAAGCCGGGCCGGAACGAGCGTGATTAATGTCAGGAGTAGAACGATTGAAATGCAGACGGAAAGCTTTCTTGCACGGAACTTAGAGACCACGGTTGACCTCCTCGTTGCGATGAATTGGCAGAAAGTATACTCCCGTATAGGCGGGAAAGGATTAAATTAAGATTAAATATTATTAATGTTTCGCTTCTCCGGTAGCGGGTAGCGCAGACCTCCGTTTTTGAGGTCTGCGGCTTGTCTTTTTCGTCACCGTGCGGCTGCTCAAGCTGCGCAGCGAATTGCGCGACCCAGATTCTCGCTGTCTGGCGCTCGCCTGCCGCAGGGCGCGCCTTATTCATCGCTTCCTTATTAACCGCCTGGGTGTTTCTTCCGACCACTGGCATGCCATCTGCGCCCCGGAGTATCCGCTGAGCATCTCTGTGGTGATGAAATCCATCAAGACCAGCTCGATGATTTTGATGAACCGGCAGCGCCATGAATCGGGCGAGTTGTGGCAGGGACGCTTTTTTGATCGCGCCTTGCGAACCGTAAAGGAATACAACGAGAAGGTGGACTACATTCACCTCAACCCGGTGAAGGCGGGGCTGGTTCGCCGTTCCCAGGACTGGCCATGGTCCAGCGTAAACGAATATTCCGGCGTGAGTGCGGCAGAACAAGAGCGCCGCTGCGGGCTGACGATTGACCGGGTAAATATGCCCTCGGAAGAGAGAACGCGAATCTGACGGCTGCCAGCCATTCGGCATCGTAACAAACGAGCCGCAGACCTCAAAGACGGAGGTCTGCGCTACTTCCTGCAGGACCCTTCCGCCTTAGCGATGGACCGCTTCCCCTGACCGAATACATGCCAAACAGCGGCACGTGTTCGCCACCTACCCGCCGCAAACGAGACATCAGGACGAATCATAACCGATGTTTTTCGGTGAAAGGCCGCAGAGTTTCTCAAGCGCGAAACTCTGCGCTACCCGCGAAACTCTGCGTTCACCGATACTTGCCCCGGATCAAACTGTCCACGCTCAGTGGACCGGGTCCGGCAGCGAATAAGTAGAGATAGAGGAAACAATAGCGGGTAGCGCAGAGTCATTCTTTTCAGAGACTCTGCGGCTTTTCGTGCTGAGGATGCCTGGAGGCTATTTAACTAGCATCGGTCAAGAGCCTTACAGGAAGAACCGCAGAGTTTAAAACGCACAAACTCTGCGCTACACCTGCTTCTGATTTGGGGCTGAATCCGATGAGCGACGGCAAGATCTTGCGCGTTCCGGTTCCTCCCTTAACCGAGGAGAGGCGAAAGGAGCTGGTCAAGCGCG
>NFUN01000037.1 GCA_002197525.1 Acidobacteria subdivision 13 bacterium RH2 MAG17b | reverse complement strand
GATTCATCAAAATCGATGGCCTGCCGTTCAAGATCGGCAACGTGGAACTTCATCGCGATGCCTCCAGGCGAGTATGAAATTCGAGCCGCGCGTCCAAAAATTCCCCCGCAGCCCTCTCCCTCGAGACTAAGGCGCGCAAGAGTGTGCGTCAATGACTACGATCTGGGTGCCCCATGTCTCGCCTTTGAGACATGGGATTGTAGGATGTTGGCATGACGAAAGGCTTGATCCGGTATCAACAGGCAGGAGATCTGCACTTTATCACCTTCAGTTGTGCCGGAAGACGCCCGTTCCTCGCAACTCCGACTGCCCGGGACATCTTCGAGCGATCTTTGGAGACGATGAGAATCCGGTATCAGTTCCTCGTCCTTGGCTACGTCGTCATGCCGGAGCATGTTCATCTGCTTGTCAGCGAACCGAAGGATGCTCCGTTATCGAAGGCCATACAAGCATTGAAGCTTTCCGTCGCCGTCCAGCGCAAGCAGCGGCCATTCTGGCAGGCTCGCTACTACGACTTCAACGTGTTCACAAGTGCAAAACGAGTCGAGAAGTTGAAATACATGCACCGCAATCCCGTTGCACGCGGTTTGGTTGCTGATCCGGAGGAATGGGCATGATCCAGCTTTCGCCATTACTCGATGGGCGAGATTGGAACCGTCGGGATCGAGAATTAGCATGCAGCAGAAGGAGTTTTGCTGCGATCAACTCCCACATCTCAGAATCGAGATGTGGGGCACCCAGAGTGTGTAAATCGAGTGGGCGTCCTCCACAGATATCCGAGATAAAAGTTTGGGTGCCCCATGTCTCGCCTTGAGACATGGGATTGTAGGATGTTGGCATGGCGAACGACGCTCCGGTATCAACAGGCGGATCACCTCCTCGACAACACCCCACATCTCAGAATCGAGATGTGGGCCACCCGCCAGTCGCTTCATTTCTTAAACAGGCCGCGCTTCCACGATGCTGAAGGCCCCGGCCGTGGGTATGACGCGGGTAAGCTCAAGACCAGTTGTGCGGAACAAATCACAGTATTCATCCACGGTGCGCTGGCGCGCTTCGCCATAATAAAGCAACATCATCATGTCAATCATGCTGACACGAGGATCCGGCTTGCAGGGCACTGTGAGCATCTCGATGACAAGCAGGCGGTCCGCATCGCGCAACGCCTCGCGGCAATTCTTGAGGATGGCGCGGCAATCCGCGTCTGGCCAATCATGAAGAACCTGGGAGATTGTCCAGACTTCGCCTTGGGCCGAAATCGGATTGAAGAAACTGCCGCCCAGAAACTGGCAGCGGTCCCGGACGCCGCGCGCGAACAACAGGTGTTCGGCATCGGGAAGCACTTCGGGCTGCTCCACCAGCGTTCCCCTCATATCCTGATGATTCTCAAGAATGGCAGCCAGCAGCGAGCCAGCACCACCGCCCACATCGACGACAGTATGTACACCCTCCCACTCGTAAGCGTCAGCAATTTGCCGGTGCTCGTCACCGCGGACCTCGGCAAGCGCACGGTTGAACAGTTCGTTCTCTTCCGGGAGCCGGCGCATGCGGTCCCAGAACGACTCGCCAAAGACGTGAACGAAGCTTGCCTCTCCCGTCTTGATGCTGTGGCCGAGCGCCGCTGCAGATTGAATCACGTGTTCGGAACCCCAGAAGAGGAATGCGTTCCGCAGGCTACCCGGCCGGTCGCGATAGAAGTCGGAAACGGAGTTGTTGGCAAACACTCCGGGCGAGACTTCCTGAAAGGCCCCAAACGCCGCGAGCGCCCGCAGTGCGCGAGTGACGGAGAGCTCGTTCAAATCGGCACGCTTCGCTAGGTCACCGGCGGGTAGCGGGCCGTGGTCGAGATGATCCGGTACGCCGCCTCGAATGAGCTCCACAAGCACAGGTGTGAGGTACAAGTGGGACAAGAGGCTGAACGCGGCAATCGCGTCGGCGTGCGGAGAGGACTCACTCATCCTTCGAACTCCATGAGGCGCAGATTTGAAATATTTTTCGGGGTCAAAAATGTAAGTGCTTTCCCAGAGCAATAACTTATATCACATCATGCATACTTCGCCCTTGTTCCCAGTGAAGGTCCCGCGGGTGGCCCTCGATAAGGACGAAGGCCGGGTGCCCCATTCAAGCCTTCTTCTGGCTTGAGTGGGGATTCTTTCAATCTCCATCCATTGAAAATATCTACGCGGCCAGCGGCTTAATCTTGCGGCGCTTCCGCTGCGAGGCTTCCCACAAATCCCGCTGCAATTGCGCCTTCGAGAAGAAATCCGGCCGGGTGCCCCAGGTCTCGATTTTGAGACCTGGGATTTGAACTCTTCTCGCGCTCATCACGCGGCCAGCGGCTTAATCTTGCGGCGTTTTCGCTGCAAGGCTTCCCACAAATCTCGCTGCAATTGCGCCTTGGAGAAGAAATCCGGCGACAGGGAAAATGCCTCGCCCAGACGAATGCTCAGGTCCATGGTGACGGCGGTGCGGCCATTCAGAATGCGTGAGATCGTGGCGCGGGCAACGCCGATATGTTCGGCCAATTCCGCGGCAGAATGATATCCCATGAACTCCCGTAGCAGCTCACCGGGACTTGCCGGG
>NFUN01000036.1 GCA_002197525.1 Acidobacteria subdivision 13 bacterium RH2 MAG17b | reverse complement strand
GTTGGGTTCGCAAGGCCAAATACTGGCGCGGTGGGCTGACCAGGACTAGGCTAAACCCCGAAACTGCCACGAAATTGCAAGTAACGGATTTGTTGCTTCCCGGGTTTGTCAGTTGCGAAGTTCGCCCTTATGATAGAACATAATGTGTTTTGGAATGGTTTCAGGAGGAAGCGATGTGGGAAAACGATCAAGCAATGAAACTTAAGACGGGCCTGGCGGAGATGCTCAAAGGCGGCGTCATCATGGACGTGACGACGGCCGAACAGGCCAAAATCGCCGAAGATGCGGGGGCGGTGGCCGTGATGGCGCTCGAGCGCGTACCCGCCGACATCCGCAAAGAGGGCGGCGTGGCGCGGATGGCTTCGGTGAAGATCATCAAGGAGATCATGGGCGTGGTGACGATCCCGGTGATGGCCAAAGCCCGCATCGGCCACTTCGTTGAGGCGCAAGTGCTTGAAGCGGTCGGGGTGGACTACATCGACGAAAGCGAAGTGTTAACGCCTGCCGACGAAGAGCACCACATCCACAAGTGGACCTTCAAGATTCCCTTCGTTTGCGGGGCGCGAAACCTGGGCGAGGCGCTGCGGCGCATTGGCGAGGGCGCAGCGATGATCCGCACCAAGGGCGAAGCCGGGTCAGGAAACATCGTGGAGGCGGTCCGGCACCTGCGCGCGATCACGGGCGAAATGCGGCATATCACAATGCTGCGCGAGGAAGAGTTGATGGCCAAGGCGAAAGAACTGGGCGCGCCGCTTGATCTGGTGAAGTGGGTGGCGCAGCACGGGAAGCTCCCGGTTCCGAATTTTTCCGCCGGCGGCATCGCCACGCCTGCCGACGCGGCGCTCGTCATGCAACTCGGGGCCGAGGCTACTTTCGTGGGCTCGGGCATCTTCAAATCGTCTGATCCGGCGCAGCGCGCCAAGGCCATCGTGCGCGCGACCACGCACTTCAACGAGCCGCAAGTAGTGGCCGAATGCTGTGAAGATCTGGGCGAGGCCATGCGCGGTATCGACGTTGCCAAGCTTGACCCTAAAGAGCTGCTGCAAACGCGGGGCTGGTAGGTGAAGCTCATATTGCAGACAACGTGGCAATCGAGATGACCTTACCCGCAGGGCGGCTTCGCCATTGGCTGTGCGGAAAGGCTTTGCCTTTCCGTAGACGGCTTGGTGGAATCCCCCGGTCCGGCAGGGCTTAGCCTTGCCGGACCTGAAAAAAACACCCCAGTCGCCGGGAAGCCACAGGCTTCCCGCACAGCCAGAGGCAAAGCCGTCCGACGACGCCCCTGGCTGGACAGAAAGGGTGCGAGACCCGATGAGATACCTGGTGATTTTGGAAAAGGGCGAAAACAGTTTTGGAGTGTATGTGCCGGATCTGCCCGGTTGCGCCGTGGTCGCGGAAACGCGTGAGGAAGCCTTGACACTCATCCGGGAAGCCATAGCGCTGCATGTCGAGAGCTTACGAGAGGACGGCAGTGCTGTTCCAGAACCCGCCTCCACGACGGAATATGTGCAGGTGTAGGTAGCAGGTAGCGCAGACTTGTTGTTTAAGTCTGCGGCTTTGCCGATGAATGAGGTAAAAGGCCGCGGAGTTAAAATACAACTTCGCGCTACCAGCTCTCGTCTAGGCTGTCGAATTTGGTTATAGCGGTCACATTAGGGACCGGACCAGGCCTTGTTTGTGTCCTGCCCATGAGAAAGGTAATCCTACAAACATGCTAAGCGACGATTCGCGAAGGCATCTGGAGAAGTATTGGCAATTAAGTGTGGAGCGTTTTCGTGCGGCTGACTCTGCCCTCGCTGCGTTTTTTGCCATTACCCTGATTGAAGAAGTGGGCAAGGTCGTGATTTTGGGAAATGCAAGCCTGGGTGCCGAGCTCGATAGGAAGGGCTTTCGCAATCACGCAGAGAAGTACATATATGCGGTTGGTGCCACGCTGGACGTCAACGCGCGGGTAACTCGTGTCTATGGCAACGAAGAGGCTAGGTTCGCCGCTTGGTTTAGAAAAAAGGAACTGTTCAATATGCGGAATCGTGCCTTATACATGGAATTGCGAGGAATTGATGTTGTTGTGCCTGAGAAGGAGATTGAGAGAAGCGATGCCTTGCTGCTAGTCTGCATTGCAGGTGAGGTCTATGCTGAAATCCAAGGGCGATTTACGGGGACAGGTCCGAAGGAATGGCAAAGGATTCTCGCCGAGGTGGATGCGTTTAGAACAACTGCACTTGAAAAAACCGGAAAATCATAGACGGAGGTGTATTTTATGCCAATCAGAAACGCAGAAGCAGAATGGAAAGGCAATCTTCTTGAAGGCCAAGGGCGGATGAAACTGGGAAGCGGCGCTTACGAGGGCGCGTTCTCGTTCAAGTCGCGCATGGAAACCGGCCCAGGGACAAACCCCGAAGAATTGATTGGGGCGGCGCACGCCGGCTGTTTCTCCATGGCCTTCTCGGCCCAGCTTTCGAACGCAGGTTTTGTTCCGAAGCGCGTTCATACCAAGGCGGCGGTGAAATTCGAAAAGACCGAAGCGGGCTTTACGATTACGGGCATCCATCTGGAATCGGAAGGCGAAGTTCCCGGAATCACGGAAGTGAAATTCCAGGAGATCGCCGAGGCCGCCAAGAAAGGCTGCCCGGTCTCAAGAGCGCTCGCCGGCGCGAACATCTCGCTTGCGGCGAAGTTGGTTTCCGCCGCCAGCGCGTAGACTCTGTGGGCAACCCTACTAAAACTGCCGGGATCCTCGCACTTCAGGGCGACTTTGAGCTGCACGTCAAGATGCTGGACCGCATCGGCGCTCCGTGGCGTCTGGTGAAGCACGTTCGAGATCTCGATGACGTGGACAGCCTCATCATGCCCGGTGGCGAGAGCACGACCATGCTAAAGTTCTTCGCGAATGAAAGCATGGGCGCGGCCATCCGGGAGTTTGCAGCCAAGGGCAAGCCCATTTTCGGGACTTGCGCGGGCGCCATCCTGATGGCGCGCGAAGTGCTGGGCCCGGCGCAGGAATCGCTCAGGCTGCTCGATATCACGGTTGAGCGCAACGCTTACGGGCGGCAGATTGACAGCGCGGTGCGCTCCGGCGACTGCCCCGCGCTGGCCAGTCATCCGATTGAGATGGTCTTCATCCGCGCGCCCATCATCCGGCGCACGGGCGAAGGCATCCGCGTGCTGGGCAAGGCGGATGGACTGCCGGTGCTCGTGGAGCAGAAGAACCTGCTCGCGGCAACTTTTCACCCCGAGCTGACGGAAGATCCAACGATTCACCGCTATTTCCTCGGCAAAATGGATTCATCCGTACGCTGAATCACCTGACTTCACGGGCGGGCGCGGCGAGCTTTGAAAAAATAAATAATTGACGGAGAAACCTTATGACACAGAAACCTGACCATTTTGATGCCGAAATCCTGCTGCGCCTCTATGATCTGCGGCGGGAGGAAAAATTGCGCGCAGCCCGCGACTGGTTTATCCACGAGTTTCAGGCGGAATCACCCGAGGACTTGTTCAAGCGCTACCCTTTCGGCACACAGGAAAACGCTTACTTCCGCATGGTCGTAAGCTATTGGGACATGGCCGCCTCCTTATTCAATCACGGGCTTATCAATGAGGAACTATTCTTTGAGAATACCGGCGAGCTGTGGGCCGTCTGGGAAAAGATGAAGCGGATCGCTCCGCAGATGCGCGAGCTTTGGAAGAATCCGATTGCTTATAAAAATCTCGAACAGGCCGCTCAAAAATACGAGGAGTGGACCGCGCAGCGCGCGCCGGAGGCGCTGGCGGTACGCCGCGAAAGAATGCAAGCGCCCGTGAAGAAAAAGGGATAGATAAGAGGATGGCGCACGGGCGGGGTTTAACGTCTGTGAGAAAACTGCCGTTTTTGAGTTGGTGCGGCGCTCGGAGCTTGCCCCGACGCCGTCGGGGAGCGCCGGAGCTATTGAAAAATCAAGACCGGCGGTCACAGACCGCCGCACCAGCCGCAGTTTTCACACAGACTCTATAACCCACAAAGACAGCAAAATCGTAAGTAACTGAAAGGTTTTGAAGATGCGCTGGAGCCAGCTCTGCATTCCCACATTGCGCGAAGTTCCCGCTGAGGCTGAAGCGCCCAGCCATCAACTGCTTTTGCGGGCCGGTTACATCCGGCAGGTGGCGGCGGGGCTTTATGCCTGCCTCTTTCTCGCGCAGCGGTCGTTTTTGAAGATTAACCAAATTATCCGTGAGGAAATGAACCGGATCGGAGGCCAGGAATTTTATCTGCCCGCGCTTAACCCAGCCGAACTCTGGAAAGAGACGGGCCGGTGGGACCAAGTGGACGTGATGTTCAAGTTCAAGGACCGCAACCAGCACGAGCTTTGTCTGGGCGTCACACACGAAGAAGAAATGACCAATCTGGCGCGAACCGAGTTGCATTCATACAAGCAGTTGCCGCAAATCTGGTACCAGATTCAGGACAAGTTCCGCGATGAACCACGACCAAAGTCCGGCCTGCTGCGCCTGCGGCAATTTATGATGAAGGACTCCTATTCCTTCGATCTCGATGAAGCGGGCCTTGACGCGAGCTACAACAAGCACTACGAGGCTTACCAGCGCATCTTCGACCGCTGCGGCCTGCGCTACCGTATCGTGGAAGCCTACTCCGGCATGATGGGCGGCAAATTTTCTCACGAGTTCATGGCGCCCACGGATGCTGGCGAAGACTTCATCGCTGAATGCGAATGCGGCTACGCGGCCAACCTGGAGAAGGCCGAATCCAAGCCCACCCCCGCCGAAGATTTGCCCGGTGAAGGCAGCCCGGAGCCGTTTCCAACCCCCGGCTCGAAGACCATTGCCCAGCTCGCCGGGCTTACGGGCCACAATCCGAACACCATGATCAAGACGCTCGACTACGTGGCGGAGAGCATGCCTGTGGTCATTCTGCTGCGCGGCGACCACACACTGAGCGAAACGAAGCTCGCAACGGTCCTCGGCACCGCCACGTTCCGGCCGGCGACGCCTGAAGAGGCGTTCAAAATTCACGGCGCGCACCTGGGCTCGCTCGGCCCCGTCGGACTCAAAGGCGTGCGCGTGCTTACGGATGAAGCGCTGCGCGGGCGGAAGAACCTCATGACCGGCGCCAACCAGGATGACATGCACCTGCGCCACGTGACGGCCGGCCGCGACTTTGAGCCCGAATACCACGACCTGCGCGTGGTGCAGGCGGGAGACCTCTGCGTGCGTTGCGGCAGGCCCCTGCGGGTGACCAAGGCGGTTGAGCTGGGGCATGTGTTCAAGCTGGGCCGGCGTTACGCCGAGGCGATGGGCGCGCGCGTGCTGGACGAGCACGGGAAGGAAATCACGCTGGTCATGGGATCTTACGGCATCGGAGTGGAGCGTATATTGAGCGCCGCGGTAGAGCAAAACCACGACGCGGACGGAATGTTCCTGCCGCGCTCGATTGCGCCTTTTGACGCGGTCGTTACCGCCGCCAACATGGACGACGAGGCGGTGCGCACCGCGGCGGAGCGGGTTTACGCCGAAGCTTCCGGAGCTTCGCTCGACGTACTGTTCGATGACCGGCCAGAGCGGCCGGGAGTGAAGTTCAAGGATGCGGACCTGATCGGCGTTCCCTATCGCGTGACGGTGGGAAAGCGGAAGATCGAGCAAGGAAAAGTGGAAATCTTCGACCGCTCGACAAAGCAGGTTCGGGATGTTAACCTTCAGGACGTGAGGGGGGCGCTTGTGGAGGCGCTCCATGTTAAAAAACCCGAGGACTCAACTGCGCGCAACCGTTCAGCAGTCTGAATCAGGACGGGGCTGCTTAGGGCTGATTATCACCTTGCTCGTCCTCGGGGCTGTCGCGTTCGTCGCTGTCCAGGCTGTCCCGGTTTACGTGCACAACTTTGAGCTTGAACAGTCCGCCCGCGATCTCGCCGAGCAGGTAGCAGCGAACCGCATCCCGCTTGACGCCGTCACATCCGCCATCACCGACCGGGCGGCAGATCTGGATCTGCCTGTTGCTTTTCAGGATGTCAGCGCTGCGATCGATGGCGGAATGGTGCGGGTCCGGATTCAGTACACCGTTCCTATCGACCTTAAGGTTTACACTTGGCCACTGCATCTCTCGGTTTCCACTTCAGCTCCCCGGCTTGTGTATTGATTGAACTGTGTCCTCACCCAAAAATAACCGCAAACGGCAACTTCGCACCCCGCACCGGGGAGGCGCTCGCGAAGCAATTTTCCGCTTAGCGCGAGAACGGAAGAAGGAATTACTGGCCGCCGCGCTGCTCGGGTTGATCGTCACAGGCAGCGTTTTCGTTTACTACTACGTGCAGTTTTCGCGCATGGTGGACGAACGGCTGAGCGGAAAAATCTTCCGCACCGCTTCCCTGGTGCTCTCCGCTCCCACGCCGGTCTTCCCTGGAGAAAAGATCGCGCCCGCCGCCTTGGAAGACCGCCTTCGCAAGGCGCTCTATTCCGAGAGCGGAAAAGGCGACACGGAAACTGGAAGCTTTGAACTGCAAGTCGGCCGGCTGTCGATCAATCCGGGGCCGGAATCAGCCTTCAGGACCGGGCCTTACCAGGAAGGCCCGGCAATCATCACGTTTCAGGGCGGCAAGATCGCCTCAATCACCGATCCCGCGCAAAAAACCGCCCTCGACCATTACGACCTTGAACCGGAGGTTATCACCACCCTTTTTGATCAGAAACGCTCGAAGAGGCTGCTTGTGACGTTTTCCGATCTGCCTCCGGCGCTGGTGAACGCGGTGTTGGCGGCGGAAGACCGCCGCTTTTTTTCACATCCAGGAGTTAATGTCTTCCGCTTGGTCGAAGCGACGATCACCGACGTGCTCGCCGATGCGCGCCTGCAAGGCGGCAGCACGCTAACCATGCAGCTTGCGCGCAATTTCTTCCTGACGCCGCGGCGAACCATCAGGCGCAAGCTGAAAGAAATTTTTATTGCTCTGCTCCTTGAGCGGCGCCTGAGCAAAGAGGAAATCTTCACTCTGTACGCCAATCAAGTCTACATGGGCCAACGCGGCAGCTTCTCCATATACGGATTCGGAGAAGCGGCGGACGCCTACTTCAACAAGAGCGTCAAGGACCTGACGCTGCCCGAAGCCGCGCTGTTGGCAGGGATGATCCGCGGACCTAATCTCTATTCTCCTTACCGCTATCAAGAGCGGGCGCGGCAGCGCCGCAACTGGGTGCTTGGCATGATGGCCGAGAACAACTTCATCACGCGCGATCAGGCCCAGCAAGCCATGGCAGCTCCCATGAACATCACGCAGCGAAACGTAGGCGGTACGCAGGCGCCCTATTTCGTGGACGTGGTTAAGGACGAGCTAGCCGGCCATTTCCCGGAACAGGACCTGCTCTCGCACAGCTACCGGGTCTATACGACGCTCGATCCCGATCTTCAGAATGCCGCCTCAGAGGCCGTGCGGGCGGGAATGCAGGAAGTTGACCAGCGGCTCAAAGGAAGGCGCAGGAAACCACAGGGCCCCGGCGAGCCTCAAGCTGCGCTGGTGGTCTTGGATCCGCACAGCGGAGAAGTGCGCGCGCTCGTGGGCGGAAGGGACTACGCCGTCAGCCAGCTCAATCACGCTCTGGCGCTGCGCCAACCGGGATCATCCTTCAAGCCCTTCGTATACGCCACGGCGCTCAGCTCCGCCGTGGACGGCTCGCAGCCACTCATCACGTCTTCCACCGTGCTTCCCGACCAGCCCATGACGTTTCAGTTCGAAAATCAAACGTATGAACCCAAAGATTACAAAGACGAATATTACGGCATGGCCACGGTGCGCGAAGCGCTGGCGCTTTCGCTGAACGTGGCCACCGTCAATCTGGCGCAAATGGCGGGCTACGGGAAAATCCGCGATCTGGCGCTTGCAGCCGGAATCGATAACGGCATTCAAGCCACGCCCGCAATCGCTCTTGGCGCCTATGTCGCGACGCCATTGCAGATTGCGGGCGGATACACGATTTTCGCGAATAGCGGCGTCTACGAAGCGCCGCGCTGTATCCTGGCCGTCAAGGATCAATCGGGCCGGACTCTTTGGCAAAATCCCGGCATTGCCCGCCGCGTGCTTGATCCGCGCGTCGCTTATCTGATGGTGAGCCTGATGCAGAGCGTCATCGAGCATGGAACCGGCGAGGGCGTGCGCGCGCGCGGCTTCATGGCTCCCGCGGCGGGCAAAACAGGAACCTCGCGCGACGGATGGTTTGCCGGGTTCACTTCCAACCTGCTCGCAGTGGCATGGGTAGGCTACGACAATGATCAGAACCTTGGCCTTGCCGGAGCTAGCTCCGCCCTGCCGGTCTGGACAGCGTTTATGAAGTCGGCTAGCCAGTTGCCCGCCTATCGGAACATGCAGCAGTTTCCCCAGCCTTTGGGTGTGATCGCCGCCCCCATTGACAGCAAGACCTTGCAGCTCACCGCCAGCAACCCACTGGCAAGCAGCCAGGACGTCTACATCGATGGAACCCAGCCCGTCTCTCCCAACGCCGCATCGCGCTTAACAAGCTGGATCGGCAAGCTTCTGCCCTTCGGAAAGCATCAAAATGCAGCTCCCCAGCCAGACGCCGCGCCTCCGCGCGCCGCTCCGGAACCATCAGCAGAGGCAAGCCAGCAGAAGGCTCAGCAGCCGTCGGCCAGCGCAGGGGATCAAGGTTCGCAAACCGCTCAGGCTAAGTCCGCCCCCCCTGGTAACAAACCACAAGGCTTGCTCAAGAAGTTCTTGTCGATTTTCAAGCATCACAAACCTAAACCTTAGGCTTCCCCAGCGATTCCAAGCTGCCTTCCTTTGACGCGCCATTTACTTCCGCGCTGTACCCCCAGCCGCTGTGCAGCCGGGACGGGCCTGCGCCCGGTGCTATAATACGTCGAAGGTTCAGCGAAGAATGAAACGGCTTGCCGGTCTGTTCTTGATGATGTTATGCGCGTGCGGTCTTTACGCTTCACCTCAGACGCGCACCGTTTTAGTGTTTCCGTTCGAAAATCGCAGCGCAAGCTCCGATCTCGGGTGGATGTCTGAGGCGTTTGCCGACGTGCTCTCCTCTCGCCTGTCCGGACCGCACCGGTTTGTGCTTGAACGGGAGGAGCGGAATACCGCGTACGGGCAACTGGGCATTCCGCCGGACACCACGCTAACGCTGGCCAGTGAATACGAAGTGGCCGAGACGATCGGCGTGGATTGGGCCGTAGTCGGGAACTTTAAGGTATCAGGCCAGCAGCTCACGGCGCGAGCCCAACTCCTTGATTTGCGGCGGCTCAAGCTTTATCCGGCGATCGAAGAATCCGGCGCTCTAACGGACCTGGTTTCCATTCAGACGCGGCTCGCTTGGCGGCTGCTCGCCGAGCACGACACTAATTTCACCGCTGTAACCGGGCAGGAATTCGCGGGCCGGTTTCCGGCCCTTCATCTCGATGCGCTCGAAAACTACATCCGCGGCATATTGGCCACGGACAAGGCTACGAAGATCCACTTTCTGACCACGGCGGACCACCTGGACCCATCCGATCGCCGCGCGGCTTACGCCCTCGGCCACTATTACTTCGACAGCAAGGATTATGCGGAATCTGCGCTGTGGTTTTCCAAGCTCGATTCCCGTGATCCGAACTATCTCGCTTCGCTCTTTCTAAGCGGAGTGGATGACTTCTTTCTTGGCCGCGACAAGAACGCGGAGGCGGATTTTTCGAAACTGTCCGAGCAGATGCCGCTCAACGAGGTTTGGAACAACCTCGGCGTTCTTAAGGTACGGCGGTCTGATTATAAGGCGGCGCTTGCAAGTTTCGAGCGGGCTTACCAAGGCGACCCGACCGATCCGGACTACAGTTTCAACCTTGCGGCTTGCTACTGTGACCTTAAGCGCTATCAGGAGGCCGCTCGCTACCTGCAGAGGGCGCTCAAGAAGGATCCTGACGATCTGGGAATCCGGACGCTTCTCGCCTACGCCTTCAGCAAGCTGGGCGACACCGCAAGCAGCAGGGCGCAGTTGCAGTGGGTCTCCGTTCACGACGGCAAGGAGATGGCTGACCTGAACGCCAGCATTCTGCCCCAGCCGCGCCTGGAAAAGGCGTACAACGGGGCCGCCTTCCGGCTGCTGGCCGTGGCCGTGCACAATTCCCTCGAAAGCCAACTAGCCAACCAGCCGCCTGAAATTCACGCCCAAGTACATCTGCTGCGGGGTGAGCGATTTATCCGCCAGGGCCAACTGCCCGAGGCTGTTGGCGAACTCACAGAGGCCGCCAGACTGGTACCCAGCAGCGCCGTCATCCACCTTTTTCTGGGCCAAGCTTACGAACTCCAAAGTCACCACCAAAAGGCGCTTACGCAATTCCAAATTGCCCTGGGCCTTGACGAAAACGTGGTGACACACCTGTGGATGGCGCACGCCTATCTTTCGCTCCACCAAACCTCCCAGGCGCTCGAACAGGGCCAAGCTGTCCTGAGCCTTGATCCGGGCAACGTTGACGCCCAGCGTCTGATCAACTCGATTCAAAGTCAGACGAAGAACTCGCGAACCGACCCGTGAAAATGCGTTGGCTGATCTTCGAACTCGTTGTCGCGGTGATAGCCTGTTCAGGCGCGCTGCAAGGTTCCGCCAGCCCGCCCGCGAACCAGCCCACGGTGGTGGAAATCCGGCTAGACAGCATGATCGAGCCCATCAGCGCCGAATATGTGGAAAACGGCATCCGCCATGCAAACCGCATTCACGCCCAGGCCATTCTGCTGGAACTGAACACCCCCGGCGGACTCGGCACGTCCATGCGGGCTATTATCCGCGCCATTGTCAGCTCAAATGTTCCGGTCATCACCTACGTTGCGCCGAGCGGGAGCCGCGCAGCCTCCGCAGGCTTTTTCATTCTCCTCTCTGGAGACGTAGCCGTCATGGCTCCCGGCACCAATACCGGCGCGGCTCATCCGGTAATGCTGGGCGGCGGCGACGTGGGGAAGACGGAGGCCGCCAAAGTGGAGAATGACGCGGCGGCCTACATTCGCGCGCTCGCTGAGCAGCGCGGCCGCAACGCCAAGCTCGCAGAAGACGGAGTCAGGCAAAGCGCCTCGTATGCGGACGGCGAAGCGCTCAGCGGCCACCTGATCGACGCCGTCGCCACGAGCCCGCAGGCCATTTTCCAGCAATTCGACGGCAAAACAATCAAGCGCATCGGCGGCGGATCAACGACGCTCCACCTTGCGAACGCGCGCATCGAGGCCTACACCATGACGGGTCGCGAACGGTTGCTCTCTCATCTGGCTGATCCGAACATCGCCTTCGTTTTGGCGACCCTCGGCGCGGCGCTGCTGTACTTCGAGTTCATCCATCCCGGCATGGTGCTGCCCGGCATTGCCGGAGCGCTCGCCATCGTGCTCGCGCTACTCGGCTTTTACCTGCTTCCCATCAATTACGTTGGTGTTATTCTGATTGTGCTCGCGCTAGTTCTATTCGCCCTGGAAGCGCACGTCAGCGCCCATGGCTTGCTTGCTGCCGGAGGCATTCTGGCCATGCTATTCGGGTCGTTGATTCTTGTCAAATCGCCGTGGCCCGGCACTCACATTCATTGGACCACCTCGCTCGCTGTGACGTTGCCGCTAGCCTTGATTGTCACGTTGCTGATGCGAGCTGTTTTTCTCGCCCAGCGGCAGAAAGCCGTGAGTGGAGCTGAAGGCTTGCTAGATGAGATCGGCGTCGCCCGCACTGACCTCGCTCCCTTCGGTAAAATCCTGGTGCACGGGGAGCTTTGGGACGCCCGTGCCACAGAAAGTGTTGCCGCGGGCACCGACGTGCGCGTCCGGGCAGTCGAGGGGTTAACCCTGCTGGTTGAACCGCGGCGCGACTCCCGCTAATGTATACGGAAGCAGGAAGCGCAGAGGCGCGCCTCCATTCCGCTTGAAACGGCTTGCCAGCCCCGGCTTTAGAACTGACACGAAGCTTGGCGGCAAAGCCAAGAGGAGATCCCATGGAAGGCACGATCATTGTACTCATCATCATTCTGTTGTGGGCCACAGCATGCCTCAACGTTTTGCGCGAATACGAGCGCGCAGTGATCTTCCGGTTAGGCCGCATCCAGAGTCCGGATAAAGGTCCAGGCCTGATCTTCATCTTATGGCCCATCGACAAGATCATCCGGATATCCTTGCGAGTCGTCGCCTGGGACGTTCCTCCCCAGGATGTGATCACTCGTGACAATGTGTCGCTGAAGGTCAACGCCGTGGTTTACTTCCGCGTGATCAGCGCGCAAAAGGCGGTCATCGAACTCGAAAATTACCGCTATGCCATCGAGCAACTGGCGCAGACAACGCTGCGCTCCGTGCTCGGCGAAGTGGAGCTGGACGATCTGCTTTCGCAGCGTGAAAAGTTGAACTTGCGGCTGCAGTCCATCCTCGACGAACACACCGAACCTTGGGGCATCAAGGTGACGAAGGTCGAAGTAAAGCAGGTTGACCTCCCTCAGGAAATGCAGCGGGCCATTGCCCGCCAGGCCGAAGCCGAGCGTGAACGCCGTGCAAAAATCATAAACGCCGACGGCGAATACCAAGCGGCGGAAAAACTGCGGGACGCGGCTGCGATGATGCAGCAGGAACCGGCAGCCATTACCCTGCGATACCTGCAGACGCTCACCGAGATCGGCGCAGAGAAAAACACCACGATCGTCTTCCCTCTCCCCGTCGACTTGCTCACCTCTCTGTTTTCACACAGCGGAGCAGCGAGCATCTTAAACAAGCCTGCTGCGGGGTCTGGCGCTGCAACGCAGACGGCCGCTCTGCCAGCGCCGTAGAGGGCTTTTCGGGCAGGCTGGCCGCAGAAGACATCCGTTACCAGGAGACGCATGGCATCACGATCAGAACAGACAGCCGGACCCGGCGGGCTCTCCGTGCGGCAGCTTACGCTGATTTTTCTGGGCGCCGTCGGCGTTTCCGCTATGTTTTTCGCGCTGGGCTTTCTGGTAGGAAACAACCGGCGATCGGCTGGCGCCGCCCCAAGCGTGGAGCAGGTCTCCCCACCCGGAGAAATCCCACCGGTGGCGAATCCACCGCTACAAAGCTCGCAGAGCGCTGGTCCCGCGCCGGACTCGGCTGCGGGAGCCGGTTCTCCGATCGTCGAACAGGATATCAAACCGCAAAGCGCGCCTTCCCAAAAGCCGCAGCCAGATTCGCCGGTTCCGGCGCCTGCTAGCGCCGCGGCCCACGCGTCTCCACCGCCGGTATCAACGCAAGCGCCACCTCGCGCCAGGGAGGCGGGAAGCGGCGTGATGTTGCAAGTGGCGGCGCTGCGTACACAACGGGAGGCGCGTTCTTTAGCAAAACGGTTAAAAGCGCATGGATTTGCGGTCGTGCTACTGACGCCACAAGAAGCTGGAACCCACGACCGGATGTATCGCGTGCGGGTGGGACCGTATGTGTCGCGCTCGAAAGCTTTGGCGGCGCAGAAGAGGCTGAAGCGCGCAGGATTTAAATCCTTTATCAAACCATCGCGGTGAGATTCTGCATCGGCTGCGGTTGCCGGAAACACCGGCAAAGCTTCCCGTGGCGTTGAACCCGGAAGCGCCGGTGATCCGCGTTTCATGGCCGACCCACACGGAGTAATTAAATCGGCTCCTTGATAGCCAAACTCACACCCACAGCGGCAAGCCGCTTTCAACGTCCGCTCGCCAAATTTGCAACGAGCGTGCTGAGCGGCGTCCTGCTTATACTTGTCTTCCCACAGCCCAGTCTGGGATTGTTCGTATGGGTTGCGTGCCTGCCTTTGCTGCTGGTGGCCGTGAGTGAGGCTCGTCCAGTTCGAGCCTTCTGGTGGGGAATGCTCACGGGAAGCGTCTTCCTTACCGGCAGTCTCTATTGGTTCGTCGGCGTCATGCAGCGTTACGGCCACCTCACGGCCTCAGAAGCGCTCGCGGCCATGCTGGGCTTTCTGGTTCTTTTTTCGCCGTTTTGGGGATTGTGGGCCATGGCGGAAAGCTGGATCGCCCGCCGGTCTCTCCGGCTGGCGCTACTCGCTGCGCCGTTTCTCTGGGTCACCTTGGAACTGGCGCGCACGTATCTGATCACGGGCTTTCCTTGGAATTTGCTCGGCTATGGCGTGCAGCCGGAAGGGCTGGAACAGATCGCCGCCGTGACAGCAGTCTACGGATTGTCCTTTTTGGCGGCGGCCACTAGCGCTTTGCTCGCCTGGGCAATCCTTGAACCTACGGTTACGGTACGGGCCGCGCGCTGGGCGTGCGTGGCATGGCTGGTGGCTCTGGCTGTTGCAAACTTCGCCCTGGTTCCGCCTCCGCTGGCAAAACCACGTCACCTGGCGGTTCTTCTTCAACCCAACGTTCCGCTCACAGAAGCTCGCGTGGAGCAATGGGAGCCTTGGAAAAACCCGCAGCGGCTGGAAGAACTGGTTAATGTCTCCGCCCAGAACGTCGCGCGGAATACAATCGCCGGTTCTCCGCCTCCCTTACTCATCTGGCCGGAGAATTCCGCGCCGTTTTACTTTAACCGCGACCCGGTCTTTCGCGGCGCGCTCGAAATCCTGGCCCGCGAGGCTCACGCGTTTGTCGTGGCAAACACCGTCACGTTCCTGGACCCGGACGCGGAAATGCCTCAAAACAGCGCAGTCGTGCTCAATCCGTCGGGCAGGCTGATTTTGGAGTATCATAAAATACATCTGGTGCCGATGGGCGAATACGTGCCCTGGTGGCTGCACTTCACCCAAATGGGCAAAGTCACCTCGCAAGTCGGAGACTTTATCCCCGGCTCGATTTACACTGCCGCGCAGACCCCTCAAGGGTCGCTCGCCGTGTTCATTTGTTACGAGGCGATTTTCCCGCAATTGGTCCGGCGGCTTACTCCACCGGGGCCCGGCGTTCTGGTGAATATTTCCGATGACGCCTGGTACGGAGCATCGGCGGCGCGCTTCCAGCATTTGAACATGGCGCGGTTTCGGGCCATCGAAAACCGGCGTTACCTGCTGAGAGCGACCAACGATGGGGTTACGGCGGTGATCGATCCTTACGGACGCATCGCGGCTCAAGCCCCGCTTTATCGCCGCACCATTCTCGACGGGCGATTCAGCTTTCTTTCGGGCAGAACATTTTATAACGCCCACGGCGACGTATTTGCCTGGATTTCGGTGGCGGCAAGCGCTGCCGTCTTCGGTTTCGCGCTGACGAGACGCGGGCGCAGCGCCTGAGCGCCGCCCCTGGGGACAATCCGCGAACCAACTGAGCTTTTGTGGAGGACACAACGTGACCGAAGAACTGGAGAAGGAGTACGAAACCATCAAGCGCCGGGTTGCTGATCTGCGAGGTTTTCTTTGACGCAAACCGCCTCCAAACCGAATTGACCGCTATCGAGCGGCAGATGGCAGACGGTGATTTCTGGCAAAATCAGGAAGCATCCCAGAAGATCCTTTCCAGCCGCCGCAGGCTGGAAGAAAGGCTGGAAACCGACAACCGGCTGGCCCAAAAACTTGCCGACCTCGACGCTTATTTCGAGCTTGCGCGCGAAGGAGAAGATGTAGAGAGTGAACTGCGCCAGGAGCTAGGCTCCTTTGGCCAGGAAGTGGACCACGTCGAAACCGCTTCACTGCTGTCAGGAGAAAATGACCGCCGGAACGCCATCGTGACCATTCATCCTGGTGCGGGAGGAATCGAATCCCAGGACTGGGCGGAGATGCTGCTGCGCATGTACCGGAGCTGGGCGGAACGCCAAGGCTTCAAGTTCACGCTCATGGATTATCAGGCCGGCGAAGAGGCGGGTCTTAAATCCGCCACCTTCTCCGTCACGGGCGATTACGCCTACGGCTTGCTCACCTCAGAAATCGGCGTCCATCGCCTCGTCCGGATCTCTCCGTTCGACGCCGCCAAGCGGCGCCATACCTCGTTTGCCTCCGTCTTCGTCAGTCCCGAGATTGACGACGACATCCAGATTGACATTAAGCCTGACGAAATGAGGGTGGAGACCTACCGCTCGACGGGCGCGGGCGGCCAGCACGTGAACACCACCGACTCCGCCGTGCGCATCACCCACCTGCCAACAGGCACCGTGGCCACTTGCCAGAACGAGCGGTCCCAGCACCGCAATCGCGAAATGGCCATGAAAGTCTTGCGCTCAAAACTCTACGAAATAGAGCTCGAAAAACGGCGCGAGGAATCCAGAAAGATCGAGGAATCGAAAGGCGACATCGCTTTTGGAAACCAAGTGCGGTCCTATGTGCTTCATCCCTACCGCATGGTGAAAGACCATCGCACCAAAGTGGAAGTGGGCGATACGGACCGCGTCCTGGACGGTGACATCAGCCCCTTCGTTAAGGCATACTTGCTGTCGCGCCGCACGAGCAGCGGCCTTGCGGAGGGTGTGCGGACAGCGCCGTAATCAGACGCCTCCGCTCTGCTCGATGAGTTTTGCCACCAAACTGGTCCAGCCGCTCTGGTGGCTGGCGCCCAGCCCTTCCCCGGTGTCACCGTGAAAGTACTCGTAGAATAAAATCAGGTCCTTCCAGAACGGGTCCGTTTGCAGCCGCTCAGAACCGCCAAAAACCGGGCGGCGTCCGTCCTTGCCGCACAAGAAGAGCGTCATGAGGCGGCGTGAAAGCTGCGTGGCCACGTCCCACAGATTCAGGGATTCCCCGGAGCCAGCCGGGAAGTCCACTTTCAACGAATCTCCGTAGTACCAGTGGAACTTTTGAAGCGATTCAATCATCAGGAAATTCAACGGAAACCAGACCGGGCCCCGCCAGTTCGAATTGCCTCCGAACATTCCGGTGGTGGATTCTGCTGGGTCATAGCTCACGCGATGCTCGAAGCCGTCCAGTTGGAGGACGTACGGGTGCGATTGATGGAACTTGGAAAGTGCGCGCAGGCCGTGCGGAGAAAGAAACTCGGATTCATCCAGCATATATCGCAGCACGCGCTTCAGGCGTTCCCCGCTCACCAGAGAAAAGAGCCGCCGCGAGCCCTTCGGCGTCCTTTTGCTCTCGTCCACGTGGTGAGCCGCGAGCAGAGGTTTATGATCCAGAAACCATTGCATCCTCCGCTTAAAGCCCGGCAGCTTATCCACGACTTCAGGCTCCAGGGTCATCACGCCAAAGAGCGGAATGAGCCCTACCATGGAACGCACCTTGAGGGGATAGTGGACGTCGTTCGGCATGTGAAGCACGTCATAGTAAAAGCCGTCGTCCTCATCCCACAAGCTGATGCCCTCGCCGCCAAGGTCATTCATGGCGTGCGCGATGTAAACGAAATGCTCGAAGAACTTGCTCGCGCAGTCTTCGTAGGCCGGGTCTTCGGTGGCGAGTTCGAGCGCGATGTCCAGCATATTCAGGCAGTACATTCCCATCCAGCTCGTGCCGTCAGACTGCTCAATGTGGCCGCCCATGGGCAGCTTGGCGGAGCGGTCAAAGACGCCGATATTGTCCATGCCGAGAAACCCGCCCTCAAAGACGTTCATGCCTTCAGGGTCTTTGCGATTCACCCACCATGTGAAGTTCATCATCAGCTTGTTGAAGACGCGCTTTAGGAACACACGGTCGCCCTTGCCGCGAATTCTCTGCTCGATCCTGTAGACCCGCCAGGCGGCCCAGGCGTGCACAGGCGGGTTGACGTCCCCAAACGCCCATTCGTAGGCCGGCAACTGGCCGCTCGGGTGCGTGTACCACTCCCGCAGGAATAGGATGAGCAGTTCCTTGGCGTAGTCCGGGTCAACAAGGGCAAGCGTGATGCAGTGGAAAGCAAGGTCCCATGCGGCATACCACGGATACTCCCACTTGTCCGGCATCACGATCACATCGGAATTGTAGAGATGACCCCATTCGTGGTTCCGGCCGCGGCGGCGCTCTGGCGGCGGAGGCGGCATCGCCGGATCTCCTTCAAGCCACGTGTCCACGTCGTAGCAGTAAAACTGCTTGTTCCAAAGCAAACCTGCGAATGCTTGCCGCTGCACGTTCCGGCAGTCCCCGGAAACATTGTCAGGCAAGCGCAGGGCGTAGAACTCTTCCGCTTCTTGCAACCTTTTTTTGAAGACCTCTTCGAAGTCCTGGCCGAACATTGCAGGCAAGGACTGCTGGTCGGTGAGCCTCATGCGAAGGATCGCGCTCTCGCTCGATGGGATCATCAGGTTGTAGTTGGCCGCCGCTTTCGTACCCTCCGGCTCAGGGTTCACGGCCGCCTGTTCACCGTGAATGATGTAATCGTGGAAAGCGTCTTTCACACAGGCCACACGGTTCTCGGCGCCGAAGAGACGCTTGAAGTTGGTCTCATTCTCGGTAAAGAGCAAAGGCGGCGCTCCTTCGAATGCCAGCCACCGCTTGCCATAGTAAGAGTGCTCCGCTTCGAGCGCGGCCATCCCTTGCGGGCCATCCACGGCCTTGAGAACGGGCTTATAATCCTCCCACCCCCAAGCCCACGTGTTGCGAAACCAAAGCGTAGGAAGCACGCGCAAGGGCGCAGGCTCCGGACCACGATTAAACACGGTGATGCGGATTAGAATGTCTTCAAAAGTGGCCTTGGCATATTCGATGAAAATATCGAAATAGCGGCTTTCATCAAAAACGCCCGTGTCTATTAGCTCAAACTCCCTGTCGAGCTTTCCCCTGCGGGCATTTTCCTCTCTCAACCGCTCATAAGGGAACTCGGCCTGAGGATACTTGTAGAGATATTTCATGTAGGAGTGCGTGGGAGTGGAATCGAGATAGAAGTAGCACTCCTTCACATCTTCGCCGTGGTTCCCCTCGAAACCGGTGAGGCCGAAAAGCCGCTCCTTGAGGATCGGATCGCGCCCGTTCCAGAAGGCCGGCGAAAAGCAGATCAGTTGATGGTGGTCCGAGATGCCGCCAAGTCCGTCCTCGCCCCAGCGATAGGCCCTTGAGCGGGCATGGTCGTGCGGGAAATATTCCCACGCGTTCCCATTGGCGCTGTAATCTTCCCGAACGGTGGCCCACTGCCGCTCACTTAAATACGGCCCCCAGCGCTTCCAGTTCACCTTCCGCTGTTGGGATTCTTCAAGACGCCGCTGCTCTGCAATCATTCCGCGCTCACCATGTAGGCCCAAAGGTGCCCGTTAGAGTCTGTGTGACAACTGCCGTTTTTGAGTTGGTGCGGCGCTCTATGAGCGCTGAAGCACTTGAAAAATAAAGACCGGCGGTCACAGACCGCCGCTACAGCCGCAGTTGGCACACAGACTCGTTAGGACAATCCATGATATTACCCAATCCCCGTAGAAATTAGCCACTTCCATCTTCTCAGTCTGTTTGAGTCGCAACATGGGGTTTGGGGTTTTCCCGCCCGCGGATGCACCAGCTTCAGCACCAGACCGGCCTGCTCGATCTCGTCCACGATCCAGTACCAATTCGCGGTGGCTTCCAGCGCTACCACTGTGCCGGGTTTGCAACGAGCCAGCGGTTGCCAACGGTCGGAGTCGCGCTTTCATATTTTCATTCTGAGGAGCCGAAGGCGACGAGGAATCTCGTGAGTTTTGATGGCACGCAAAAGCAGATTCATTGCTTCGCTCAGAATAGCAGTGAAAAACGCTTTTTCAGCATGTTACGTCTCATAAGTTCGTTAAATAAGTCCGTTGGGATATAGCTTCGGCTGTGCCGGAAGCGTGGCCCCCTCACCCGTCCCGCTACGCGGGCCACCCTCGCCCCCTTTTCAGAGGGCGAGGGCAATAAGTTAAGTAAGGAGATTCCGGCCCTCTCCCCCTGGGAGAGGGCCGGTAGTCTTCCTCCTTCGAAACGCAGCCCTCTCCCTGCGGGAGAGGGTGGCGCGGAGCGCCGGGTGAGGGGAAATACGCAACCGTAATTACGAACAGCAGCACTTAGCGGCTTTTGCGATGGCTTTGCTAATGGCTTTGTTTTTTCGTAAGTAACAGATTTGAAAGGAAAGTAATGGCTTTGATCACTCATTTTGGGCATTTTTTGCGGATGCCGCTCCCCGGCGGATTTGAAGCTCGCTGTGGAGACCATCTTGAATTCCACTCGGGCAAAGCGTACGGCGAGCGTTTTGGCAAGCATCTTCATGATTTTCCCCGTCCGGCGCGACGTTCTGTGGTGTGGGCGCGCTGTCCTTCAGGCAGGTTAGCAGCCCCGCGTGAGACAGTGGAGACAAATGGGACAAATGGGACTGTTTTTTGCCGATGGCAGCAGCGCTGTTCATTGGTTGCTCTGAGAATTTGACCGGAGCGGAATGGCATGGCATGAACCTTTAAGGCGGATGCTTTAGTTTAGTAGGGCCGGGCTTCGGCACAGCCTTCAAAATGCCGGCCGGAAGGCCGACACCACGACAACCTGAGTCACTACCACTCCGGCGGTTTCCTTGACAAGGGCGGATAGGGGCTATAATCTAACGTATCTGCGCTCTGGAGGCCGCGATGTTGATAACGCGGGAAGAGCTAGCTCTCCGCAAGATTACGGTGGATCGCACCTACCCCGCGGGAGAGTTTGACGATCATGCGTACGAATACCATCAAAGTGCGCCATTACGGGTTCAAGCCGCCGCGGAGCTTCTGAATTCAGACATCCGCATTCGTGGGCTATTGACCACGCGGTTAGGGATCGAGTGTGACCGTTGCACGGCCAAAATGGAGCTTCCCGTCGAGCAAGGCTTCGACGTGTTCTACCGCCCTGTCGCCGCAATGGCACGCGAAGGAGAGACCGAAGTTCCTAACGACGAGCTGGAAGTTGGTTTTTATTCCGGCGCGGGAGTGGAACTGGCCGATTTGATGAAGGAGCAGGTGATATTGGCGCTGCCGATGAAAAGGGTTTGCAGGCCGGATTGCCGCGGGCTTTGCCCGGTCTGCGGGTCAAACCTGAATATAAAGACGTGCGAGTGCCGGCAGGCGGCATCATCCGAATCTCCGTTTGCGGCGAAGCTGATTGAAGTTGGCAGGCGGCAGCGGTAGGTGGCGAATGGCCGGCTGCCTTGCCACCGTACATTTTGCGAAAGATTAAGGAACTAGAGAGATGCCCAATCCTAAACGAAGACATTCCAAGGCTCGGCGAAACCGCCGGCGTGCGCACGACCGGCTCGCCGCGCCCGGAATTTCCGAATGCCCTCATTGTCATGAAGCCAAAGCTCCACACGCGGCGTGCCCGCATTGCGGGTATTACCGCGGACGCGAAGCCGTCCTTGTTGATGAAAAGGCCTAGCGGCAGGATTTGAATCCGCGCGATTCCAAGCGAGTCTTTGTGGAGGCCGGGAAGGCCGGAACGCGCATAAGGGACTTTGTTTTTAGCTGTGTGCGGGAGCGAGCCATTTCCGCAGGTGGCGCCTCAAGGCGCGCTGGAGCTTTTAGAAACCTGCACCGGTGGCAGCCCGTAAGCCGCTGCGCAAGGCGCAGTTTGCGCACAGCCTGGGTCGTCCGCACTTTCAATCATGCCACGTATTGCCGTTGATGCGATGGGAACCGACGGAGCGCCGCTTTCGGAAGTCGAAGGCGTGATTCGCGCGGCGCGGGAGCGGTTTGCAGAAATCCTGCTTGTTGGTCCCGAAGACATACTGAAACGCGAACTGGCCAAACGTAATGCGCACGGCCTTCCCATCGAGGTGGTGCACGCCAGCGAAACCGTGACTATGGATGACGCTGGCGCCAAAACTTTCCGGCGCAAGCGAGACTCTTCCATGCAGGTGGCGGCGCGGCTGGTCCGGGACGGCAAGGCGGACGGCATGGTGAGCGCCGGAAATACGGGTGCCGTGATGACCACCGCCAAGATCATTCTCGGCGCGCTCGAAGGAGTGGACCGGCCGGCGCTGGCTGCTGCGTTTCCAACTTCCAAGGGCAAAGCGGCGGTGCTGCTCGATGTCGGCGCCAATGTGGATTGCAAGCCGCAGCACCTTGAGCAGTTCGCCATCATGGGCGAAATCTACTACCGCGTAATATTTGGAGTGGAGCGGCCCCGCGTGGGCTTGCTTTCAATCGGCAGCGAGGATCATAAGGGCAATGATTTGACCCGCGAGGCTTTCCGCCGGCTCAAGGAATTGCCGCTGAAGTTCGTGGGAAACGTCGAAGGCCGGGACCTTTACAATGGCCGGGTGGAAGTGATCGTCTGCGACGGTTTCATCGGCAACGTCGCGCTCAAGATCAGCGAAGGATTGATTGAAGCGATGTACAGCTTGATGAGGGAATCGCTTTCAAGCACGCTTACTTCGAAAGTCGGCTACGTCCTGTCCCGGAACGCCTTCCGCCACTTCAAGAAGCGCGTGGATTACTCGGAGTATGGTGGAGCTCCGCTGCTTGGGGTGCGGGGAGTCTGCCTGATCGCGCACGGCAGCTCCAATGACAACGCCATCAAGAACGCCGTTCGCGTGGCGGCGGAATTCGTGCAGGGAAGCGTGAACGACAAGATTGAGCGTGAACTGGCCGGAGCGGTCAGGGCCGAAAGTTGAACCAGCGCCATCCCTTCAGAACATTCGAGCCTGCCAACAAACGGAACGTGATTTTATTGAGGTTTACAAATTATAGTGACAACATCAGTTGTAGCGGCGCTGTCCTCAGCGCCGAAAGGCGCCGGTGGGGACACCGGCGCACCAAGTAAAAGCCGTCACTATAATTTGTAATTCTCAATTAAGGAGCAGAATGACTGCTGCTGGGATACTGGGAACCGGGTCAGCGTTACCACAAAAGGTGATAACGAACGCCGACCTGGAAAAGATCGTGGATACCTCCGACCAGTGGATCACCGAACGTACGGGGATCAAGGAACGGCGGCAGGCCGCTCCGTCGGACATCACCTCATCGCTGTGCATTCAGGCAGCGCATAAGGCGCTGGAGATGGCAGGCGTTACGGCGCGCGACCTGGACCTGATTATCTGCTCCACCATCTCTCCGGACATGCCTCTCCCTTCGACCGCGGCCTTTATTCAGCATGGCCTCGGGGCGCGCAGCGTGTGGTCGTTTGATCTGGCTGCGGCCTGCTCGGGCTTCCTGTTCGGCATGACTGTGGCGGACCAATTCATCCGCGGTGGCCGGGCTAAGTACGTGCTGGTCGTTGGGGCTGAGCTGCTTTCCCGCTTTCTTGACTATCAGGACCGCGCCACGTGCGTTTTGTTCGGCGACGGCGTGGCAGCGGGCGTTTTGGGGCCGGTTGCGCCGCCATCGGGCATCCTGGCAACGGAGATGCACACGGACGGTCAATTTGCGGATCAGTTGTACATTCCGGCGGGCGGCTCGGCGCGCCCGGCTTCTTGTGAGACGGTGAAGGGACGCGAGCATTACATCAAAATGAAAGGCAATGAACTCTTCAAAGTCGCGGTGCGCAGCATGGAGGATGTTTCCCGGCGGGTGCTGGATTCAGCCGGCGTTAAGGCGGGCGAATTGGATCTATTTATCCCCCATCAGGCAAATCAGCGGATCACCGAAGCGGTACGAGAGCGTCTGGGACTGAGCCCGGACAGGGTGTTCACGAACATCGCCAGGGTGGGCAATACATCTTCCGCGTCGATCCCGCTTTGTCTCGACGAGTGCGTGCGAAGCGGGCGCATCAAGAAGGGAGACCTCATCCTCATGTCGGCCTTTGGAGCGGGCGTGACTTGGGGCTCGGCGCTAATGCGCTGGTGACGGAATTGTTTCATCGATTCATTGATTCAATGAACGATGAGCCAATGGACCAATCTCTTGAAGATCGCCTTCATATTTCCCGGCCAGGGTTCGCAGCATCCTGGGATGGGCCGGCAGCTTTTTGAGGAGTTCGCGGCCGCGCGCTCGGTTTTTGAGGAAGCGGATTCTGCACTGGGCTTCCCACTCTCGAAACTCTGCTTCGAGGGGCCAGCAGGGGAGCTTCAGCAGACGGCCAACACCCAGCCTGCCATTCTCGCAGTTTCCGTCGCCGCGGCGGAGGTATTGCGGGAAAAGGGCGTGCGCCCGGACTTTGTGGCCGGCCATAGCTTGGGAGAGTATTCGGCGCTGGTTGCGGCGCGGTCGATGCGGCTGAGTGACGCGGTACGGTTGGTGCGCAAGCGCGGCGAGTACATGCAGGAAGCGGTTCCGCTCGGGGTGGGTGCGATGGCGGCCCTGCTGGGAGCTGAAGCGGAACTTGTGGAGGAAGCGATTTGCCACGAGGCTGCGGAAGGAGAGGTTTGCTCTCCGGCTAATCTGAACTCGCCCGCCCAAGTGGTGATCGCGGGGCACTCCGGGGCGGTTCATCGCGCCGTAGATATCGCCCGCAAGCACGGCGTCCGGCGCGCGGTGATGCTGAATGTGAGCGCTCCATTTCATTGCTCGCTGATGCAGCCTGCGGCTGACCGCTTGGCCGCTGATCTTGAGCGGGTGGAGATTCGCGATCCGGAAGTTCCGCTTGTGAACAATGTGGAAGCTAAAGTTGCCCGCACCGCCGGTGAGGTTCGCGACGGGCTCAGGCGCCAAGTGACGGCTCCGGTATTGTGGGAAGCGTCTGTGCGGAAACTTCTTGCAGGCGGAGTGAATCTATTTATTGAGGCCGGTCCCGGCAGCGTTCTTTCGGGGCTGGTTCGCCAGACCGATCATGCCGCGGAGTGCCACCGCGTTGAAGATCACGCTTCTTTGAACAAGATTTTGGCCAGGATGGGGGCAGGTGAGCGGTAACGGGAAATCTTTCGAAGGGCGAGTCGCACTGGTAACGGGAGCCTCACAAGGCATCGGGCGAGCCTGCGCCGCGGCTCTTGCCGGGGGTGGCGCGAAGGTTGCCCTGGGCAGCCGCAGCATGGAAAAACTCCAGCAAGTGGCGGCGGAGATGGAAGCGGGCGACGGCGAAGTGATGGCGGTGAATCTGGACGTGGCCGATTCTGCCTCGGTCAAAGCGGCGGCGGACGCCGTAATGCGAATGTGGGGCAAGATCGATATTCTCGTTAACAACGCTGGGATCACCCGCGATAATTTGCTGATGCGGATGAAGCCGGAGGATTGGGAAGCGGTTTTGAAGACCAACCTCGATGGGGCCTACCATTGCATTCGTTCAGTCCTGCCTACCATGGTGAAGCAGCGTTATGGGAGAATAGTGAACATCGTTTCGGTGGTGGCGCAGACGGGGAATGCCGGCCAGGCGAACTACATCGCCTCCAAGGCCGGCCTGATCGGCCTTACCAAGGCGGTGGCGGCGGAGGTTGCCAGCCGCAACATCACGGTGAACGCGGTTTCGCCGGGTTTCATCGATACGGCGATGACGCAAAAATTGCCCGAAGCGGTGAAGCAAAAGATTCTGAGCGTGATTCCCATGAACCGCATTGGAACGGACCGCGACGTGGCTTGTGCGGTGAGCTTTTTGGCCTCCGATGAGGCGGCCTATATTACGGGACATTGTTTGAACGTTAACGGCGGCATGTATATGGCATGAGAAGCAGTGACAGGCAAGAAATCTGACGCCTGGAACCTGGACCTGACACACCTGTTACTTGTCACTGGGAATCAGTGACTGTTAGAATGACTCACCACTTGATCCGAGGAGGAAGAATTGATGGCTTCCATCGAAGAAAAGGTCAAACAGCTCATCGTCGAACAGCTTGGCGTGGACGAAGCTGAGGTGACCCCGACCGCGCACTTCATCGATGACCTGGGGGCTGATTCCCTGGATATCGTCGAGCTGGTGATGACCTTCGAAGAGTCGTTTGAGATCGAAATTCCAGACGAGGACGCGGAGAAAATCCAGACGGTTAAGAATGCCGTGGATTACATCCAGTCCCATGTGAAGTCCTCGACGAGCTAACCGCCGGTGCAGTGTACCGGGAAAGGAATTTAGGTTTGGCGAGAAGAGTTGTCGTCACAGGGGTGGGCTTGGTAAGCCCGGTGGGTGTGGGCACGGAGGAGACGTGGCAGGGCATCCTGGCCGGGCGCAGCGGCGTCGTCCCGATTACCCATTTTGACACCACAGGTTTTTCCGCTACCATTGCCGCCGAGGTCAAAGGGTTTGACCCGCTTCAGTTCGTGGAAAAGAAGGAACTGAAGAAAATGGGGCTGTTCATCCAGTTTGCGATGGGCGCCGCGCAGTTCGCACTGGAGCAATCAGGCCTTAAAATCGGACCAGAGAACGCCGAGCGCGTTGGCGTCTATGTGGGTTCCGGCATCGGCGGATTCGACGTGATCGAGCGCGAACACACCGCGCTCATGCAAGGCGGCCCGCGCAGGATTTCCCCCTTCTTCATTCCCGCTGCGATTGTGAACATGGCGGCTGGGTTTGTCTCCATCCGCTGGGGAGCCAAAGGACCGAATTCCGCCACTTGCACGGCGTGCTCATCGAGCGCGCACTCGGTGGGCGATTCCTACAAGATCATCGCCCGGTGCGATGCGGACGTGATGATTTGCGGCGGCGCGGAGGCTGCGATCACGCCCATGGGGGTGGGAGGCTTCGCGGCGATGCGCGCTCTTTCTACCCGCAACGCCGAACCCGCACGCGCCAGCCGGCCGTTCGACCGGGAACGCGACGGCTTCGTGATCGGCGAAGGCGCCGGCATCCTGATCCTGGAGGAACTGGGTTTTGCGTTGCGTCGCGGCGCGCCAATCCTCGCGGAGGTAGTGGGCTACGGAATGTCCGCCGACGCGTTCCACATCACGCAGCCTTCGGAGGATGCAAGCGGCGCCGCCCGCGTGATGAAAAACACGCTGGCGGACGCCAAGGTGATGCCGGAGCAGGTGAACTACATCAACGCGCACGGCACTTCCACGCCTTACAACGACCGCCTGGAAACGTTGGCCATCAAGAAGGTCTTCAAGGACCACGCGCGCAAGCTGGCGGTGAGCTCCACCAAGTCGATGACCGGTCACTTGCTCGGCGGCTCGGGCGGCCTTGAGGCTGGGCTGACGGTGCTGGCTTTGCGCGACCAGATGGCTCCTCCTACGATCAACTACGAGACTCCCGATCCGGACTGCGATCTTGATTACGTGCCCAACCAGGCTCGCAAAGCTTCCGTTGAATACGCACTTTCCAATTCCTTTGGCTTCGGAGGCACGAACGCCGCTCTGCTCTTCAAACGGTACGACGGCAAGAATTGAGCCAATGCTTAATTGAATCGATGGCCCGATGAATCAATTTGTGTGGGGTAGCGCTTCGTGAAAATCGCCGTCTGTCTCAAGCAGGTTCCGGCCCGCGATTCCGTGTTGCGGATCAATGAAGCCGCCGCGTGGATTCGGGAATCCGAGATTAGTTACGAGATCAACGAGCCGGATATTTACGCCCTAGAGGAGGCCTTGCGCCTGAAGGAGACCTCGGGAGCGCAGAGCGAGGTGCTGGTGTGCACGCTCGGCCCAACCCGCGTGCAACAGGCGATGAAAGAAGCTCTGGCTAAGGGGGCGGACCGCGCCTTGCACCTGGACGATCCGGCTTTTGAAGGGTTGGACGCGCATGGCGTGGCGCGCGCTCTAGCGGCGGCGCTCGGCCCGGAAAAGCCCGACCTCATCGTGACCGGATTGCAATCGGATGACTGCGGGTATGCGCAGACCGGGGTAATCCTGGCGGAGATGCTAGGGCTGCCGCACGCCACGATCATCATGGAAATCCAAATGAAGGATGGCGGGCTCAGGGTGAAGCGTGAGCTCGAAGGCGGATGGTTCCAGTGGATCGAATTGCCTCTTCCTGCCTTGCTCACTATCCAGTCGGGCATCAACAAGCCGCGTTACGCCACGCTCAGGGGAATCATGGCCGCGAAGTCCAAGCCCATCCGGAAGCTCACCCGCGCCGATCTCGGCCTGAGCGCGGAGGACTTGGCTCCAAAACAGAAAGTCTTGCGGCTTTACGTTCCTGAGAAGAGATCCAGTACCGAATTTCTGGAGGGCAGCCCCAAGGAAGTTGCAGCTAAGCTGGTGGACAAGCTCCGGAACGAAGCTCGCGTGCTTTAGAGGCTGTGTGAAAACCGCGTGTTTGAGTTGTAGCGGCACTCTATGAGCGCCGAGGCTGTTGAAAAATAAAGACCGTCGGTCACAGACCGCCGCTACAGCACAGCCGTGGTTTTCACACAGCCTCTAAAGCACGGTGCTGAGAAAGCTGACGCGGACACTCTATTTTTCACTGTCAAAAAACTGTCTCATTTGTCTCACTGGCCCCCTTGAGTTCTACTAGGCTTTAAGAAGCATATCGGTTCGAGAAGTGGAAGAGCACGCGAATTCGCCGAGGCTGCCCAGGTGATGCGTAGCGAACAAAAAGTCGCCCAACGAAGCCTAGCCGCCCTTTAGAATCAAGAAGACGTTTAGTAAGGCGTAGGGGGGCGCTGTTGGCTGCGCCCAGAAGAGTTTATAAGGAGTCTTCCTGTGAATGTGCTTGTTTTTGTCGAACATCAGGAGGGAAAGATTGTCCGCCCGTCCTGGGAGGCGTTGGCCGCCGGACAGCACTTGGCTAAGGACGCAGGGGGGCATGTTTCCGCCATTCTGCTGGGTGACGGCATTGCGAGCATCGCCGCTGAGGCTGCAAAGGCTGGACTGCACGAGGTGGTGGCTGTCGAATCGCCCGCGTTGAAGGAGTACACGGCGGAGGGTTACGTCTATGCCCTTCAAAAGGCCATTCAGGGACGCGACGTAGGCTACTTCCTGTTTGGGCACACTTATCAGGCGCGCGATTTTGCTCCACGGCTCGCAGCAGCGTTGAACCGCGGGATGGCAAGCGACTGTCTGGGCTATCGCTGGACGGACGGGCGGTGCATTCTGACGCGGCAGATGTTCCAGGGGAAGCTGAACGCGGACGTGGAGCTTGCCGGCGAACCGCCCTATTTGATTTCGTTTCAGGCGGGTTCATTCCGCGAGGACGCCGTGGAGCGCGGCTCAACGCCTGCCCCGGTGGCTGCTGTTTCCATCGAAGTGCCCTCCGGCACGGTCCGCGCCAAGCCAGGGGAGCGCTTCCGGGAGGCCCGGCAAGCTGTGGACCTCACCCAGGCGGAAATCATCGTAGCTGCCGGGCGCGGCATCAAGGCTCCGGAGAATCTGGAACTGGCCAAGCGGCTCGCGGAGGCGCTTGGCGGCGAAATCGGCGCGTCACGTCCGATTTGTGATAGCGGCTGGCTGCCGATGGATCACCAAATCGGCAGCTCAGGCCAAACCGTGGCGCCGAAGCTCTACATTGCCCTCGGCATTTCCGGAGCGATTCAGCACCAAGTCGGCATGAAGGGATCGCGCACGATCGTAGCAGTCAACAAGGACCGCGAGGCTCCGATCTTCGAGATAGCGTCTTACGGAATTGTCGGCGATTTATTTGAGATCGTTCCGGCCTTGACCGAAGAGATCAAGAAGATCAAGGCGGGTTGAAGAGTCTGTGTGAAAACTGCGATTTTTGAGTTGGTGCGGCGCTCTATGAGCGCCGATGCTTAAAGGCCGACGGTCACAGACCGCCGCTACAGCTTTGCCCCGGATCCGCAGGAAAAGGAAATCCCATTGATCTGTGCGATTTGTCAAAAGCGCAAGGCCAAGCGGTTCTGCCCGGCAAAATCGGCCATGATTTGCGCGGTCTGCTGCGGCAACGAACGCGAGGTGACCATAGATTGCCCGTCTGATTGCACCTACTTAATCGCGAGCCGCGAACACTATGAGGAGCGCCACGCGGTAGATTGGGATAAAATACCCTTTGCGGGCAGGAAAATCCCACGCTCCATCCTGCTGGCTCACGAGAAGCTGTTTTTGGAGCTTTCCTACGTGATTTGCGACTACGCGCGAGAAAACCCTGCACTCGTGGATTCCGACGTCATTGTTGCGATGCAGTCGCTTGCCGAAACCTACGAGACGCTTACCAAGGGAATCCTCTACGAAAAACCTCCTGATCACCGCATGCAGCGGGAGCTTTACGACAAACTGAAGAAGGTTGTCGAAGAGTACAAGGGCCGCGAAGGCCAGGGCTTGGCTGCGGTGACGAGCGTGCGTGACCCGGAGATCCGCGACGCCTTGATTGTGTTGACGCAGACCTCGGCCGCCCGCTCAAATGGCAAGCCGAAGGGCAGGGCGCTGATCGATATGATGCGCTCGCAGTTTAAGCCCGGCACGTTTTCGCGGACTGCATCCAATTTGATTGTCTCGCCCTGAAGAGCGGTGGCGGGATGGGAGAGGAGATTGAATCATTGGTTCAATGAATAAATGATTCAATCCCCCAATGAGTCAATGAAGCAATGATTCAATTCTTATGAAACCGGCAGAGGAAGTTCGGGCGGCGGCTGACATCGTCAAGATCGTTGGCGACTACGTGCGCTTGCGCAAAGCGGGAGCAAACTTTGTGGGGCTCTGCCCGTTTCACCAGGAGAAAACTCCTTCGTTTGCGGTGCATCCTACGCGCCAGATTTTCCACTGCTTTGGTTGCGGAGTGGGCGGAGACGTTTTCAAGTTTGTGATGCTCATGGAGAATGTGACGTTCCCCGAGGCCCTTGAACGTCTGGCGCAGAAGGCCGGAGTCAAATTGCCGGAACGGCACGGCGGCGCGGCGGATGACGCTAACGCCCTGGAGCGGACGGCGCTTTACCGCATCCATGAGGTTGCCGCGCAATTTTTTGCGGCCCAACTGAGCGGCACGGCGGAAGGCCGCGCCGCCAAAGCTTATCTCGCGGATCGCGGGCTGGACGACCAGACGCTTGCCGATTTTCACCTCGGCTATGCGCCATCGCAGGGTTCCATATTGGCGCGCACGCTCGCTGAATCCGGCTTCGGCGGCGAGGTGATCGATAAGAGCGGTCTCGTGGTTCCTGGACGGGATGGCTCAGCGCGATTGGACCGTTTCCGCCGCCGCGTGATTTTTCCGGTCACCAACGAAAGCGGCAAGGTGGCGGCTTTCGCGGGCCGGGCGCTGGGCGATGAGCAGCCCAAGTATTTGAATTCTCCCGAAACGCCGATATATACCAAGAGCCGTATTCTTTACCACCTTCACGAGGCGGGGCCTAGTATCCGCAAACTTGATGGCGCAATTCTCGTCGAGGGTTACATGGATTGCATCGCGCTGGCCTCAGTTGGCGTTCAAAACGTTGTCGCTTCTTGCGGCACCAGCCTGACCGAAAGCCAGGTTCGCCTGCTTGGGCATTACACGCGGCGCGTGACGGTGAATTATGACCCGGACACAGCCGGGATTGCGGCCACCGAACGTTCGCTTGGCCTGCTGCTTGAAGAAGGGTTCGAGGTGAGAGTGCTGACCCTGCCCGGAGGCCTGGACCCGGATTCGTTTATTCGCAAACATGGCGTTGAAGCGTATCGGGAGCGGCTGGATCAAGCCCCGGCATATCTGGATTATCTCGCCGATCGTGCCGCCGCGAAGCACGGCCTGGCCACGCCAGAAGGGAAGGTGCGGGCCGTGAATGACGTGCTTCCTTACCTTGTGAAGGTGTCAAACCCGCTCCTTCGCCAAGAGATGGCCAGCCGTCTGGCCGAGCGGTTGCATGTGAATGAGCGGCTGCTGCGCGAGGAGCTGAAGAAGGCGGCGCAAAGTGGACGCTCCGAGATGCCCGCCGCGCCGCAGGAAGCGGTTCTTCGGCTTACGGAGGCGGAGCAGGACTTGATCCGGGCGTTTCTGGACGACGCGGACTTGACCTCCGAATTCCTTCCACGGCTCGCAGAAGAGGGAATCTGCGACGGCCTTGCCGGCGAACCTATTTTTCGCAAACTGCTCGCCGAGTATCGGGAGGCAAGCCGTCTCGAAATCAGCCGGATCGAGGCTCTGTTGGCCCCTGAAGAGAGCAGAGTTTTCTTTCAATTGCAGTTTGCAAGCGGCCCTGCGCCGGATCGTGAGCGGCTGATCGCCTGCTATGAAGCGTTGCGGCGGCGGCGAGTGGAACGGGAGCGCGCTCAACTGCAGGTGGAGATCGAACGCGCCGAAAAGGAACAAGACCGGGAGAAACTGAACCGGCTGCTCGAAGCTAAGGCTAATCTTATGAGAGGGTTGATCGAAGTTCAGCGCCTGTGAAAATTCTTTCGTAGACGCCTTAACCGCCTGCGTCCGTTATGACATCATAGTATACTAATGAAAGGTGTGCCTAAAAAGCGGCTCTCTTGCAGCCCGGTGCGGTGTCTAATAGAGGTGGGGGTTGGGCCTTGATCCTAGGCTAGATGGTGAAGTTAAAGCTCTCAGATGGATTGACAACCCAAGGAGGTTGAAGCTTTGGCATTTGACGACAAGAACGATGAAGTCAGCAAACTTATCCACATGGGTAAGGAAAAGGGTTACCTCCTTTACGACGAGGTCAATGACCTGTTGCCGTCCGACGTTCATTCCGCCGAAGAGATAGAGGATGTTCTATCCATGTTTGACAGCGCCGGAATTGAGGTGCTTGATTCACCCCGGACCAAGGTGAAGGACGATGAGGTAAAGCTCGACGAGGCCGGAGAAGAAACTGATCTGGATTTGACGCCGGGCGGGCTGGATAAGACCAATGACCCGGTGCGCATGTATCTGCGGGAGATGGGAACGGTTCCTTTGCTGACCCGCGAGGGTGAAGTGGAAATCGCCCGCCGCATCGAGCGCGGACAGTTGAGCGTCCTTAAGGCGCTGTCGCGTTCTCCGCTGACCGTTCAGGAATTGATGGCGTTGCGGAAGGAATTGGCAGACGGAAAGAGGAATATCAAAGAGGTTGTTGTCTTTAATGAAGAAGAACTGACCGAAGAGAAAGTGGAACGCCGCCAGCAGGAAGTGATCTCCACGCTTGGGGAAATAGAACGCCTGCGCAAGAGACTGGTGACACTCGAGGCAAAACGGGATACGATTTCACGCCGCCGCCGCCCACACGATTACCGGCGTTACCATCTGGCCGCCGCCCGCCACCGGATCATGGTCTCCAAGCTGATCCGCTCAGTGGGATTCACGCATACCCAAAACAGGAAACTGATCGAGAGAATCCACGTTGCCGTGGAAGAGCTCCGGCCCTTGGAGCGCGAAGCCAACCGGCTGGAAAGGCGGCTCGAAAACAGCCGCAGCAATGGAAGCAAGGAAATTCGCAAAGAGCTGCGGCAGTCCAAGGCCCGCCTGGCGGAACTCGAAGAACGCAATGAAATGAGCGCCGCCGAGCTCAAGCGGACGCTGCAAACCATCGTGACCAGCGAGCAGGAAGCCGAGATTGCGAAGCGCGAATTGACCGAAGCCAACCTGCGTCTGGTGGTCTCGATTGCCAAGAAATATACCAATCGCGGATTGCAGTTTCTCGATCTGATCCAGGAAGGCAACATCGGCTTGATGAAGGCGGTGGATAAGTTCGAGTACCGGCGCGGATACAAGTTCTCAACTTACGCCACGTGGTGGATTCGCCAGGCTATCACCCGCGCCATCGCGGACCAGGCCCGGACCATCCGCATTCCGGTGCACATGATCGAAACCATCAACAAGCTGATTCGCACCTCACGGCAGCTCGTGCAGGAGTACGGCCGCGAACCCACCTCCGAAGAGATCGCCAAACGCATGGAGATCCCGGTGATTAAGGTGCGCAAGGTGATGAAGATCGCGCAGGAACCGATTTCACTCGAGACGCCGATCGGAGAAGAGGAAGACTCGCATCTTGGAGATTTTATCGAAGACCGAGGGGTCATCTCTCCGGCCGAGGCGGTGATCAACATCAACCTGAAGGAGCAGACAGAGGCGGTGCTGAAGACTCTGACGCCGCGCGAAGAAAAGGTAATCAAGATGCGGTTCGGCCTCGACGATGGCAGCGAGCACACGCTGGAAGAAGTAGGCCAGAGTTTTGCTGTGACCCGCGAACGCATCCGCCAGATTGAAGCCAAGGCGCTTAGGAAGCTCCGCCATCCGTCCCGCAGCCGCAAACTCAGGGCGTTTCTCGAGGCGGCGGAGAGAGAGTAAGGCCGCGTCGCCCGGCGCCGCCCCGCCTTGACCCGGTCGTGGTTGTTGGAGCGAGGCCAACCGCCCTCCGAACTTTCGAACACGTAAACTTTCGCTTTCAAACCAAGTGCGCTCTCGTGCCCGGTGCGCGCGGGTGTTTTTACTGACTACGCGCCGCGCCCGGCTTACCCCTGTATTGCCGCAAACCACAATCTTCATGCTGCCGGCATCGGATGTTTATCGCCGCGATGGGGGCAAGCAACCAGTTCAGCCGCAGTAAAATTGTTCCCTGGGCCGTGCTCGCGTGGCTGTTGTATTTCTGCACCTCCGGGGGTAACATGGTCCGTTATTTATACGAGGAGGCGAAGGCGATGAAGTTGAAAAGTTTGAGCTTTGTTGTTTTTGGGGCGATGCTCGGCTTGCTGGCTCTTCGACCGGCGCAAGGAGCCGGAAACCGGGTCAGTATGCTTTACGTCGGAAATGTTGGGGGCGATGATGTTTCCGTCATCAACCTCAATACAATGAAGGTGGCCGGTGATATTAAGGTTGGCTACAAACCGCACGGACTCGCGGCGTCTCCGGATGGGCGGCTGTTGTTTGTTACCGTCGAATCAGATAACACCCTCAAAGAGATCGATACCGCAACGGGCAAGATCGTGCGCACGATGAAGCTCAGCGCAACGCCGAACGAGCCGGCGATCACGCCCAACGGCAAGTTCTTGGCAATTCCCATTCGCACGGGGGGAGCCATTGACATTGTCAATGTGCCGGAGTTCAAGATTGTCAAGGTCGTGCCTCTCGACTTCCCCCATAATTGCGTTAACTCAGGCAGCAATGAGGATTTCTATTGTGAATCGAGGGGACTGGGGACGGTAGACCGCATTGATCTCCGGACGTTGAGCGACGTGGATACCGTTCCGGTGGATGGCGATCCCCGTCCGTTCGAGGTTACCCGCGACGAAAAGACGATGTTCGTACAGGTCACTGACATGCATGGCTTCAACGTGGTAGACGTTCCAACACGGAAGATTGTGCGATGGGTGCACCTTCCACCTACCTCTGAGCGGAATCTCGTCGAGCCTATGACACCGTCACATGGCATGGCGATTTCACCGGACGGAAAACAATTGTGGGTTGCCGATTCAATGGACCATACCGTGTACGTTTACGATATCGCCACCCACAAGCTGACTAGGAAAATCGTGGTGGGGAAAACGCCCCTGTGGATTGCCTTCTCGGCAGACGGCAAATATTGCTGCGTCAGTACGCCAGGGAGCAATCAAGTCTCCATCATTAACGCGAAAACTTACCGCGAAGTGGCGCGCCTGAATGTCGGTAAACTTCCAAAGCGCTTGGCTACTGCGGCTGTTCCCGCCGCAATGGGAAACTGAAACGCGGAACTTCATTATGAAATGCCGTTGATTCAGTCAGAGACCCACATGCAGCAAGGGCAATGACCGCCCTTGCTTTGGGATTTGAACTGCAGCCTCCAACATAGCCGCAATGGAAACTCTCACTTGATTAAACATATATCTTCGGATTAAGTTGCCAAGGAAGGAACTACCGAATATAATCAACAACGCGGGGTGGAGCAGTCAGGTAGCTCGTTGGGCTCATAACCCAAAGGTCGCTGGTTCAAATCCAGCCCCCGCAACCAAT
>NFUN01000035.1 GCA_002197525.1 Acidobacteria subdivision 13 bacterium RH2 MAG17b | reverse complement strand
GAAGGCTGAGCCTTCGCGCCAAAGGAAAACCGGGTTGGGGGGTATTGCCGGGTGCCGGAAAGGCGAAGCCTTTCCGCACAGCAAGCGGCGAAGCCGCAGAACACTTCGCCAAAGGCAGACCGTAATTTGGACAAGCCTGAGATAAAATTGCCGCTACCCGGTTAGGCTTCTCAAACCCACACCGCCTGAGTGGTGTAACATATTGAGGAACTAATACAAAGGCAGGATGTCTGTCTGTAGCGGCGCTGTCCCCAGCGCCGAGAAATCGCCGGTGAGGACACCGGCGCTACAGCTCAGCCGTAACGTTGCATTATGCATTTGTATTAGTTCCTCTTGCGGGCGTGTAGCTCAGCCGGATAGAGCATCGGATTTCTAATCCGAGGGTCGGGGGTTCGAGTCCCTCCACGCCTGCCAGGCTGCCCATTGTGTTTATTGAGGTTTACAAATTATAGTGACAACATTCGCTGTAGCGGCGCTGTCCCAGCGCCGAAAGACGCCGGTGGGGACACCGGCGCTACAAAAAAGCCGTCACTATAATTTGTAAACCTCAATAATCTGTGAAATCTTTCCCTCAAAAAGTGGCGGAACGGTAGAGGGTAACGCGGACTTATTTTTCAAGTCCGCGGTTTTTGATTAAAGACGCAAGCCGCGGAGTTTCTGAAAGGCGAAACTCCGCGCTACCCTACCGGGCGCGCCAATGGAGCAGCGTTAGCGGCGGCAGAGTGTGGCCCACGGCGAAAAGCCGTAGGACAACGGATTGCGCTTCTTATCGCCGCGCGGCCTTCACTGTTTCCTTCTCAAACACCATTTCGCCTTTCTTCAAGTCGGCGTCCACCACGAGCGAGTCGCCGGGCATCACTTCGCCGTCGAGCATCTTCATGGCGAGCGGGTCTTGAATCATGCGCTGGATGGCGCGCTTCAGCGGCCTCGCGCCGAACTGCGGATCGTAGCCTTCGCGGGCAAGCAGCTCGCGAGCTTTGTCCGTCAGCTCGATCTGAATCTTACGTTCTTCAAGCAGCTTGCGCAGATGTTCGAGCTGCAAGCCGACGATCTTTTCGATTTCGCCTTTGCCGAGCGAGTTGAAGATGACGATTTCGTCGATGCGGTTCACGAATTCGGGGCGGAAGTGCTGCAGCAGCTCCTGGTGAATGCGGTTTTTCACTTCTTCCATGAGCGCGCCGGGCTGAAGCCCGCCGTTACGGTCGCCGGACACTCTGCCGGCCTGAAGGCCGGCGCTACTGCGCCCAGCCGCCTCATGGATGAAGTGCGAGGCGATGTTGGAGGTCATGATGATAACCGTGTTCTTGAAGTCCACGGTCCGGCCCTTGCCGTCCGTCAGGCGGCCATCGTCGAGAATCTGGAGGAAGATGTTAAACGCGTCCGGGTGAGCCTTCTCGATCTCGTCGAAGAGCAGGACGGAGTAAGGCCGGCGACGCACGGCCTCTGTAAGCTGCCCGCCTTCTTCGTAGCCAACGTAGCCCGGCGGAGCCCCGATCAGGCGCGCGACAGCGTGCTTTTCCATGTATTCCGACATGTCGATCCGGATCATGGCGCGCTCGTCATCGAACAAGAATTCTGCGAGCGCGCGGGCGAGCTCCGTCTTGCCCACGCCGGTAGGCCCGAGAAACAGGAATGAACCGATAGGGCGATGCGGATCGGAGAGCCCAGCCCTGCTGCGGCGCACGGCGTTCGCAACCAGGCGCAGCGCCTCATCCTGGCCCACCACGCGCAGTCCCAGGCGGTCCTCCATCTTCACCAGCTTCGCCATCTCGCCCTCAAGCATCTTCGACACCGGAATGCCCGTCCACTTGGAGACGACGCGGGCCACGTCTTCCTCATCCACTTCTTCCTTCAGCATCCGGCCCGTTTTCTGCGTCTCTTCCAGCTTGGCGTTGGTTTGGGAGAGTTGCTTTTCAAGCGCCACCAGCTTTCCGTAGCGGATTTCCGCCGCCCGGTTCAGGTCGCCTTCGCGGGTCACGCGCTGCTCGTCCTGTTTGGCCTGCTCGATGTCGCTCTTGAGCTTGCGGATGGAGGCAATGACCTCTTTTTCTGCTTTCCAGCGGAGCTTGAGCCGGTCCGATTGCTCGCGCAGAGCGGAGATTTCCGGCTCCAGCTTGCTCAGGCGTTCGCGCGAGGCGGGATCATCTTCCTTGCGCAGGGCTTGGCGTTCGATTTCGAGTTGTGTCAGTCGCCGCTCGATCTGGTCAATTTCGGTGGGCATCGAGTCGATCTCGATGCGCAGGCCCGAAGCTGCCTCGTCAATCAGGTCAATTGCCTTGTCGGGCAGGAAGCGGTCGGAAATGTAACGGTTGGAAAGCACCGCGGCGGCGACGATCGCCGAATCCTTGATGCGCACGCCGTGGTGCACTTCATAGCGCTCCTTCAATCCGCGCAGGATGGCGATGGTGTCTTCGACCGTCGGCTGACCAACCATGACGGGCTGGAAGCGGCGCTCGAGGGCGGCGTCTTTCTCAATGTATTTCTTGTATTCGTTGAGCGTAGTCGCACCGATGCAACGCAGCTCGCCGCGCGCCAGAGCCGGCTTGAGCATGTTCGAGGCATCCATGGATCCTTCAGCCGCGCCCGCTCCGACCAGCGTGTGCAGTTCGTCGATAAACAGGATCATCCGTCCGCTCGACTCTTCAATCTCCTTGAGCACCGCCTTCAGGCGGTCTTCAAATTCGCCACGGTACTTGGCGCCGGCCACCATGGCGCCAAGGTCGAGCTGGATAATCCGCTTGGACTTCAGGGATTCGGGCACATCTCCGGCCACGACGCGCTGCGCGATTCCTTCCACAATCGCCGTCTTGCCCACACCCGGCTCGCCAATCAGCACGGGGTTGTTCTTGGTGCGTCGCGAAAGCACCTGAATTACGCGGCGAACCTCCTCATCCCGTCCAATCACAGGGTCGAGCTTGCCGCGCCGGGCAAGCTCCGTGAGGTCGCGGGCAAAGCGCTCCAGCGCCTGGAATTTGCTTTCCGGATTCTGGTCGGTTACCCGCTGCGAGCCGCGGACGGCTACGAGAGCCTTGAGAATAGCGTCATGGTTTACCCCCATCCGGGCCAGCAAGCGTCCGGCCGTGCCGTGGGCGTCCTTGGTGAGCGCCAGGAGCAAATGCTCAGTGGAAACGTATTCGTCTTTGAATGGCTCGGTTTCCTTGAACGCTTGGTCGAGTCCCTGTTTGAGGGCAGGAGAAAGATAGTGTTCTGCCCCCTGCACTTTGGGCAGAGACTCGATCTCCTTGTGCGCCTCGGTCTCTACAGCGGCTGATGCCACGCCCAGGCGGGTAAGAATCGCCGGGACGATCCCCTCCTCCTGGCTCAGCAACGCGGCGAGCAGGTGAAGGGGTTCGATCTGCTGGTTGCCGTGTTCGGACGCAACCTGCTGCGCGGACTCAAGGGATTCCTGGGCTTTTACCGTGAATTTGTCATAGCGTGTAGTCATGATTCAAAAACCTCAAAAAAGAGAGTCCGCGCCTCAAATTCCCCAAGGAGTAAGGCGCGGCCCTATAAGTTTCTATTGCTCCACCTTCCGAGTGTGGCCGTGTCATTTGTGAGCGGCCGCGGCGGCTTGAGCGCCTGTGGCGACGTTGATTTTGATCGTCTTCGGCTTGGCCTCTTCGCGCTTGGCCATCGTCAGCGTCAGCACGCCATCTTTATACTCTGCTTTGATGTTCTCCGTATCGATGGAGTTCGGCAACGTGAAGCTTCGCATGAACGTACCGTAGGAACGCTCAATCCGATGATAGCTTTCTTCCTTCACCTCATCCTCGTACTTCCGCTCGCCCTTCAGATAGAGCGTGCTGTCCGCCACCCTCAACTCTACATCCTTCGGGTCGATACCGGGAAGTTCAGCCTTAAGAGTCTGTGTGACAACTGCGGCTGTAGCGGCGGTCTGTGACCGCCGGTCTTTATTTTTCAATAACTTCGGCGCTCATAG
>NFUN01000034.1 GCA_002197525.1 Acidobacteria subdivision 13 bacterium RH2 MAG17b | reverse complement strand
GGCTCCGGCCTCCGCGGAGGTGGCATGAACTAAAAAAATCCCTTGAATTTCAAGAGAGAATCTACAACGGTGCCAGGCTTATAGCTTGTAGCGCAACGTTCGTAGTGCAACGTTGCGGTTTTTGCTGCAAACCTATCCGGCGGCCAGACGACGCCGCTCGTGCATGAATCCTTGCTGCCACCTGCTGATTGTGCAACAATAGCCTATCGGCACAGTAATTGTCGGCTTCTGGGAGGCGGCAAACTCTATTCAGGAGAAAAAGTGCTTCCTGACGTAAAAACCCTCATCGAGCTTCAGCAGGTCGATCAGAGCATTTCCGAACTCACTTCAAAGATCGAAGTATTCCCTCGCCAGATCAAAACCCTACAGGACCAACTCAAGGAATTTCTTGCGCACCTCGATGAACGAAAGGCGCGGCAAGCGCTGAACCAGAAGGAACGGCGCGAACTGGACGCCGAAGTCCAGTCCATCAAGATTAAAATTGATAGGCACAGAGAACAGCTCTACCAGGTGAAGACCAACGAGCAATACCGCGCCATGGTCAAGGAAATCGAAGGCGAGGAGCAGAATATCCGCAAGAAGGAAGACGCAATCCTGGAAAAGATGGTCGAGGCGGAACAGATCGACAAGACAATCCGCGAGGCGGTGACGCGCCTCGCGGGCGAAAAAAAGCGTGTCGAAATGGAAGTCAGCGAACTGGAATCGGCCCGGAAGGCCGACGAGCAGGATAAGGAACGCTTGCTGGCACGGCGGCAGGCGCTGGCTGGCTCAGTGCCGGAGGACCTCCGCGCGCACTATGAGAGACTGCGCAAGGCCCGGCACGGCATTGCCATGGCGGAGGTGCGGGACGGCCTGTGCACCGGCTGTCACGTCCTGCTGCGGCCTCAGGCTTATTACGACATCCGTGCGCTCGACGTATTGCTTACCTGCGAGAATTGCAGCCGGTTTCTTTACTATGTTCCGCAGCCGGAAGACGAGGCAACCGGCGCGGCCGCCGCCTCCGGCCAGCAACCCGCAGTTCGGAATTAGCTTCCGCCCGCCATGCCGGAAATCAAAACTCTTATTGCTCACATTGACGGCGCTTCGCGCGGCAATCCCGGCCCCGCCGCTTACGCGGTGGTCGTGAAGGACGCTAAAGGCGTCCCCGTTGCTTCCCTTTCAAAAACACTCGGTAAGGCCACCAATAACTTCGCAGAATACCATGCGCTGCTTGCCGCCCTGGAGTACGCGCTCGAACACAAGTCCCCGTGGATCAAGATATTCAGCGACTCCGAACTACTCGTCCGTCAAATCGAGGGCCGGTATCGCGTGCAAAGCGAGGGCTTGAAACCGCTCTATGAGCGCGCGATGGACCTGATCCGCAAATTCGAAAGCTTCTCCATTGCCCACGTCCCGCGCGCGCAGAATCAGGAGGCAGACTCGCTCGCGAATCAGGCGCTCGACGGCCCACCCAACAACGCTGCCCACCACCAAGACACCAAGACACAAAGTCAAGTGAGTCAGAAACCAATGATGATTGAGGCCGCTGCTGCGCAAATCAACCTCATCCCGCCGCTCACCACGCTGACCGAAGAAGAGCGTATGTTTCAAGCCGCAGCGCATGAGTTCGCTCTCAAGGAGATCGGGCCTCACGTGCGGGAGATGGACCGCGACGGCGTGTTTAAGAAGGATCTGCTCAGCCAGTTCTTCGCCCACGGCTTTATGGGCATCGGCATTCCGGAAGAATTCAGTGGCAGCGGTGGCAGTTTTTTCATGGCGGTTCTCGCCATCGAAGAGTTCGCCCGCGTGGACGCCTCGGCTTCCGTCATCATTGATGTGCAAAACACTCTGGTCTCGAATGCCGTGCTGCGCTGGGGAAACGGTGAGCAGAAGAGCCGCTATCTTCCCCGGCTGGCGAAGGACATGGTAGGCGCCTACGCCCTTTCGGAACCAGCTTCGGGCAGCGACGCCTTCGGCCTCGATACCCAGGCGCGCAAAGACGGAGACCATTACGTGCTGAACGGACGCAAACTCTGGATTACAAACGCCAGCGAAGCCGGGCTGTTCGTCGTATTCGCCACCGTCAACAAAGAGCTCGGCCACCGCGGCATCACCGCTTTTTTGGTGGAGCGCGACACGCCGGGATTTTCCGTCGGCAAGAAGGAGGACAAGCTTGGCATCCGCGCCTCCTCAACTTGCGAATTGATTCTGGATGCCTGCCGCGCGCCAGAGAGCAGCGTCCTGGGCAGTGTAGGGCTTGGCTACAAGGTGGCGATCGAGACACTCAATGAAGGGCGAATCGGCATTGCCGCCCAGATGACCGGCATTGCCCGGGGCGCGCTCGACCACGCTATCGCGTACGCAAAAGAGCGGCGGCAATTTGGCAAGCCCATTGCAGAGTTTCAGGCCGTTCGGTTCCAAATCGCGCGCCTCGCGACGGATGTCGAGGCCGCCCGGCTAATGACTTATAACGCCGCGCGACTTAAAGACGCTGGGCAGCCGTTCACCCGCGAAGCCGCCATGGCCAAATATTTTGCGTCGCAGGTGGCCGAGCGCGTTGCTTCAGAGTGCATCGAGATTTTTGGAGGTTACGGCTACACAAAAGACTATCCGGCTGAGAAATACCTGCGCGACGCCAAGATTGGAAAGATTTACGAAGGGACCTCCTTCATGCAGTTGCAGACGGTCGCGAAGCTGATTCTCGGCCGGTCGTAAGCCCGCCGTGTGAGACGCGCAGTGCCTACAAGATAGGGAAGTCGGAGCGTTGCCGGTGCGGCTTATTGCGAGATATCCAGCCGCTTCAGGCGCTCGCGAACCTGTGGGGCGTCTGGCGCATTGGGATCAATCTGCAAGTACGCTTCAAATTCGCGCCGCGCGGAAACGAGTTGTCCGGACGCCTCATCTGCGAGCGCCAGCTCGTGGTGGGCGGCGGGCAGATTGGGCATGATCCGAAGCGCCTGCTCGCAAGCCTCGATCGCACCCGGCAAGTCCTTCCCGGCAAAAAGCGCCTGCGCCAGTCCCACGTAAGCGCTGGCGTCCCCAGGCCGCAGCCGAAGATAGTCCTGATAAGTAGAGACGGCTTCCTGTGGTTCTCCGGCGGCGAGCAAAGCGTTTGCCAAGTCCAGCCGCGCCACGGCGTCTTCCGGGTCGGCTCGCAGCGCCTCCTGCAACTCGCTGACCGCCGCGCGGCTTTTGCCCAGGCGCAGCCAAGCATCTCCCAGAGCGCGGTGGGCGGAACCAAGGTCCGGCATAATGCTCAAGGCTGCCTGGGCTTCGGTGGCAGCGCGCTGGCCGTGGTTTAAATGCAGCCAAGCGTCAGCGAGCGCCACGTGGGCTTGCGCCCAGCCCGGACGTTCCCGCAGCGCAGTCTGAAAGACCGTAACCGCGTCTTTTAAGTCGCCCGAATGTTCGAGCGTCTGGCCCAGCGCCAGTTCGCTTTGGGGATCACGAGGGCGCAGAAGCAAGCTGGTGCGATAGGCTCTCGCCGCCGCCTCCTTGTCGCCAGCTTTATCCAACAAGCCGCCCAATTTCGAAACGTAGCCCGGGTTTCCGGGAGCCAGACTTACGGCTTCGCGGCACTCTGTGATGGCGCCGGGCAAATCGCGATTCTGTTCGAGCGCGTTGGCGAGGCGGGCGTGCACGCTGGCATCCTGCGGCTGCAAACGCAGGGCGTCGCGATAGGTCGGAACAGCCAGGGCAAAGTTCTTTTCCGCCGTCAGCAGATCTCCGAGTGCAATCAAGGCTCGCGGGTTATCGGGGCGGAGTTTAACCGCCTCTTGCAGTTCTTCTTGCGCTTGCTGAGTCTTTCCAGTGGCCTTCAAGGCCATCGCGTAACGGGTGAGAACCTCCGCGCTTGTGAGGTGGAACAGCAACGCCTGGCGATATTCCTTGGCGGCTCCGGCCAGGTTGCCAGCGGAGGCGTATGCGTTGCCGAGGTTCACGTAAGCCTCGGGACTCTGCGGGCGTAAATCGACCTCCTCCTGGTAGTACTGAACGAAGCGCTTAAGACCGGCCTGCGACTGAACCGCCTCCGCGAGGGTTTGGCGGTAGTCGTCATCTTTTGGAGAGAGGTCAGCGGCCTTTTTCAGTTGGGTCAGCGCGCCGGCAAGATCGCCGGTTTCCCGCAGCATCAGGCCCAGTTTTTCGTGCAATCCCGGGTCCTCCGGCCGGAACGCGACGGCATCCTCGTATTCGTCTATCGCTTCGGAGCTATCTCCAATGGCCAGATAAGTAGCCGCCAGTTCTGTGTGCGCGCGCACAAAATCCGGCTGCAGGCGGATGGCGTGGAGAAACTCGCGGATGGCATCCGGGTAATCTCCCGCCTGGCGATAGGCAAGGGCGAGCGAGAACCGGAATACGGGTTGATCGGGGCGGAATTCGATGGCGTGGCGATACTCCTCGATAGCGTGCACGACGTCGCCCGAAGCGAGCAGCGCATTTGCAAGACCCATGTGGAGATCCCCGTCATTGGGGCGCAACTGCATTGCGTTACGGTACTCGTCCTCGGCCTCGCCGGTGGCGCCTGTCTCCGCCAAGGCCGCTGCCAGACCGGCGTGAGAGCTGGCGCTGTTCGGAGCCAACTGGATAGCCACTCGCCATTGAGCGATTGCTTGCGGTTCCTCTCCTGCTTGTCCTAGGGCCTCGGCGTAGTCGGCGTGAATTTTGGCATCCTTCGGCGCGAGACTCAAAGCACGGTCATATTCCTGAAATGCACGGCTGTATTCGAGGCCTTCGGCCAGGGCGCCGGCAAGACGGTCGTGAGCGGCGGCCTGCTTCGGGTGCAGTTTCACATCTTCCTCATAAGCCTGAATGGCCCCCTGGATGTTGCCCTCGGCCTCATCCAGCGCACCGAGGTTTGCGTACACGTTGGGGAGATTCGGATTTAGGAGAGATGCTTGCTGGTACTCGTGAATGCCTTGTGGGATCTCCTGGAGACCGGCGTAGGCATTCGCCAAGTTATAATGCGCCGCCGCATCCTGAGGCCGAATGGCGAGAATCTTCTGGTAGATGCGGATCGCTTGACGCCAGTGTTTAGCCCGGCTGAGGGCATTACCCTTGTGCATCAGAGCGGCAATGGCCGGCGATTTGCCCGCCGTTGATTGACGTGGGGAGCCGGCCTGCAACTCGAGAGAAACTCGCGGACCGCTATGCGGCTGGGCGAGAGACGGCTGCTGCACGGCTTGGCCGAGAACGAGTGAGCAACTCAGCGCCACCATCGCGGCGGCTTCAAGTTGGAGTCGGCTGGCTTTCAGGCTCCTCATGGGCAGCCCCTCTGCCCCTAGAATACACCCGCCGAGGCTCGGTGGGTTCGGAAACCGGGGATGTCATATCTTACCGCCTGCCGCCGTGCGAGGCTGGCGCTGAGCGTGCACCTCCGCCATGATAGCCACCGCCGCCTCCACGGCTGAAGCCTCCCGTGTGAGTGTAACCACGGCCCCAGGAGCCTCGGTATCCGCCGTTCCCGGAAGAGCGAGATGTCACGATGGGCCTCTGAAGATTGAGAGCGGGCCTGGAATAAGACCCACCGGCGCGGCTTGACCAGCCTCCGTTCGAAAACGACCGGCTCGAACCGAAGGAACGCGTCTGCGGCCCGCTCCTCGAAAATCCCCGATTGCTAAACTGCTGGCGCGGTTGAGCGGAAAATCTCTGCCATCCGTTTCCTCCACGGCTCGCTGGCGCGGGGCGGTTAAAGCTGTGGGCTGAACCGGCTGACCGGGAAGACTTACTCCAACGGCGATCCTTCCGTAAGCGACTCCTACGATCAGGGCGCGAACGGGGTTGGACGCCTCACCGGAATGACGGACGCCGCCGGCAGCGAATCCTGGAGCTACGACGCGATGGGCCGGGTGGTGACGGATCAGCGGAAGACGAACGGCGTGACGAAAACAACATCCTACGCTTATAACCCGGACGGGACGCTGAAGACGCTCGCCTATCCGAGCGGACGCGTAGTGAACTATCAGGTGGGCGGGGCGGAGTTGGCGCTTTCGGCCACGGACAGCGGCAGCGGGATCAATTACGTTTCCGGCGCCGCGTATGCCCCGCAGGGCGCGCTGGCAGCCGCGGCTCTGGCCGGAGGTAACATCAATCTGACTCAGAGTTACAGCTCGCGCCTGCAGCCTTCAACGATTCATGCCGTTTCGGCGAGCGGGACAGACCTTCTGGACTTGGCCTATGATTTTGGCCTCGGGACGGCGGATAATGGCGACGTGAAGGCCATTGTGAACAATCGGGACAGCACCCGGACGCAGTACTTCGCCTATGACGCGCTGAACCGGATAGTTCTGGCGAACACGCAGGCCAGTAGCGGAGCGAACGCCTGGGGGCAGGCCTTTGGATACGACCCCTGGGGAAACCTGACAAACGTGAACGTGACGCAGGGCAGCGCGCCGGCGCTGAGCGTTTCGGTGAACGGCAACAATCGGATCAGCAGCTCGGGCTACAGCTACGATGCGGCCGGGGACGCGCTCACCGACAGCGTGAATACGTACACCTGGAACGCCGAAGGGAAAATGGCTACCGTGACCAGCTCGCTCTACGGCTTGGAGACTTACGTCTACGACGGCCAGGACCGGCGGGTGATGAAGAAGACGGCCGGGAAGCTTTACTGGTACGGCACAGACGGCAACGTGGTTGCCGAGAGCGACCTTGCGGGCAACATCACGGATGAGTATATCTTTTTCGGCGGGGAACGGGTTGCGCGGGTGGACTCGCAGGGTAAGGTGGATTACTACCTCGCGGACCACCTGGGCTCGTCACGGGTGGTGACGGACGCGAATGGGAATATTCTGGATGACTGTGATTTTATGTCCTTCGGAGACGAACAATGCGTAGCGTCGTCGAGCGGGAACACGTACCAGTTCACCGGCAAAGAACGTGACAGTGAAAGCGGCAACGACTATTTCAGCGCCCGGTACTATTCGTCAGGTATTGGCCGCTTCATGTCGCCGGACCCGGCGGGCAAAGGGGCGGTCAACCTCTCGAACCCGCAGAGCTGGAACGCGTATAGCTACGCCGTGAATAACCCCACGACTCTCACGGACCCAACCGGGCTGTGCGCCCAGACCAACGACGGTGGGTGGGCCGCCGTCGGTAGCGGCGGTGGTAGTGGCGGAGGCTGCGTTGCTCCCACTAAGACGCAGCAGCAACAGCAGATTACGAGCAACTACAAGCCGGACGGCGGAAACGAAACCGTGGCCGACATCGCCGGAAGGGTAAACCACGAAACCATGGGGATGAAGGATTCAAAGACGGAAAACGAGTCTCTTGCAAAAGCTCAGAACAAAATCGCCCATGTTCGCCTGAATGGAATCAAGAAGTGGGGCAACAATGTTCAAAGGCATGCAAGCCTCGCATCTCCCGTAATGCGTGGCGCAGGGTATAAGCCTGCAATTCAGGTGGTAAAGGGTGCAATCCTGGAGGATTTGAGGGGTATCGATCCCACTAATGGGGCACTTTTCTATAACATGCGCACCGCGGGGCAATTCCAACACGGGGGAGATTTCCAAGGACAGAGTGTGCACACATACTCGGGTCCGTTCATTTCTCCTAGTGAGTATCAGTACATAATGACGTACGGACCATAATCCAAGCGGGTGCAGGAGAAATTCATATGCCAAAATTGATTGCATTTGTGAATCGGTGCTGCGCTGTCGGTTGGCCAGTGCGTTGCTCGGTGAGCCGAACAAAAATGAGCCCTGTCGCCATAGCTCTCCTTCTCATAGCACTATGCGCGATGCCGAACAGATCAGGGGCGCAAACCAGCGAGAGAGGTCGAGCAAAGGCTCCAGCCCGCCTAAGAGAAGCTGTAGGCTGCTTAGTGGCCACGAATTTTGTGCAACAAGATGATCTGAAGCACCTTGGGCTCAAATTAGGGGATTGGGCGTGGGTGCGATACCAGGTCGGTTCAATCTCTGGCCTAGGAGATACCCAAGGACAATTCAACGTGGCTGTTTACTCTGCGGATGGGAGAAACGGGATGCTTCTGTTCGCCGAGCCCAACAAGCAAGGAAGTTTCGACGCAATTTTGAATGCGTATCGGCTTCATCGAAGCGGCTCCAAATGGACCGCCGATTACGGTAACGGAGGATATGTTCTTTACGAAGCTGTCGGACGGTTTGCAACTGGTCTTATGCATCACCCGCGTTACAGAATCCAACTCCTGCCGGGTGGCTCGGGGTGTACGGCGGATAATTGAACGCGATATGCTTTCGGCAACTGGACGAGCCAAACGCCGAGCGGAACGTATACGAGGCCGGTGCCGCCGGGTGGCGCATACATCCCGCTTGTTGGGATGTATGCGATCAAGGCGTAGCGCGCTAGCTTTGGAAACAAAGGACAGCGTCTCTACCGCCGGGTGGCGCATACATCCCGCTTGTTGGGATGTATGTGCGATCAAGGCGTAGCGCGCTAGCTTTGGAAACAAAGGACAGCGTCTCTACCGCCTGCCGCCACCGCGACCGGCGGGAGCTGAGCGCCCGCCCCCGCCGCCGTGTGAAATTGGGGCTGATCGTCCGCCTCCACGGCTGAAGCCTCCCGTGTGGGTGTAACCACGGCCCCAGGAGCCTCGGTATCCGCTGTTCCCGGAAGAGCGAGATGTCACGATGGGCCTCTGAAGATTGAGAGCGGGCCTGGAATAAGACCCACCGGCGCGGTTTGACCAGCCTCCGTTCGCAAACGACCGGCTCGAACCGAAGGAACGTGTCTGCGGTCCGCTCCTCGAAAATCCCCGATTGCTAAACTGCTGGGGCGGTTGAGCGGAAAATCTCTGCCATCCGTTTCCTCCACGGCTCGCTGGCGCGGGGCGGTTAAAGCTGTGGGCTGAGCCTTGCGGAGCCGGGCGGTTACCGAAGTTTGATGAGTTAAACGACCTTCCACGGTTGACGTTGGCTGCTCTGCCGCCGGAGCTTGAAAAAGTACGCCAACCTGGCCTCACCGCCACGCTGTTTGCCGTGGAACGCGAGGTAAAAGATTTTGGGCTCGCTTGCTGTTTTGTGACGCCGCTGCTTCTCACATTCCCGCTCGCAGCGGGGGATCCGAATGAACGCCAGCCCGGACGCGCATTTTGGTTTGACGGCCTGGAGGACTGAACAGTGCTGTCGCGGAGGGGTTGCCGAGGGTTGTATGTCTGCGCCCTGGTTGCCCCATTGAAGGAAGAAGCTCCACGCCCAGCGCCGGAGGCTTGCCGCGTATTAAGTGTTGAGCGGGCTGCAAAGCTGCTGGACCTGCTCGCACTCAACTGCTGCCGGATTCCAGCTACCTGCTGGTTGAAGGTCTGCGGCCTCGCAGCGGGCTGATGAACGGTGAAGAACCGCCGATTGTTGACCGCCGCCGATGGCAGCGCAGATCGAGACGCTGGCCGTCCGCTCGGATTCAAGCTCGCACGAGCTGGAATTACCGGAATATGCCCGGAAACCAGTTGCCCATGCTCCAGCGTAGCTTGGCTTAGCGCAGCCGTCCTGACGTGCGGTACGTGGCCCGCAGCGAAATCGCGGGTGGGCACGGTCACAATCGCTCGTCGTACGCGAGAGTTATAGAGTGCTCCCTGAAGGTTCGAGTAAACCGGTCGGCCTCGGCCAGCGAGGGGCGCCATATGAGGCACTGCGCCGTTGCGGGTCAGATAGTTGATGTTGGTGATGTTCCGGATATTTGTAATGTTGACGCTGTTGTAACCGAATCCCCTCCCGTATCCAAAACCTCTTCCGTAGCCGTACCAAGGGAAAAATGGATCACAGGGGCCTATCGGCAACCAGCCGATCGAGCCGTAGCCGCCAAACCCTAACCCCACGTTGATGCCAAACCCGCCGCCGCCAAACCCGAAGAACGATACATAGGCTGGCGCCCAGACTGGATTGTAAACCGGGGTTACTGGCCCCGGCCACCAGCACCACGAACCTGCGTAATTGAACCAGCGCCCGTAGTGATAGGGCGCCCATCCCCACGATTCAGCCGACACCCAGGTCCATCCATAGTACGGCTCCCAATCCCATCGTCCGTCGTAGTAAGGAATCCAACCGGCGTCCACGTAGGGCGTCCAGCACCAGCTATATCCGGGAACGTCAATCCATTGGCCGTAGGCATCCAGGTCCTCTGCTCCGGTGTAATAGTGGTTAGCATATTGGAAGCTTTTGGCGTCCTCGATGAGATGATCCCGTTGGTCGTTCCACTTGTCCCAAGCATCACGAGCCGGCGCTTCGGCAATCTGATACTGTGGATTTTTGACGCCCTCGACATGAATAATTTCATTCTTTTTGACCGTCGTGCCGCCCTGGGGCGTCGAAATCTGTGCGCGGCCCTTCCGGACAATGACACTGGTCTGAGAGTTCGAGAATACCTCGATGCGGTATGTTCCCGGCTCAAGCGGATGAACCGCCACGCTCGGAGTGTCAATCTCCAGGCCGGCCTGGTTGCCCTTGAGCACTGTGTAGTCTGCCAAACCCTGGGCTAACTGAACTTGAATGTGACTGCGCGTCAGGTCTGCAATCTTGGCTTCTGTTTTCTCGCCCAGCCGCAGGACATTGGCATAGTCAAGCTGGATTTCAGCGCGAGAAACGCCACCGGTGGAAACTTGGTCGCCGCTGACGAGCGGCGCGTTGATCGCCGCCGCCGCCCAATCACCTGTGTCGCCACGCTCAGTAGAGACATTCCCGTGGATAAGGCTTACGCGCGCGACGCCCGAAGAGGTATTGACCTGCGCTGATAGCCTGGCGGTTCCTATTCCAACCGCCGCAAACATCAGAACTGCCAACTTGAGCCGCCATTTCATAAGCCACCTCCCAGGTAAAGCCTCAATGCCCAATCCAACTGTCGAACTCGTTAAAGAGCAATTAGCATTCCAGACGTGACGCGGGAGGGTCGCGAAGAGCCATTAGTGTTTTCAATGACTTGCGCGAACCAGCGAAACTTGTGGCAAAGCCACCGCTCAACCGCCGGTGGATTTAAGCCGCTGTCTGGCCGATTTCAACCAGTGCGGGCAATCGGGGGCATGAGCTCTAAATCGCCGCGGAAAAAGGTCTTGACACGGGTGAGGCTACCGATATAGCCTAGTACTGTTGTGTTAAAATGCGCGCCTTGGCGTTGACCGCTTTATGGCGATGAAAGGCGGTTTTCTCAGCGGCACGAACGCATTTATACTCAACAACATTCTTCGGGCGCTGCGGCAAGAGGAGTTCGTAATCTCCCTTGGCTGGACGCCTGAGTGGTTTTCGCGCTTCTTGTGCGGAGCGAGCACAGCCCTCCGGCCTTAGCTTTGCGCCGGACATAAGTAAGCGCCGCCGGGGAGGAAATACCCGCCATGCCCGTCTACTCACACTCCCAACTGTCTACTTTTGAAGATTGTCCTCTAAGGTACAAGTTTAAGTATGTGGATAGGATCGAGCGGGCTGAGAGAAGCGTTGAAGCGTTTCTCGGATCCATCGTCCATCGGTCTTTGCAGAAGCTTTATGAAGATCTGAGTTACGAAAAGCTGAATTCCGTTGAGGATATTCTGGAATATTACCAGGCAGAGTGGCGGCGGTGTTGGAGCCGCGAAATTCGGATTGTGCGCGAAGGATTGAGCGCCGATAACTATCGCGACTATGGCGCACGCTGCATCCGGGACTACTATGAGCGCAACCTTCCTTTCACCCAGAATAGGACGCTGGCTACGGAGCTACACCTGGTATTTTCGTTGGACGCGGAAAAGCGCTATCGGATGCAGGGTTTTGTTGACCGCGTTGCCCTCCGTGCGGACGGAGTATACGAAATTCACGATTACAAGACCAGTAATACCTTGCCCGACCGTGCTCGCCTGGAGATGGACCGCCAACTTCCGCTCTACCAGATCGGCCTTCAGGCGCGCTGGCCGGAAGCCGAGCAAGTCGAGCTGGTTTGGCATTACCTGGGTTTTGCCGCGACGGTTGTTTCGAGCCGGACGGCGGATCAATTACGCGAGCTTGCCCGGCGAACGATGGAGCGAATCGACGAGGTTGAAGCCTGCAAGGATTTTCCGCCCCTCAAGAGCCGTTTGTGCGATTGGTGCGAGTATCGCGCGCAATGTCCTCTTTGGAAGCACGTTGTCGAGGTGGAATCGCTGCCTGCCGGTGTGATGGCGGAGGATTCCGGCGTGCGCCTGGCGACGGCTTACGCGGAGACGAAATCCCAGTTGGATGGACTCAGACAGCGCCTTGAAAGCTTGCGGGAGGAGCTGCTTGAGTTCAGCCGACGGAATCAAGTGGATGTGATCCAAGGGCAGGGAGTACGGGTCTCGGTATCGCGGCGCGAACAACTGAAGCTGCCCCCGGCAGACGATGTGGCGCGCGCTGAAGTTGAAGAGTTCATCCGTTCCATCGACCGCTGGGACGAGGCGAGCGAGCTTAGCGATAACCGGCTCGGGAAAATCATTGAGGAGAAAGGCTGGCCCGCTGCCCGGTTGGATCGCCTGCGCGCGCTGTTGCGCAAAAGGGAAGTGACGGTTTTGCGGGTGAGCCGCAGTGCGGATTCCGGAGTGTCAGAGGATTAGCCTCTTACAGTTAAATTTGTTACTTCGTCCGCCAAGGGCGCTTCGCCTTGTGCTCAACGGCGGCCACCCTAGATTTTGAAATTCGACGAACAAATTATGGCCGGTTTGAATCTCCAAAGCTACCGTGACCGCTTTCCTGAAATCGCCCAAGCGACTTTCGGACGAAGCTACAGCTTTCGGGCGCTGGAAAAGAACTACGCCTATCTTCGTCAGGAAGCGAACTGGTTGTCGGTGGGCCACGTTCTTTCGCTCTTTGATCTGAGCCGGACGCCCTACGCGCGTTACTGGCCGAGGCCAAATGAGAAGCAGATCGATGAGGTTTTGAAGCAGGAGCGCATCCGTCTGGCGCCGCTCGAAGGCTCGGGCAGGAATTTGGCGCAACGGTTGGTTGAAATTCTTCACAATCTAGGTCTTGCGTCTCTAATCCTCCGGCTCACTTATCCAGAGAGATTTGCCACCTTCAGCGTTGCCGTAGCCAACCTATTGCAAGTGCAGCGTCCTAATATGGTTGAGCTTTACATAGCCTTCTGTGACGAGCTGCACGAATGGCAGAAGCACTTTAAGATGAGCAGCGTGGCGGAGACGGAAATGGGCCTGTGGACTTTTTACCAGATTACGGCCGCCGCGCCCCAGAACGGGGCAGGCGAGGAAGCCCGAAAATCCTTCGATGCGGATCTCTGGATCCAGCGGCGGCGTCTAGGTCAGGCGCTGCGGCCGTTTATGCGCAAATACGGACCGCTCGAACTGGCGCGCCTGCTTGCTGAGGAGGATCCCAGGCTGGCGGGAAAGATCGCCGGGGAGGAACACGAGCGGCTGCTGCGATGCGCAGCCTGCCGGTTCTACCCGCATTTTAGGGCTAGTCAGAAAGGCTGGGCGGACGCATTGATCAGCCTTCTAGCCCAGGACGGTTTAATCTCACTCGAAGAACAGACCACGCTGCGGCGGATCTGGAGGCTTCGCAATCAGGCAGTCCATCCCGATGGACAGTTAGCCCTCGAGGAAGTTGAGAATATGATCGACAGCATTGAGCGAATTTGTCAGCGTTGGGTGGAAAAGGCTGGCGAGCCGTAAGCTCCGCCGGAATTCCATTTGAGCGGCGCTGCGTAACCGGTCATTTCCAGGTAACCGGCGCCATGAACGTTGTTCCCGCCCTCTTCGCCACTCAGTCTCACGGCGCCTTCCCAGTAAGTGGGAGAAAGCGCGTTTCGTCCCACCAGCTCCTGGTCGTTCAAAGACGTTGTCAGCCTTAGATCGAGTCGAAGCGAGGGCGCGGTAATGCGCCATTGGACGGGGTAGCAGGCGTGGGTGCGCGGGCTGGACCATGTGGCGCCCGGCGTCACGCTGAAGTCGCGGGAGCTCAAAAAATGCGAACGGCCCTGCGCATCAACGTAGGCGCCGGAAGAGTATGGACTCACGCGGCCGTCTTTCAGGCGCAGGCGGTAGAGCATCAGTTCGGTGTCATTGTTGAGTTGCACGCTGAACCAATCCCAGCCGGTCAGTGAAGCGCCGGGAGGTTCGGTGAAGAATTCATGATCCATCCAGGAGACGCCCTCCACCTGATATGTCCTGTTATTTAGCCTGAGGGTTCCTGCTGTTTTGAGGCGCGTGAGTGAAATGTAATAAGAGGCTTCGCCCAGGCCCGGACCTTTCTGGCTGATGCCGTTTTGTCCGTTGATGACGGGCGGTTTCAGCGGCGTCAGTGTAAAGTTCAGCGCATAACGGTCTGTCATCGCTTGCAGGTGTTGCTGACTGCCACTCCAGCCCACGCTCCAGTTGCCGTTCCACACGAGCGCTCGCGCCGCATCAATCCCTGCCAGCCCAGGGCCCGCGCGGTTATACCGCTCGTGGTAATAAAACCTGCCGCCGGTGAGGTCGCTCACCGCCATGTGCGCCATATAGATGTTGTGAACGTCCCATGCCGAACCCTGCGCCTTTTGGGGCGAAATGCCAAGGCGGAAGAAGGTGAGCTCGAATCCAAACTGGTGGCCGTCTGGAGCGCGCAGATTGCCGGTATAGTACCACCATTCGGTTTGGTATTGCGGGTGATCAAAATTGTCCCTGGGAAACTCGAAATGGTAGCCCGGCGCTGCAACGCGATAGCGAAGCGCCGGGGGAGCGAAGAGCAAAAGGGCGGCAAGACAGAAGCTCATTCTTCCTGGATGACCTCGATGGGATTAATCGCCATTCCAAGACGGGCCGGGTAAATGCCGGCCGCCAGAGTGGAGGCGTAGATAATCAAGAGCGCTCCGGAGAGAACCGCGACCGGCCAGTGAAATTGGATGCTCCAGCCAAAGGACTGTTTGTTGATGACGAAGATCAAGATGAGCGATAGCATGACACCGAGAACGAAACCAATGAACGCGGCCATAATGCCGAGCACTGCCGCTTCGGTGAAGATGAGCCGCCGGATCTGCCGGGCGGACGAACCCAGAAATCGCAGCAGGGCGATTTCCCTCCGGCGGTCCACTACCAGCACGATGAGGGCTCCGGCTACGCCTGTCACCGCCACGCACAGCGCCACTGCTTCCAGAGCATACGTGATGCGGAAAGTGCGGTCGAAAACGGCGAGCGCCTGTTGGCGCAGATCGCGATGGGAAATAATAGCCACTCTAAGGCCGGTACACGCGCCGTCAAGGGCGCGGCGCGCATCCTTTGAGGAAACACCGGGTTTCAGATAAACGCCCAGGCTGGAGGCGGCTCGGTCCGGCAGGTACTTTAGCAGCGTACTGCGGTCGGTTATGATCACACCGCGCGGATCGGAGTAATCATGATAGATGCCGGCTACGCGAAAAACGACCGGGCCGGGGGGCAGGGTCAGCGTTAGAGTCTGGCCCGTGTGGATGCCGCGCTTAACGGCGAAGGGTTCGCTTACCAGCGCCGCGCCGCCTTGAATGAGCTGTTGCAGGACTTTCTGGCGGTTCTCTCCGGGCAACAAGGGAAATCGCCCGTAATCGAATGCGATCTTTGTGTCGGCGCCCGCTAAAGTGGCCGGAAGCCCCTGGTAGGAGATTGAGTAAGCGCGAAACTGATCCACCTCTGCGACCTGCGGCAACGCCGCGATGCGCCGGGCGGTTTCGGGAGCGAGCGTTGGGTAACGGTCCACGGCGGGCGGCACAGCCGGCCTTACATAGAAGTCGGCCTGAAGCTCCTGGTTCAGCCAGACTTCAACGGTTTTACGGAAGCTTCCCACCATGATTCCTACGCTCACCACCATCGAGATGGCTGTAGAAAGGGCTGCCAGCAAAACGGCGGTGCGGCGAAGTGAACCGGAAAGACTTTGCATGGCGAGGTAGACCTCGGTCAACCAGCCGCGCCGGGGCAACTTGGCCGCGGCTGCGGCGACAGCGGCCACAAGCGCCGGGACAGCCAGCACACAAGCGGCGACGAGAAGTAGCGCCGCGAGATAGCCAAACAATGGCTTCCCCCCTACAGGCGGCAATCCGGAAACCCATGCCGCCGCCCCTGCGCAGCCTCCTGCTAAGGCCAAATTGCGCCGTTTGTCCACTCGCACCAGGTATTCCCGCCGCGCACGCGCCATTGCTTCCACCGGTGGAACCTGCGAAGCCTCCAGCGCCGGCAGCAAAGCCGAAATCAGCGCGACGGTCACTCCCACCGCGAAGGCCAGCAGTACGGTTGACGAGCTTAGCTCAACCGGAGCCGGACGGCTGGTGAGATAGAGGGATTGGACGGTGGAAGCGATCAGCCCAACAGCGCCTTGAGCCATCAGCCGGCCCAGGAGCAAACCCAGAGATGAACCGGCGATTCCGTACAGGGCGGCCTCGCCCAGAAACCCGGCGAGGATCAAGTTCCGGTCTGTACCGAGGGCGCGGAGCACTCCGATTTCCGTGCGCCGCCGCACCACGGCCACCGACAGGCTGTTGTATATGAGAAACGCTCCGACGATAAGTGCGATGTAACTGAGCACCCGCAGATTCCAGCGAAACGCCTCCAGCATCCTGCGATTCTCGCGCGCTTGAGCGCCGCGCGCCCGGAGCCGGACGCCTGCAGGCAGCGCGGCGCGAAGAATGGTTTTCCATTGCGCGAGCGTGCGTTTGCCGCCGTGCGGGACGCTGACGAGGACGCGATCTACCCGGTCGCCCCGGCCCAGTTGTTCAAGCGCCAGGCTGATATCCATAACCACGGCGCCGGAATCGGCTGCGCTCGATTGGGGCAAGACTCCGCACACCGTAAAACTTGTCACGTGATCGTTGATTCCCAGAGTGATCGTGCTTCCAGGTTCGTTCGGAATTCCCCGGCTCACCCAAACGCAGCGGCCTTTTTCCAGCAGGCGCAGACTTGTCAAGCCGCCTGCCATGCGGTCCGCGTCCGCAACCATGTCGATCCCGAGCAGGGGTACGAGGCGTCCGGTGCTTACCACCGTGGCGTAGTCCGCGACCTGGGGCTCAATGTGAATCGGGTAGGGAAGCGTCGCGAGCCGCGCAACGGCCTTTCCGCTGACTCCGCCAACGCCGGTGACATCAAAGTCCGCCTTGCCTGCGAGCGTCTGCACGGAAGAGAGGAATGATCCCGTGGCCGCGTTACCCGCGAGCTCGATTGCCAGGACCACGGCCACGCCGAGGGTCACCGCGATCACAGTGAGTGCGGCGCGCAGCGGTTCCCGAATCAGGGGCCGCAGAAAGAGCCGGAAGAAAAGCCGGAGGCTCGTCATCGCTTTCTTTCAATGTCTTCAACGCGCCCGTCGCTTAAGCGAATGACGGTGCTGGCAAACGCCACAGATTCCGGGCTGTGCGTGGCCATCAGGATCGTCACGCCCTTTTCGTGGTTGAGCCTGCGCAGCAGCTCCAAAATGTGGCGGCCTGTGATGCTGTCCAGATTTCCGGTGGGCTCATCAGCGAGCAGCAGCTTTGGAGATTGAACCAGAGCCCGGGCGATAGCAACGCGCTGCATCTGGCCGCCGGAAAGCTGATGCGGCAGCCGCGCCGCGAGGTCCGCCATCTCCACCCAGCGCAGACGCTCAAGCGCAGCCTGGCGGGCGTGGTCCTTTCCTGCGAGCAGCAGAGGGAGTTCCACGTTTTCTGCGGCTGAGAGCGTGTGAAGGAGTTGGAAAGACTGAAAGACGAAACCCACCTTTTCCCGGCGCAGGCGGGTGAGGCCGTCGTCGGCAAGATTGGAAGTGGAAACTCCGTCCAGCGCCACCCGCCCCGCCGTAGGAAAGTCCATGGCGCCGGCCAGGTGCAGCAGCGTGGATTTGCCGCACCCGCTGCGCCCAACGAGCGCCACGAATTCTCCCGGTTCAACCGAAAAAGAGACTTCGCTCAGCGCGCGAACCGACTCGCCGTCGTTGGTGTAATCCTTGCTGACTTGATGGAATTCGAGAACCGGCACAGCGCTCCGCGGCGGCGGGCCGGGCCTGCAAACCGCCGCACGCCCTGGCCTGAATCTCTTATTTTACACCCGCGGGCGGCGCGCCCCTGATGCTTGCGCCTTGTCTGCTCGCCCGTCTTGTATTTATCGCTTGCCGTTTATCGCCTGGCGTTATATGCTTTCCTGGGATGATTAAGTCCTTTCGGTCGAATGCAGCGCAACAGCTTTATTCTAGACAGCGCGTCAAGCGGTTTCGGCAGTTCGAGAGGGTGGCACAGCGCAAACTGCGGCAGTTGGATATCTCTGCGGAGCTAAGCGACCTGGCGTCACCGCCGGGGCATCATCTGGAATCCCTGGAAGGCGACCGGAGGGGACAACATAGCATCCGGATCAACGATCAATGGTGCATCTGCTTTGTATGGCGCGACGGTAATGCATACGACGTGGAGATAGTGGATTACCACTAGGAGGGACTATGCCAAAAGTTGAAAAATTACCGCCGATTCACCCTGGCGAAATTCTGCGCGAAGATTTCATGCAGCCGCTCGCCCTGAGCATGAACAGACTCGCATTAGACCTTCATGTGCCGGTGACGCGCGTCGCAGAGATCGTCCACGAACGGCGTGGCATCACGCCGGATACCGCCCTCCGTCTCGGCCGTTACTTCAATACAAGCGCACGGTTCTGGCTGAACGCGCAAGCAGCCTACGATCTTGAAATTGCCCAAGACGAACTTCAGCGTATCATCGAGCGTGATGTGCATCCTCTGACTGCAAATACACCAGTCCCGAGAGTCTAACTGCATCCTCACTTGCCTTCGCCCTCGTCTGCCACGCCCATCGTGGAAAGCCGGTAACGCAGTGCTCCGCGGCGGCGGGCCGGGCCTGCAAACCGCCGCGCGCCCTTCAAAGAAGCAGGTTAAGGGTAGTGACTCATTTTGGTTTTGTAGCGGCTGGCTTCAGCCCGGCACAACCTTCAAAATGCCGACCTGAAGGTCGGCGCTACGGCAAACTGAGTCACTACCAGGTTAAGGCAGAAGGCCTGATGGGTGACGTTCGCAACGCAGAGTGTGCCACTATGCGGTCCCAGAACTGGGGATGCTCTACGGGTTCGCTATCCATTCCCGGTGCTCTTCGTGATCAATCATGCTCACACGCAGTCGCTCGCCGTCGCGGCTGGCGAATTTTCTAAGGCCAGTCTTGCGCGGCGTGGTAGATGCGTGAGATTTCAACGGCGTGCTCTTTGACCTGGTACACGACGATATAAGGCAAGGAAGGAAATACCAATTCGCGGCGCCCTTTCATTCGCCCGGCGCGTCCACGGTTGGGGAAAACTTTGAGAGCCGTACAGCCGTCATAGAGCGTTTTGACAACCTCGCGCGCCGCTGTTAGGTCATCTTTCCGGATACGCTCGAAAATGCGTTGGAGGTCTTCAGCAGCTCGTGGGGACCAGCGGATTTCCATCAGGGCTGGAGCAGCCGCTCGATGCGCGCTCCCACTTCCTCGTGCGTGAGGTATTCGCCCCGTTCCAGTTCGGCCTCACCGAGCTTGACGGCTTCGATAAAGCGGGTCTCATTCTCCAGATAGTAACCGAGGACTGCTTGCGCTAGCTCATCTGCACCGCGCCCTTTGTTCGTGGCGAGCTGCGAGAGTTTGGCTTCCTGTTCGGGCGTGAGATGTACTTCCATGGTCGAAGTCTAGGCCGAGCCTGCCCTTCTGTCAATCGCAAGCGCCCGCTGGTTGAACCCTTCGATAATCCCACCTCGTTTCCCACCGGCGCGCTTCATCGGCGTCCTGATCCAGGCTCGCGCCTCGGCGGGGCCTCTCGCCTTGCCTGATAGCCTCTTACATCCTCACTTGCCTTCGCCCTCGTCTGCGACGCCCATCGTAGAGAGCCGGTAACGCAGTGCATTGCGGGAAAGGCCGAGCAGCCGGGCTGCCTGGCTCTTGTTTCCGCTGGCCCGCCGCAGAGCTTCCCGGATGATTTCGCCCTCGAACTGTTCGAGTGTCATGCCGGGCGGCAGGAACGAAACGGTTGACCCGCCGGAAGCAGCGGAAAGGCTGCCCGGAGACAGATCCAAACGGATATCCGCTTCGCCGATCTCCTCGCCGGTTGCGAGCGCCAGAGCGCGTTCGATGATGTTTTCTAGCTCGCGCACGTTACCGGGCCAGTGGAAATCCATAAGCTTCTTCAGCGCGGCGGGAGTGACTCCGGTGATCTGTTTGCCGGCCTCGCGGGCGAAGCGCTCTACGAACAGGCGCACGAGATCGGGGATATCCTCCTTGTGCTCGCGCAGCGGCGGAATGCCGATGGGCACCACGTTCAGCCGGTAATAAAGGTCCTCGCGGAACGTTCTCTCTTCGAGTGCGGCGCGCAGGTCGCGGTTGGTGGCCGCGATCAGGCGCACGTCCACCTTCAGCGTCTTCGTTCCGCCCAAGCGTTCAAACTCGCGCTCTTGCAGCACGCGCAGCAGCTTCACCTGGATGGACGGTGGCACGTCTCCAATTTCATCGAGGAAGATCGTCCCTTTGTCCGCCAGCTCAAATTTGCCGGGTTTCGCCGTTACCGCTCCAGTGAATGCGCCTTTTTCGTAACCGAACAGCTCGCTTTCGAGCAGGTTTTCGGGAATGGCGGCGCAATTGATTTTGATGAACGGCCCGGAGGCCCGGCGCGAGTGTTGGTGAATGGCTCGCGCGATCAAATCCTTCCCGGCGCCGCTTTCACCGCCCAGTAGCATCGTGGAATTGCCGGGCGCCACGCGATCCACCACCGCCAACACTTCCTGCATTTTGGGACTGCGAGCGACGATATTCTTGAAGGCGTAACGCTGGCCGAGCGCCTCGCGCAGGTTCCGGTTTTCCTCTTGCAGGCGGCGGACGTTCAGCTCTTTCTTGACGATCAGCTTGATTTCTTCGAGCGAAAACGGCTTCAGGATGTAATCGCTCGCGCCCGCCTTCATGGCTTGCACCGCGGTTTCCACGGTGCCGAACGCCGTCATCAGCACCACCGGCGCCTGGGCGTCCGAGCGCCTTATGGATTGCAGGAACTCAAGGCCATCCATGCCGGGGAGCTTGAGGTCCGTGAGGACCAGATCGAATTTTTCCTGCCGTAGCAGCCGCAGGCCGGACTCGGCGTCCGAAGCTGTGCGCGTAGTGTAGCCTTCTTCCGCCAGGCTCAGCTCGAGCAGGCGCTGCATTTTGATTTCGTCTTCAACGATCAGTATGTGTGGCATCGTGGTGTTGCGGCGTCTGACCGCCTTTTATCGAAGATGAAGAATTGTGGCCACGGGCGCTTCTGTGCCGCCGGCGGCCTCACCGGCGTCTTCCAGCGCTGAGGACGGCGCCGCTACAACTCATGCGGGCGCTAGGGTTCAGCAGGAAAAAACAACCGGAAGCAAGCTCCCGTTCCTGGCTCGCTCGCGAGTTCGATCCTTCCGTGATGATCATCCACGATTTTGGACACGATGGAAAGGCCGAGTCCAAGCCCGCTCTTCTTGGTGGTGAAGAAAGGATTGAAAATATGCTCCCGCTGCTCAGCCGGAACGCCGGGTCCGGTGTCCTCAACCTCAATGGCCACGCCGGGTTGACCGTTTGAAGCCGAGGGTTTCACCGAGACCCGCAATCTGCCGCCTTCAGGCATCACTTCGTAGGCGTTTGAGAAAAGATTAATAAAGACGCGTTCGCAAAGCTCGGTATCGAGCGGCACGCGCAGGAGTTTTTCACCATACTGCTTTTCAACCGTCACTTGCGACTCGGGGCGCATCTCTTGCACTGATTTCAGCGCCTGTTCGATCACGGGGACTATATCCCGAGTTTCCAGTTTCAATTGCAGCGGCCGCGCGAAGTCTAGGAAGCGGCCGACCAGGTTGTTAAGCCGCTCAACTTCGCTTGAAATGTACCCAGCCAGCTCCGCCGTTAAAGCATCGGTGCGCTCAAGCCTCTGGTGCAGCATTTCGGCAGAGCCGCGAATCACGCCGAGCGGATTGCGAATCTCGTGGGCGAGGCCGGCTGAAAGCTGGCCGAGCGCTGCGAGCCGTTCGGACCGCCGCGCGTCCGCCTGCGCCTTCTCTAACTGGCGGTTGGTTTCAGCCAGCGTTTCCGCCAAATGCTGGTAGCGCGCCCCCTGCCGGCGGTTTTCCACTACGAACCGGTTCACCACCAGCGCGACAAGAAAGAAGAAGAGAATGCGGATGGCAAGCTCCGTCGCCCCGGCTACCGTGAGTTGGTAAAATTCCAGCGCCCAAATCAGGAAGGAGCAGTAAGCGGCCGAACAGGCCAACGTCCAAAGAACCGTTCCCAGCGCGTCGTAGAGCATCGCGGCGGAGACGATCGGTACGTAGTAGATGGGATAGTAGCTGCTGTTGATGCCCCCGGTATGCACCAGCAGCAGGCTTGCCAAGAGCATTTTAATGAGCACGCTGTAGGTATTACGGCGCGAAGGCGCCACTGGCTTCAGAATGCGCCCCTCGAAAATCTGAAACAGGCCGATGCCCGCGAGGATCATCTGCTTGTGGATTTCAGTCAGCGGCGGAAGGGCGGCGAGACCGGCCAGAAAGATCAGCCAGAGAACGTCCATCCATCCAAAGGTTCTGCGATAACTTTCAGCCATGTGCGTTCACCGCCTAGCTGCGAGCGAGGTCATATGATGATAACTCAAACCCGGAGAAGGGTCCGCGCAACCATCTCAGTCAATTATCCTGTGCAAGCAATTACCGTTTGACAAATAAACGCGCGAGCACTATTTCGGCCTAAGTGCCCGTTCAGAAATAACTGTTCCATCTTCCAACCGGCGCTCCTCACCCGCCGCTTCGCGTCACCCTCTCCCCGCTTGCGGGGAGAGGGCAGGGGTGAAGGGGTGTATTTGATCCGAAAGGGAACAGTTATTATCTGACAGCCCCTAAGCAAGGCAACAATTTCTTTTTAGAGCGTGCAATAGCGGCGCTTCCGTGAACAGGCCGCAGACGCGGTCTGGCGCGGCTCGCCGATACAGCAAACTGACCCATTACCGAGGTCACTATATTTTGCGATCCTCAATAGGATAAGCTACTGGTTTGTCCGGCGAGACTCGAAGAGGTTTGACCATTGTATTTTGGAAAAGGCCCGGCGGCGGTGGAGTGCGGAAAGGCTGCAACCAGTCGATGACCATTGACCCACGCTGTGGCGGGAGCCGGACCAACGTAAACCTCGCCGCGCGTTTCGCCTGCGGTGAAGGCGTAGGACGCTGCCCGTTTCTGCGTCTGAGCGCTACGCTCCTGGCGGCGGTTTTACTGAGTGGCTGCCTTCATCGCCACCGGCGCGTGGTGAAAGTTCCTGTTCCTCCCGGCGTCTACCATCCCAAGCCCCGCGAGCTTAAGGGTATTGCTTCGTGGTACGGTTATCCCTATCAGGGCCGGCCGGCAGCGGACGGAGAAATTTACAACATGTACGCCCTCACTGCCGCCCATCGAACGCTGCCTTTCAACACGATGGTCCGGGTTCACGACCTTCAAAACGGAAAATCCGTGGACGTGCGCATCAATGACCGCGGCCCGTTCATCCGGGGCCGGATCATTGACCTTTCCTATGCCGCGGCGAAGGCCATCAGCATGGTAGGCCCTGGGTACGCGCCGGTGCGTTTGGAGATTCTCAATCCGTCGGTTGTTTACGGCCCTACGGCCGTCCCAGGGATTTATGGCGTGCAAGTGGGAGCATTCCGTGACCCCGGCAACGCGCAAAGGCTGAAAGCGGCTATCGAACCGCATTTTGGCCCGGTGACGATTCAGACCTACGATAGTCACGCGCAGGGACTTCTCTATCGTGTCCGCGTGGGCCAATTGAACAATGAAGATACAGCGCGCCAACTGGCCGGTGACATCTCGCGGGCTGGCCTGGCCGCGGAAACTTATGTTGTTAGGCTGAATTAGCCGCGCCGCTCAGTCGCCTCCGGCTCCTTTGTCGAGGGGAATAGCTATGGAAGATTGTATTTTCTGCCGAATCGCTGAACGCAAAATTCCCGCCAAGATAGTCTATGAAGACGAGTCGGCGCTTGCCTTTGAGGACGTCCATCCACAGGCGCCCGTCCACCTGCTGGTGATTCCGCGCAAGCATTTGGCGTCACTTGCAGAGGTTGCGCCGGAAGACGAGGGTTTGATTGGCAAGCTGTTTGCCATTGCCGCCCGCTTGGCGCGCGAGAAAGGGATCGAATCGCAAGGTTACCGTACCGTCGTCAACAACGGCGCCTGGGGCGGGCAAACGGTGTTCCACCTCCACGTGCACGTTATGGGTGGACGGGTCTTTCATTGGCCGCCAGGGTAGGGACTGCCTGAGGAGCGCCGAAAGACGCCGGTGGGGACGCCGGCGCACCAGGAAAAGCAGCGGCTCTTCCGGCGCACTGAATAAGCCGGTTACTCGGAGGGTTGCTGCGGCGTTGTACTATAGCGTGTGGTCTTCCGGATGCTGTACAATCAGGCACGGGCTTGACCCGCCTCAGAGACGCCTGCCGGAGGGAATACAGACCGGGTGCTGCGATCCAGTGCTGGAGTGGCGGAATTGGCAGACGCACCAGACTCAAAATCTGGCGCTGTTCAACAGCGTGGGGGTTCAACTCCCCCCTCCAGCACCAAGAAGCCAAAGAGC
>NFUN01000033.1 GCA_002197525.1 Acidobacteria subdivision 13 bacterium RH2 MAG17b | reverse complement strand
TCCGCACCGTGAAGAACTTCACGGCCGCCATCTATCATTGCTGCGCGCATCTTCCGCTACCGGAGGAATGCTAATCACACTTTTGGGAGACGAACCACAAATTTGTGATAAAATCCTTGCCGACTATGAACCCGAATGGCGGCCAAGTATACGAGTTTGGCCCGTTCCGGGTCGACCCAGTAGAGCGCTTGCTCCTGCGAGGTGGGGAACCTCTTGAGCTGACCGCGAAGGCCTTTGACACTCTCCTGGTCCTGATCCGAAGATGCGGCCATCTTGTCGAAAAATCCGAGCTGATGAGTGCTGTCTGGGGTGATTCCTTCGTCGAGGATGGCAATCTTACTGTTGCCATTTGCAGGGTTCGAAAAGTGTTGCGGGCCAAAGACGGCAGGCACGAGTACATCCAAACGGTGGCAGCGCGGGGATACCGGTTCGTGGGAGAGGTTCGGGTGGTGGAGGGGGCAGATGAGCCCGTACACCCTGCCATTGTGGCTGCTACCACGCCGCCCCCGACGTTGCAGAGCGGCATGCCGCTGGCTGAGCCCGAACGCCCCGGCACTGGGGCCGTTGCTACGGCCATTCCGCCCGAAACGGCTCGCCGACATAGCTTGTTATTGTCCACCCTGAGGGTCGGTGCTGTAATCCTGACAGCATTGGGTGCCGCGCTGGTAGTGATGTATTTCCTGAAACCTAGTCATGCGGCAGGGAAGCGAGCGGAAATCCGTTCGCTGGCGGTGTTGCCCTTTCAGCCTCTGAACGCCGACGCGGATCAAAAAAGCCTCGGCTTGGGCTTGTCCGACGCGATTACCACCAGGCTATGGCGCACAGGGCAGATTATCGTCCGGCCGACGGTCTCGGTATTGCAGTTCGAGCATTCGACGGTTGACCCGCTGACGGTTGGGCGCAAACTGAAAGTAGACGCGATCCTGAACGGCAACATCGAACTTTCCTCGAGTCAGGTGCGAGTGAATGTCCAAATGGTGCGGGTGCGCGACGGATTCCTCTTATGGGCGGGCACCTTCCAGTCGAGCCCTCAACAGATTTTCTCCCTCGAAGAAGAAGTCGCAGAGAAAGTGGTGCAGGAGGGGCCCTTCCGTCTCTCCGGCGAATCAAATATGCGTCTGGCGCGGCCGGACACGGAAAACGCCAAGGCTTATACCCTATACATGCAAGGGCGCAATTTCTTCAACCGGAGGACAGAAGATGGCTTGAAGCAGAGTGTCGACTATTTTCAACAGGCAATTGGTCAGGATCCGCAATATGCCCTTGCGTACGCAAGCCTCGCCGATGCTTACGTCGTGCTGGGATCTTTCGGGGAACCTCCCTGGCAAGTTTATCCTCGCGCCAAGGACGCGGCGCTCAAGGCGGCGGATCTGAACGATTCGCTTGCTTCAGCGCACGCCTCGCTCGCCATGATCGCCTTCCATTACGAATGGGACTGGCCGAGGGCCGAGCAGGAGTTTCAGCGGGCCATCGCACTAAATCCGGAGGACCCGATGGTGCATGCGTGGTATGGGATCTATCTTGCAGCCATGGAACGCATTCCGGAAGCGCTCGATCAGGCAAACCGCGCCAAGCAGTTGGATCGTGTCTCGCCCACCGTAAACACAGCGGCCGCCCGGGTGCTGTATTGGAGCCGTGAATATGCCCAGGCCATCCAATGCTATCGCAAGGTCATTGACCGGAACCCGAAATTCCAAGGCGCATACACTCGCCTCGCCATGGCCTATTTAGCCACGTCGGCTTCTGGCGAGGCCATCAGTGAGATCGAGGCGGCACGGAAGCTCGCAGGCCATGATCCATACCTGGATGGGCTGCTAGGCTACGCGCAGGCGCGTTCAGGGAATACGGCGGCGGCTCGGAAACTGATCGAGGAATTGACCTTACGGTCGCACACTCAGTATGTGCCCGCATTCAGTATCGCCCTGGTGTATACCGGGCTGGGCGATCGCGTCGACGCGATCGAATGGCTCGAGAAATCCTACCAAGACCGCTCAACCTTCATGGTCTATATCAAGACCGACCCGCTGCTGGATCCTATCCGTTCCGACCCGCGATTCACAGAATTGCTCCATCAGATGGGGTTCTAGGAGACGACAGCAAGCCGCTGATGACTCAATCTCCGCTGCTCAAGCCTGCTCAAGCGAGGCGTACCGCTCCATCAGCTTTTTCCTGCCGTAGCCCGGAAAGCTGATGGTCAGTTTTACATCCTCTCCTTCACCTTCGCATTCCACGATCGTGCCAAAGCCGTATTTGGGGTGGCGGACGCGCGCGCCCAGCTTCCAGCGCCCTGAGTTTGCACCGGAAACCGGAGAAGAGCGCGCCCGGCGGCTCGACGGTTCCGGTGTAGTGCTGCGCCGCCGCTCGAGAAATTCCTCCACGCTCTCGACGGAATTCAGGGCCCGGTCCCAGGAGGCCGCCGGCTTGAAGAGCGGAGCCTCCGCGCGCAGGCTCTCCATGAGCTCAGGAGGGATCTCGTCCAGAAAGCGCGAGGATCGCGTGCCGTGCAGGTAATCCTCGCCGTAAGACCGGCGGTGCAAAGCGCGGGTGAGCACAAGTTGGTGCATGGCGCGCGTCATACCGACGTAGCAGAGCCGCCGCTCTTCTTCGAGCGCCGCCTGGTCCAGCAGCGACAACTTGTGCGGGAACAACCCTTCTTCCATCCCCACCAGGTAGACAGAGGAAAATTCCAACCCCTTGGCCGTGTGCAGGGTCATGAGCGTGATGCGCGACCGTTCGTTGAATGCGTCGCTGTCTGAGACCAGCGCTGCGTGGTCCAGAAATTCGGCAAGCGTTTCGCCGCGCCCTTCGGCCTCCGCGGCGGCGTTCACGAGTTCCTGGAGGTTCTCGATACGGGCTTCGGCTTCAGGCAGCTTTTCCGCTTCAAGCATCTTCAGGTATCCCGTCTGGTCGATGATGTGCCGGAAAAATCCGGCGAGGCTCAGCCGCTCGCGGCCTTCCATCAGCTTCCGCATGACTGTGTGAAAGCTTTCGAGGGCCTTCAGCGCGCGAGTGGGGAGATGTTTGGCGGAAACCTCATAGTGCACGGCCTCCCAAAGGCTCGTGCCGAGATGCTCCGCAGAAGCCTGCAAGGCGGAGAGCGTGGAAGCGCCGACGCCACGCGTGGGAACATTGATGATACGAAGCAGGGCTGCCGAGTCCTGATGATTCAGCGCCAGCCGGGCATAGGCGAGCGCGTCCTTGATTTCAGCGCGCTCGTAAAAGCGGAATCCGCCCACCACCTGGTAGTTGAGTTCGACGCGGCGAAGCGCTTCTTCAAAAGGGCGCGACTGGGCGTTGGTGCGGTAAAGCACGCCGGCCGTCGCTTCCGGGTCCGCAGCGAGGGCGCGGCGGGCGTGTTCCGCTACGAATTCCGCTTCCTCGTCTGCGTCGCGGCCTTGGTAAAAGCCCAGGCGGACTCCTTCCTTGCGGTCCGACCAGAGCTTTTTGCCGATCCGCGCGCGGTTGTTGCTGACCACCGCTGAGGCCGCGTCCAGAATGACCTGGGTGGAGCGGTAATTCCGCTCCAGACGCACGATGCGGGCGCGGGGATAATCCTTTTCAAAGCTCAAAATATTTTCGATGTCTGCACCGCGCCAGCGGTAGATCGACTGGTCCTCATCGCCCACCACGCAGATGTTCTGGTGCGTACGCGTGAGATGGCGGATCAGCAGGTATTGTGTGCGGTTTGTATCCTGATATTCGTCCACCATCACATAGCAGAAGCGCTGATTGTAGACGGCGCAAACGTCCGGAGCCGACTCGAAAAGCTGCACCGTCTTCAGCAGCAGGTCGTCGAAATCGAGAGCGTTCGCCTCCCGCAGCTTCTTTTCGTAACGCTCGTAAAGCGTGGCTAGCTTTTCGGTGACGGCGTCCGCCGCATGGCGAAAGAGTTCCTCCGGGCTGACGCCGCGGTTCTTGGCGTGGCTGATGCGGGATAGCGCCGCGCGAGGCGATACCATCTGATCGCTCACGCCAAGCTCGCTCGCGCAACCGCGCACGAGGCGCTGCTGATCATCGTCGTCATAGATCGAAAAGTCGCGGCTGTAGGCCAGCCGGTCAATGTCCCGGCGCAGAACGCGCACGCAAAAGGAATGGAAAGTGGAAATGTGCGGCGAGCTTTCCGCCGGAGAGTCGCCAAGCAGCTTTGCCACCCTCTCCTTCATTTGGCCGGCAGCCTTGTTGGTGAAGGTAACGGCGAGAATGCTTTCCGGAGGGACGCCAAGGTCCTTGATCAGATGCGCGATCCGGTAAGTAATGACCCGGGTTTTGCCGCTGCCTGCGCCCGCCAGGATCAGCAGCGGACCTTCCGTGCTTTCCACCGCCTGCCGCTGTTGAGGATTGAGTTTGCTGAGGAAGTCAGACATGCCAGGTTGCCATTCTACATGATTGGTCGCGGCCCTACAAATTTCGGATACTAGCCGCAGTTTGTTGAAATGCTCATCTTCACATGCGACGCAAATGGCGCTTCTGGCTTCACAATCACGAAGAGATGCTTCGCCCAGCACAAGAGCCACGCCAACAATTATCCCGTTCGACCTCTGAAAGAATATGTTTTACAAGGGGCTAGCGCCTTGCGCGCCCTGCCGGAGGCTTGCGCCGTCTGGCAGCCTGACGCAGACCGCTTTTCCGGCTCCCAACGTGGCATGTGAACACAAAGGCAGGCGGCAGGTTGCGCCACACTATTCTCGATTGGACGGAATCGAAATAACGGCCGAGTAGCCGCGGAAGGTCGAGCCGGCGCAGCTTGCCGTTTGTGAACTGCAGGCATTGGATATACTGATATTGAGTAAATACTGTCTTTTCATGCAGAAAGGGCAGAAGCCGCTTAAAAAGGGCGTGATGCTGGCGATCGGACATAAGCCCCAAGCCTAGCGACGACGCCACCGCATCCACACGATCGTAGCCGCGCCGCCGAAGTTCCGAGTCAACATTTTCAACGCTTGAGTTGATCAGAACCAGGCGCGGGTCTGGGAAATTCCTTTTCAAGTATTCGATGAAGCGCGGATTGATTTCAAAGACCAGCAACCGGGCGTGGGCCGGCAACTCGTTGAGCAAGGCTCGCGTGATGGCGCCGGTACCCGCGCCGAATTCAATCGCGATACGGGCCTCCGCAAGCGGCAGCGGTTCCAGCATGGCCGAGGCTAGATGGCTGGAACTGGGCGAGAAGGCGGCGGTCGTAGCGAAATCCGTCAGTGCTTCGGCTGCAAATAATCTCAAGCTCATCAGTCAGTGTCTCCGAAAGAAGTCATGCGCATTTACTCGGCGAGGACTTCGCATTTGGCGCCCCGGCCACTAGAATATACACCGGATTGCCCATCGGGGCAGACGGTCATGGCGATGTGCTGGTCTCTTTTCCGGGCGCTCGGTTTTGATGCGGCTCTCTGCTCTTTGATTTTGAGCCAGGAGATGATGGCGTTCTTGAGGCCCTTACCCGTGCAAAACGCATCCAGGCAAGGCGGGCCGCCCAGCAACGACCCAGCCATCGCAACTGATCTTCGCAAAATATAGTGGCGGGATTCCCGTTCTCTGAGCGCCAAACGACCTGTGGCCAGAGGCCGTACCAACGCTTGTTGTCACTGTATTTCGCGGTCCCCTCAAAGAGAGGAACCGGAACGTTTATTGTATCCTAAACACACCGCATCCCGGCAGGGAAGTCGCGGGCGGCGCATCCGTTGCCTCTTTGCGCCGTTCGAGTTCCGCATCCTACTGGACAGATAACCGGAAGTCCGGCAAAATAAAACGATCTTCACCGGACGGGGCGTGGCGCAGCCTGGTAGCGCGCTTGCCTTGGGCGCAAGAGGTCCCCGGTTCGAATCCGGGCGCCCCGACCAGGATTCTCTCATAGCACCATGGCGGGCCATTGACTGTCGCTGCGCCGCAAAGGACAGAGTTGAATATCTTCCCTATTGAGGTTTACAAATTGTAGTGACAACATCCGCTGGTGCGGCGCTGTCCTCAGCGCCGAAAGACGCCGGTGGGGACACCGGCGCTACAAAAAAGCCGCCACTATAGGAGAGCAAATCGCAAGCTCTGGGAAAGGGGCAAGGCATGGAGTTGATAGCCGTCTTCAAAAAGGCGCCGGAAGGTTACATCGCCTGGGTTGAGGATTTACCTGGGGCAAACGCGCAAGGGGCAACACTGGCGGAGGCTCGCCAAAACCTTCGGCAAGCCATCCGGCTGGTATTTGAAGCGAACCGCGAACTGGCCGAAAACGCCTTGCAGGGCGAGGAGGTTATCAAAGAATCGGTGTCTTTGGCTGCCTTGTGAAGCGCCGGAACTGCTTCGGCATCTCGAAGCCTGCGAATGCCAGAAGCTCCGCGAAGGCGGCAAGCACACTGTTTACGTGAATGCCGCGAAGAAGAAAGTCTCCACCGTTCCCCGCCACGCAGAGATTAACAACTTCCTGGCCCGGAAGATTTGCCGGGACCTGGAAATTCCAGAGCCTGGCTGCGATTAGCAGCTATTTCCCCTTCCATCCCCGTGAATAATATTGCGTTTACCCCGGCGACTGATCTTGAGACCGTCGCGCCTGCCCACGCCAGAATTTGTCATGCCCATGTATGCTGTGGCAATCGTCGCCCTGGGGCACACTGTCTCTGTCATCAGGATTGCGTGCCGAAGATGGGCGCAAGAGCCTCTGGCGAAGAAGGACCAAGCGTTAGATTTGGGATTCTCAATGAGGAGAAGCTCATGTTACCAGTACCGGAGCAAGAACGGCGCGTTACGTTCGGATTCGAAGAGTTCTGGCCTGTAGCATACAAAGAGTACAAGCAGCAGTTCGATGCCATTACTGATCTGATGGCTTTGGGCAACGAAATGCTACAGACCGCCGAGAAGAAGGTCGCTGAGCCGGTCGAGGTGGTCGTCTGCGAGCTGACTCGCGCTACGATTGCAGGGGCAATCGACGTAATTTTGCTTTGCGGGAACGGTTGCGGACCCGGTGCAATGAAGATCGTGCGCGGCATGTTTGAATCTCGGTGGACGGCGGAGTATTTGCGTCTAAACGCAAATGAGATCGAAGATTACGTAGAGTTCGGCAAGATTCTGTCATGGCGCAGATACCAATGGTTGCGGGACAACATCCCGGATCGGGTGAAGCACTTGTCCCCGGAAGACGTGAAGAAGATCGAGGACGAGTATAACCAGGTCAAAGCTCGATTCACAAATTCCAAAGGACGCGAGAGGTTCCAGTGGTCCACGAAGTCTATCGGGAAAATGGCGGAGGAGATCGGACGCAGAAAGGAGTACGATTTTCCCTACAGCATCGCGTGCTCAATCCACCACGCAAACATAGAAGGGCTGAAAGCCGTGAGCGACGTGCCGCCGTCGATAGCATGGATAAAGGAGGCGCTGGTCACGGCCCACGCGAACCTCTGGTCCGCACTCAGCACGTTGAACGACATCTGCAACCTGGGTTTCTCTGATAAGTTGAAAACAGCGCAGGAGAGTCACTCGCAGGTGTGGAAGGAGTAGCGGTCGCGTCCTGGAAGGAGTGGCCGTGAGAGATCACACGGAGGGTACAGGTATGACTGAAGGAGAACTTGTAAAGCGCCTGGAAAGACTTGAGCGGGACAACAGGCGGCTAAAACAGATCGTGGCGGTCATCGTGCTCGCGGCGGGGTCACTGGCTTTCATGGGTGAAACGAGAGGCACTCCCCATGTGGTGACGGCGCATGAGTTCGTATTGCTCGACAGAGAGGGCCACAGGAGGATTACGATCTCGACACCCGCCGCGCTGGGCGAAGCCGTGGTGGGTATGCAGCCAGACGACCCGGGAATCTGGATTTCCGACAGCAAAGGTCACGACCGGTTCATTCTCAACGACGACAGCCTCAGCTTTTCAAACGAGAGTGGACGGGAGTCAGTGAGGTTGTTGGCCTGGGGGAACGGCGCGTCTCTTGAGTTCTTGGGGAGCAAGAATCAGAAGATCGGCAATTTATTTTTCCCAGTAGACAGAATGCAGTTGAGCACGTGGGGGCTGTATTTCGGCGACGAGGACGGCAAGACCGCCATCGAGCTTGGAGGGCTAAGCTCCCGGGTGGAGGGCAGCTCCCCGAAGCCGGAGCTAATGCTCCAAGGCGCAGGCGGGTTCCTTGCCCTGAACGCGGCGGCGGGCAAGTCAAGCATCTCGCTCGGGGACGCGCAAGGCTTCGAGATGGACTTGGGGAGCACCAGTACGACTACGCTGACGACGGGCGCGACGCAACACACTTCTGCCGCCTCGATTGTCATGTTCGGCAACGACAAGAAGCACCACGTCATCTGGAAAGCCCCGTGATCTCCCATTGCGCAGAATTGGCCCAGGACGCGCCCCCTCGGAAATCATCTCTTACGCTTCGCGCGTTTCTGCGCCGCCCGGATCGCACCGGTTAGGTTCTTGGCTATCCTGGCCGCGACTTTGCTAACTCCATGCTCGCGGAGCGTGCCGAAGAGCGGGATCGTGTGGTCGCTTTTTTCTGCCGCCCACAGAATTTGGCCATCCTGAGAAAGCAGTTTCACGGCTGCCGAAGACCCCCCTCCGACGCCGAAGACCTGATTCACGGTCCGGCTTATGCCGTGAGCGTTGTTTTCGTCCACGCCCTCCAACACAGCATCGGCGCTGGCCTGCTTTTGGGTGAGCGTAACTCCTTGCGGCAGGCGGCGCAGGATCTCGGCAGTTAAGTATTGGTCAAAGCCTCCGGGCATAGGCGCGATATAAATGCTGCGGACGCCCGCCAAAGTCGCAGTTGGCGGCTGCTTCTGCCCGGTGGCTGTAGCACCATCCGATTGCCTCTGCCGGGCGAACGTCCGATTACCAGCAAACAACATGACGGATATAATCAGGAACGCAAGTTTCACTTTCATATTCGGCTCCCCCTTTTACGCTGTTGCTGCGCTTGAAAAGGACGCGAAAATGTGGTTGCCAATTTGGTGCACACCTGGATCAAAAACGGTCACACTCTATCACACTTGGCGCGGAGTGGAAAGGGTGATGGAAGGCGCATGAATAGCGGCTAATCTCACTCCGTCGCAATCCATCACAGGGGTATTGTTTACGCCTTGGGTGCAGAGCGTGCCACGGAGTCCGATACCGTTGTCAGCTCTTTGGCTTTATTCGCGTGCGGGAAAGCTCCCTCACCTTGCGCGCGAGATCGGGAAGGCTCGCCAAGTGCGCGTACAGTTTTTTGAACTCGGCTAGCGGCCGCGCCGGAGTTCCCCAAAGCACGCTGCCCTCGCGGACTATCTTGCCTGGTAGCACGCCCGCCTGCCCGCCGAGCACCACGCGGTTTTCTATCCGGACGTGGTCGCCAATGCCTGCTTGGCCGCCGATTACGACGTAATCGCCAATCTCGCTGCTGCCGGAAATTCCGGTCTGGGCCGCGATCACGCAGTGCCTCCCAATCCGGACGTTGTGGGCGATCTGCACCAGGTTGTCGATTTTGGTTCCGAAGCCAATCACCGTGGACCCGAGCGAGCCACGGTCGATGGTGCTGTTGCAGCCAATCTCAACTTCGTCTTCGATGACAACGCCGCCAATCTGGGGAAACTTGCGGTAGCACCCGCCAGCGAAAACGTATCCGAATCCGTCTCCTCCAATCACAACGCCCGCGTGCAGCACGACGCGGTTGCCAACGCGCGCCCCCGGATAAAGAGTGACACGGGGATGCAGCACGGAGTGCGACCCGATCTCTGCCCCCGCGCCCACGAACACGCCAGCCCCAAGCACGCTACACTCTCCTACCTTCGCGCCGGGTTCGATGACCACGTAGGGTCCGACGCACACGCCCGAGCCGAGTTGCGCCTGCGGAGAGACGACTGCGGTGGGATGCACGCCGGGCGCGGGAGTTTCGGGTGGTCTCAGCGCCTCTGCTGCTTCGATGAATGCGAGCTTCGGGTTTGCTACGGTGATAAACGTCCGGCCGGGCAGGGAAGCGCCTTCCGGCACAAGAACGCAACCCGCCTGCGAGCGCGTTGCCCGCTCGATCGCGCGCGCTCCTTCCGCGAACGCAAGGTCTTCGGGCAACGCGGTCTCGAGTTGCGCCACGCCATGAATCTCGCGGGCGGCATCTCCGTGCGCTTTTCCGGCCACGACACGCGCGATTTCATCAACCGTCATGTCTAACGAGGCTCCGCCTCAGACTGTCGAGGCATGCCCCCTCACCCGTCCCGCTACGCGGTCCACCCTCTCCCCCAATTGGGGGAGAGGGGCCGTGGGTGAGGGGGCGATGGAAACTTGACTCATTCGCATCAAGTTTCACAACTCTAGGATTCCAGGCAATCCGTAGGAAGTTGTGTCCATGATGCTGCCGGTTTGCGCTCTAGCAGCTTGCTAGAACGGATAAATCGGCGGTTCCCCGGGCGGGCGGGTCTTCCAGCGCCGGTGCACCCATAGCCATTGTTCAGGATGCTGCCGGACATAGTATTCGAGCCGCCCGGTAAAGCGGGCTGTATTGACCAAAATCTCTTCGCCGGGATCGTCCCGCTTGGCCCATTCGATGGTCTCAAATCGCAAGCGGTACTTGCGGAGCGCTGAGTCCCAGATGACAAGGCCGAACAGCAGGGGAACGCCGGTCTTCTGTGCTACGCGGGCGGGGCCAGGCGTCGTGCACGCCTTGTGGCCGAAGAAATCCACGAAGACACCCTCCGCCGGAAGCATGTTCTGGTCCATCAGGATGCCGACAGCTTCGCCTTGCCGCAGCGCGCGCAAGGCCTGGCGGGCGAAGTCGCCCTTTTCGATCGGCCGGCTTCCGCTCAGGCAGCGGTAGCGGGTGATAAGGCCGTCTACGAGCGGGTTATCCAGTCTGCGCACCACGAAGTTTACTGGATGCCCGTAGATTCCGTGCGCAAAAGATCCAAGCTCCCAGCTTCCGAAGTGCGCGGTCAAGAAGATCAGTCCGGCTCCTTGGTTCGAGGCGTGGAGAAAATGCTCGTATCCATCGTAGACGATCAGGCTCTCAATGTTGTCCCGGTTCCAATGCGGGAAATGAGCGAAGTCCGCGAGCATGCGCCCGAGATTCATGAAACTGGCGAATAACACTTGACGGCGCCGGCGCGGCGTCCATTCGGGATAGGCGAGTTGGAGGTTCCATAAGCCGGTCCGTCGCAGACGCGGCCAAATCCAGTAGCTTAACGCTGCAATCGCGATGCAGACGCTGCGTGCGGCGCGGTGAGGTATTTTCCCAAGCGCGCCGAGCAGACCCTTCGCGGCCCAGTACTCCAGCCGCCGCCCAAGACTCAGCTTGGCTGGCGTCTCCTCAACATTCAGCGCGGTTTCGGAAGCGGGCAGGCTATTGGCAGGCCGTGTGCTCATAACATGCTGGTTAACTAATACAAACGCATTTATTGAGGTTTATAAATTATAGTGACAACATCCGCTGGTGCGGCGCTGTCCTCAGCGCCGAAAAACGCCGGTGGGGACACCGGCGCACCAGAGTGGCGTTACATCAACCAATGCGTTTGTCTTAGTAAGACGCCTCTCCGGCTTGCCTCGTTGTCGGGGACGGCTGTCCAACGGGGAGCAGAAGAGAGTCGCCTTGCCAGGCGTGCGCAAGGGGTTATATGTGAATTGCGCTATACTCTTTCCGAAATACTTGCCGCGCATCCGATGCCGGGAGGCTAACGTTTGCGCGCGCCGCGTAGAGCAAATCGCACCGGCAGCGCCGCCGTGACGTCCGGAAGAAGGTGAGGACTCGCCGGTTGCGGCGGCAGGAGCATAGCTTTGGAGATGGAAATCGTTGATATTCGGCATTTCGGCGCGCGGGACTTTCTGCCCGTGCTGGCCGCGGAGTCTTCCGCTTGGGCCAGCCTTCTGCGGTGGGATTACACGTCTTCGGCCCGGCTGATCTCGGCGTGCCTTGCCGAGAAAAGGCTTTCGGGCTACGCGCTGCTTTCCCAGGGGCAAATCCACGGTTACAGCTTCTTTGTCTATGAAGGGACGAAAGGATTGATTGGCGACCTCTTCATGCAGCCTAATGGTTCTGCCCGGCAGCAAGCTGTGTTGTTGCTCGATCACGTCATCGAGACGCTTAAAGCTACTCCGGGGCTGACACGGATTGAGGCACAGTTGCCGCATTTCAGCTTCCAGGATCTCTATGCCTGCTTCCGGCAGCATCACTTCGAGACTTATCCGCGCCGGTTCATGGCGTTGCGTCTCAGGGACCGCGCAATTCACGAGCCGGATTCGACTGCGTCTCAAACCACTACCGGTGTGCAAGAGCGCTTCATTTTCAAGGAGTTTCTCATCGCGCCCTGGCAGCGTAAGCACGATCAGGCGGCGGCGCGCCTACTGGCGGAAGTCTACCGCGATCACGTGGACGCGGCCATTAACGATCAATACAAATCGCTCAGCGGCTCAGCCCGGCTGATCGAAAACATCGTACACCTTCGGGGGTGCGGCGAAAACCTCGAAGAGGCGTCGGTCGTGGCCATTCACCGGCCCACTGGGCGCGTAGCTGGCATTCTGGCGCTCACCGCCGTTCGTTCATTAACAGCTCATATTCCACAAATCGCCGTCGCGTCCGCATTCCAACGCGGCGGCCTCGGCGTGGCGATGCTAGCGTTTTCCTTCCGCGAGCTCGACCGCTTAGGTTTTGAGGAAGTCTCGCTTACCGTCACGGATCAGAATGCCAGCGCTGTGCGTTTCTATGAGCGGCTCGGATTTGAGACCTTTCACGCCTTCGGCGCGTTTGTCTGGGACCGCACAACCGAAAAGGCGCTAAGCAGCTTTCAGAAATCGATTACGTGACTGACGGCCCGGTCAGCTTTCAAGCAGCAGCGTCGCAGGCTCCTCGACCAGATCCTTAACGCGCACCAGGAATTGTACTGCTTCAAGGCCGTCCACGATGCGGTGATCGTAACTCAGCGCCACGTACATCATCGGCCGTACAACCACGGCGCCACCCAAGGCCACGGGGCGTTCCTGGATTTTGTGAAGGCCGAGGATACCCACCTGCGGAGGATTCAAAATGGGAGTGCTGAGAAGGGAGCCGAAAACGCCGCCGTTGGTGATGGAAAACGTGCCGCCTCGCAAGTCTGCGAGCGTGAGAGTTCCATCCTGCGCTTTGCGCGCATACTCTTTTACCCCCATCTCGATTTCGGCGAATGACATCCGGTCCGCATCGCGCAGGATGGGCACTACCAGGCCTTCAGAGGCTCCCACGGCAACGCCGATATCGTAGTAATGCTTCAGTATCATCTCATCGCCTTGAACTTCCGCATTGAGGCGGGGGAACTGCTTGAGGGCTGCAATCGAAGCCTTGACGAAGAAGGAAACGACGCCGAGGTTGACCCCGTAACGTTGCTTGAATGCCTCCTTTTGCCGCTTGCGCAGCTCCATCACGCCGCTCATGTCGATTTCATTGAAGGTGGTAAGGATGGCGGCAGTGTGCTGCGCCTCAACCAACCGCTGGGCGATGGTCATGCGCCGGCGGGACATGCGGGTGCGCTCTTCGCGCCGCAATGGAACAGCCTGCGGACCAGCCGGGGAGGGTGCGGGCCGGGCGGGCGCGGCGGCGCCAGAGTCTTTCGGAGCGCTCTTTGCTGCAGCGCCGCCCGCAGAGGCGGCAAGCTGCCGAACCTCCTCGCTCGTCACGCGGACGGCGGTTTCGGGCAACGCAACCTCGGCTAAATTCACTCCGCGCTCGCGCGCCAACCGCCGCGCCGAAGGGGTGGCCATCTGCTCCGCAGTCAAGCGCTGCGCTTCAGTGGAGGCCGCCGGTTTTCGGACTTCAGCGGCAGTGGACGCGGTTGAAGAAGATGCAGCCGAAGCGCCTTTCGCGGCCGGCGAAGAGGCTACGGCCTTTTCCGGCTGAGCCGCTGCCGCTTTCGCCGGTGCAGGTGTGGCAGCCGCTGCGCCTTCCTCGATAATCGCGAGCACGTCACCGATGCGTACATCTTCGCCTTCCTTGCGCTCGATCTTGGCGAGGACGCCTTCGTGCTCCGCGCCGACCTCAAGGTCCACCTTGTCGGTCTCGAGCTCCACCACCACTTCTCCAGGACTCACATGGTCGCCTTCGTTCTTGCGCCAGTGGCCCACCGTAGCCTCCAAGACCGATTCGCCGAGTTCTGGAACTACAATTTTGATTGCCATATTCGCGATCCTTTAGAATTTATGCGCGGCGCTTGCACCAGGTCCTCTTGTGACCGGACTGCCGGTTACGCTTTCTTGAGCAGCAAAGTTTCTTCCGCGCCCACGTCTTTCAGCTCAAACGCCTGCCGAATGATCATTTGCTGGTTGAGCGCGTGCCGGGCGGAGGAGCCTTCAGCAGGGCTTGAGCTGCGTGGCCTGCCGACATAATGCAGCGGGCATCGCCCGTCAATCAGCCGCGCCAGTTGCAGGCGCACAAAATCCCACGCGCCCATGTTTCGCGGCTCTTCCTGAAGCCACACCACTTCATCAATCGCCGGATAGGCGGCGAGGAGGTCCTTCAAATCGTCTTCGGGCAAGGGATAAAGCTGTTCGAGGCGGCAGATCGCAACCGCGCGGGATTTGTCTCGCTCCGGCGCGCTTACGAGATCGACGTACACTTTGCCGCTGCACAGGATCAGCCGCCGGATTTTTGCGGCGCGGCTCCGAGCTTCTTCGTCGTCGATTACCGGCTGCCAGCGGCCCTCCGCGAGTTCGAGCGGAGAGGAGGCAACAAGCGGGTGCCGCAGCAAGCTCTTCGGCGTGAGCACGATCAGCGGCAGTGGATCCTTTTCAAGCAGCACTGCCTGCCGGCGCATTAAGTGGAAATACTGCGCCGCCGTGGTGCAGTTCGCAAGACGCAGATTGATGGCTGCCGCGAGGCTCAGGAAGCGCTCCGGCCTCGCGCTCGAGTGGTCCGGACCCTGGCCTTCGAGGCCGTGAGGCAGCAGCATAACGAGGGAAGGTGTCAGGCCCCATTTGGCGCGCGCCGAGACGATGAATTCGTCGATCACTGTCTGCGCGCCGTTCACGAAGTCGCCGTACTGCGCCTCCCAGATGACCAGACGCGCCGGCGCGTTCACATTGTAACCGTATTCGAAGCCCAGCACTGCGTTCTCGCTTAAGGGGCTATTGCGGATTTCGAAGGCCGCCTTAGCCTGCGGCAGCGACTGCAAGGGAATATACTTGAGCCCTGTCGTGGTGTCATGAAATGCCGCATGGCGCTGGCTGAATGTGCCACGCTCGACATCCTGGCCAGTCACGCGGATGGGGATGCCTTCCTCCAGGACCGAGGCCCAGGCAAGCTCCTCGGCCGATGCCCAATCGACCGTCTTCTCGCCCGGTGTGTCCATGATTGAGCGTTTGCGCTCAATCGCCCGCTGCAGCTTGCGGTTCACAGTGAGGCCTTCCGGCAGGCGCCGAAGGGCATCGTTGAGCGCTCGCAGGCGTTCGAGGGGAACGGCCGTGTGGGTTCGCCCTGCCACTCCTGGCGGTGCCGGCTCCGAGACGGGTTCCACGAGCTGCCGCTCCGGCTCGAGGGAATTGAAGGCCTCCTGGATGCTGTTCGTATGCTTGCGCACCAGCTCCTCAGCGAAGCCTTCGCGGATGACGCCTCGCTCGAGCAGCGTCTTCATCCAAAGCTGGCGCACCGTAGGATGCCCGGCGATCTTTTGATACATCAGCGGCTGGGTGAAGCCCGGCTCGTCGCCTTCGTTGTGCCCGTAGCGCCGGTAACCAACGAGATCGATCAGGAAGTCCTTGTGAAACCGGGTGCGATAGGCGAAAGCCAGCCGAGCCGCCTCCAGGCAGGCTTCGGGGTTGTCTGAGTTCACGTGCACGATGGGGATGCGGAAGCCCCGGGCGAGATCGCTCGCGAAAATGGTGCTTCGCCCCTCTTCTGGGGTAGTAGTGAAACCGAGCTGGTTGTTGGCAATGATATGAATCGTGCCGCCGGTGTGAAAGCCGGGAAGCCGGAAGAGATTGAGCGTTTCTGCCACAACGCCTTGGCCAGGGAATGCCGCGTCGCCATGAATCAAAAGGGGCAGAGAGCGGCTGGGATCAAAAACCGCTGGTCCGGGCAGGTCCACGCGTGTGCCCGCGGCGCGCGCCATGCCGAGCACCACGGGATCGACGGCTTCGAGGTGGCTGGGGTTTGGTGCCATTGAGATGACCAGCCTGTGCTCCTCGCCGTTGGCCACGGCCCGGCTGGCGCCCGAGTGATACTTCACGTCGCCCGTCCAGCCGAGGTCGCCCCGGAATTTGCTGGCCTTCACCGGGTCCTTGAACTCTGCCAGAATCTGGCTGTAGGGCTTTTTCAGCACGTGGGTCAGCACGTTCAACCGTCCCCGGTGACCCATGCCAATCAAAATCTGCCGCGCTCCGGCTTCGGCTGCCGCTCCAACTACCTCATCAATAACTGGAATCAACATCCCCAGGCCTTCTATCGAAAAGCGCGTTTTGCCGGGGAAAGTTCGGTGAAGAAAAAGCTCGAAAGCGCCTTCCTGCGTGAGTCGTTCTAGGATAGCAACCTCATTGACAGGAGCCTTGGGTGGCCGGAACCATCCGCCTTCTGTAGCTTCGCGCAGCCACCGGCGCTCCTCCGGGTCGCGCAGGTGTGCGTAATCGTAACCGCTGTGCGAACAGTAGATGCGAACGAGGCTTCGGATTACCTCCCAAGCGCTGGAAGCCCCTTCTGCCACGGGGCCTTTTATGATGCTTGCAGGCAGGCGTTTGAGGTCCTCTTCGCTCAGGCCGTAGTTTTCAGGAATCAAGGAGGGGTCGCCGGGCAGCTCGCTGCCAAGCGGGTCCAGATGCGCTGCTAGATTCCCGAACTTGCGAATTGATTCTGCCAGATTGACGGCGGCAACAATCTTGTCTACGTTGGCGGGCGAGGCGTTGGGAGCCGAAGGAAGGCCGGGAGAAGCAAATTCTGGGGGAGGGTTCTTATCGAAAAACGCCCGGGTATCCGCATCCACAGTATTCGGATCACGCCGGTACCGTTCGTAAAGCTCTGCCGCGTAACCGGCGTTGACGCCTTGAAAATCCGCCCAATCACTTATGCCCAATGCAATCCGCCTCCATACCAACGATTTTATATCATCATCTTCAGCGTGCCTCTCAGTAGACTAACAAATTGGCGGGTTTCGTGGAAGCGGCGAAATGCTATAGAGGCACCAACGCCCAGCGGCGACAAAGGTGTGCAGTTTTGTTTCTCCTCATTATTTTTGCGCCTGATCCCGGCAATGTTCTAGAATACACTCTCGGCGCGGAGACCAGCAGTTCCGTGCGCACAGAAGTCGCGGCGTTAGTTTTAGACGGAGGGGAGACAAACTATGGTCACACGAAGGAATGTATTGGGGATACTAGGTGCTGCGGGTCTTGCGGGAAGAGCAAAGGCGTGGGCTCAGCTGGAGCCAGCAACGACCGGCGTAGCAACCGGATACCCGGCGCCGCGCTGGCCTTCTTATATTAAAACGCCCCACACCGTTGAGCAGGTCATGCCCTTTGCCAGGGCTTTGGCGCGCAGCCCGTCGGGAGAATTTGGAGGATCAGGCCTTGGAGTGCTTCAGCCGGGCCAGTCGGCGCTGATCGTGATTCCAGCTACAGCAAAAGATATAATTATCGAGGCGGTTCGCCGGGCTGTAGTGGAGCGGGGGGTGAAGCTCACGATCTTGACCGACTATGGGCTGGTTGGTGTAAGCAAAAATGACGCGCTCGCCTTGAGCAATGCGACCGCAAATAACCCAGCGGATGGATACCTTGAGGTGAGCCGATTTTGGATTGAGCATTTTGGTTTGGCTTGGCCGGACCCTGAAGTTCCCAAGAGATGGCTCAGCGCTCAAAGCCCTGAGCTTTACGCGAAGCTTTATCCTGCGGATAAGGAGCTTTCTCCTCATCTGAAAGCTGTGCAGGAAGCATTAAACGTAAACAACGTTGGAAAAGCAATCCGGGAATACTTGGAGAAACACCCTGAGATGCGGGGAGTCTTCTGGGGAAGGATGCCCTTCTGGAAACCTACTCTGCATGCGATTCTCGGTTCCAAACAACTGGGAGTATTCATGGCGGACAACCACTGGGAGCTTATGAGTGAAATCCCCACGTATCCTTCGGACCTGTGGCTGCTCTTGGAGGAAAAGACGATTGAACCATTGGCTTTTGTGGATAAGGTGAACATCACAGATCCCGAGGGCACGGATGCGTCGTTTGACCTGACGGAGGAACAGGCAAACCGGTGGGCAAGAGGAGTTTATGAGCGTGGTCATCTTCTGATGTATCTTGACTGCGCTTCCGGCCAATTTCCCTCAAGCGTAACGAATTTTCCCGAGCGTTACAAGGAGTGGATACCTCGCGAACCCGCCGGCGCAATCAACGGTGTTGTTGCAGGAACGACTGGCCATCACGGCGGATTCTTTCCACGGATGGAAGTCCACTATAAAGACGGGTACATCAAAGAAGTCAGAGGCGGCGGTGTTTTCGGAGATATGCTCCGGGAATTCCTGCAATACCCTCGCAGCAATGACCTGGTTTACCCTTTCTATAGTCCGCAGCATCCCGGCTTCTGGCGGCTTTTTGAGATCGCTGTTTGCACTCACCCGAAGTATTACCGCACACCCGAGGACCTTTACCATTACGGCGCCGGAGAGTATCACCGCAGCGGTGTAGTCCATTGGGGCATAGGCGCTGACATATTAAATGGCCCACCTGAGGTGTTGCAAAAATGGCGTGAATTTGGCGTGAAGTATAACGTGCCGATAGGTCATGACTTCCATATTCAGAATTACTTCACCACGTATCGGGTTCACCTGCGCCATATCGACATGTGGGTTACGCTGGTCGATAAAGGGCATCTAACTGCTTTGGATGACCCGCAAGTGCGGGCCTTGGCTTCGCGGTACGGTGATCCTGACAGGCTCCTCACCGAAGACTGGATTCCCGAGATGCCAGGGATTAATGTCCCCGGAAGTTATACTGACTACGCCGCCGACCCATGGAAGTACGTCAAAGTGCAGATGAATGAAATACTGGCCGGCACGTACAAGCATTACTATCCGCCTAAGGCATAATTCCTCTTCAGCTCGTGCCAATGCGCTAGGCGCCAAGTTTGCTTTTTGACAGTGGCAACTCTCGAATTCGCTTCCCGGTTGCGGCGAAGATGGCATTACACATCGCGGCGATGAACGGCGGCACGCCCGGCTCTCCTGCCCCGGCTGGCGGCGCCGTGCTCTCGACCAAGTACACGTTCGTTTGATAAGGAGCTTCGTCGATGCGAGCGACTGGGTAATCGTTGAAGTTTGATTGGTCGATAGCGCCGTTCGTTGCCGTAATTTCGCCGCTCCGAACGATGCTTGCGCCAAATACTGCTGCGCCTTCGAACTGGGTGCGCACCATTTCCGGGTTTGCAATCGTTCCGGCATCGACTACGGTGTCAACTCTGGGAATCTTGATCTGGCCGGAATCGCCGACTTCCACTTCCACAACGGTCGCTACGTAGGTCAGAAAGCAGCGATGCACAGCGATGCCGATCCCGGACCCTTTGCCCAGTTTCCGCTTTCCCCAGCCAGCTTTTTCCGCGGCCATCTCGGTAACCCGGCGCAGCCTGCCTGTATCGATTGGATACTCGTCGTACGAAGCTCCGTAATTCGGATAGTTCGTATCTTTCAGATTCAAGATGCGAGGCGGCCCGATCAAATCCAGCAGGTACTCGAGTGAATCACGGCCTGCCGTATGCGCGAGTTCATCCGCAAAACATTGGACCGCGAAGGCGTGGTAGATATTCGCAACCGACCGCAGCCAGCCAATCCGGACGTGCGCTTTTGCTGGACCATTCTCCACACGAAGATTGGAAATGTCGAACGGTATATCCGTCCAGCCTTGTTGCAAATGCATGGGATCGCCGTAGACTGCATTCAGCTTGAAGGTGGAAGTGATGGGCGGGAAGACCGACCGCTGCAGCCATGCAGCCGGTTTGCCATCAGGCCCAAGCGCTGCTTTCATGTACATGGCCGCCACAGCGTTGTAGTAATCGAACTTGATGTCGTCTTCCCGGGTCCATACCACTTTCACCGGGCGGCCCACTTTCTTTGAGAGGACCGCGGCCTCGGCGATATAGTCGGGTTTAGACTTGCGTCCAAAAGCGCCGCCAAGCAACGTCACGTGACAGACCACGTCCTCCTTCGGGATGCCCAACTCCTTCGAGACGATGTCCTGTGCGCCTTGAGGGTTCTGCGTGGGAACCCATGCCGTTACCTTGCCGTCTTTGAACTCCGCGAGCGCGACCATGGGTTCCATCGAGGCGTGCGCCAGCAGCGGAACGTAGTAATCCGCTTCGACAATCTTTCCGCCCTTCGCGAAGGCGGCCTCTACATCCCCTTCGTTGCGCACCACTCGCCCCGGCTGGTGCGCGGTTTCCTGCAATTCCTTCTTGTACTGATCTGAGTTGTAGGTTTCGTTCGGTCCGTTATCCCAGACGATTTTCAGCTTCTTGCGCCCTTCGAAGGCAGCCCATGTGTTGTCGGCAATCACGGCGATTCCACCCAGCGGCTGGAAGGCGGGAGGCGGGGTGTACGGATCGATGGGAATTGTCTGGCGGACTCCCGCGACTTTCAACGCTTCTTTATCGTCATATGACTTTACCTTTCCGCCGAGAACGGGCGGATGCTCGATGGAGGCGTAGACCATGCCGTCTATGCGAGCGTCCATGCCGTAGATCGCTTTGCCGGTGCAGATGTCCTCCAGGTCGTAGCTGGGCATGCCCTTGCCGATATAACGCCACGAAGAGCGCGGCTTGAGCCGCAGTTCTGCCGACGCCGGCACCGGCAATTCCGATGCCGCGGCCGCCAGCTCTCCGTAACCCAATTGGCGGCCCGTCTGCCGGTGAACCACTACGTGTAGACCGGATTCGCATTCCGAAACCGGGACCCCCCACTGCACGGCGGCGGCGCTAATCAGCATGAAGCGCGCCGTAGCGCCGGCATTGCGCATCACGTCGAAAAAACTCCGGATGGAATGTGACCCATCCGTGTTCTGATCACCGTATCGCGGATCGCCGATTGCCTGCTCGATCTTCACTCGCTTCCAGTCGGCGTCCAACTCGTCAGCGACCACGAGGGGCAGGGAAGTGCGGATTCCAGCGCCCATCTCGGAGCGATGAGCGACGAGGTAGACGGTTCCATCCGTGTCGATTCCTAAAAATACGCTCGGATGGAATGTCGCAAGGTCCGCGTGCGTGTCGTGAGGCAGGCTGTCCGCCCAGGCAACTTGCGGGTAAAAGCGGACGCCGATCACGAGCGCTCCCGTTGAAACAAGTCCTTTCAGGAATCCACGACGGCTGACGTTTCCAATCACGCTCATGCTGTTTCCTCCGCAGCCGCCTTGATCGCGGCACGAATTCGCTGGTAGGTTCCGCAGCGGCAAATGTTGCCGCTCATCGCGTCATCGATCTCCTGGTCGGTGGGCTTTTTCTTGCTGCTCAATAACGCGACAGCCTGCATGATCTGCCCGGCTTGGCAGTAGCCGCACTGGGGTACATTAACCTGCATCCACGCTTTTTGGACCGGATGCAGGCCATTCTGGGAGAGGCCTTCGATCGTCGTGATTTCCTTGCCTGCCACGTTGCTCATGGGCACCGCGCAGGACCGGATCGCCTCCCCGTTTTGGTGTACCGTGCAAGCGCCGCAAAGCGCCACGCCGCAGCCAAACTTGGTCCCGGTCAGCCCCAGCTCATCACGCAAGTACCACAACAGCGGCATTCCGGGATCGCCATTGAAGGAACGCTCAACGCCGTTTACCTTGACACTGATCATGGCTTTTACCTCAATTCGGATCAACGCAACTGATACGCTGATTATTGTGCGTTCTTGTTTTCCTCAAGCATCGCGTGACTGCGCCCGAATTTGATCCAAGCGCTTGCGGGTTTTGAAACGGTTTCATTTTACTACAGACGTCCTTGGTATGCTTCGATTTTAGGCCGCGAACATCCTTAACTCATGTGCCGTGGGCGAACTGTTAATTGCGCGATGCAGCGATGCCCTGGCAAGGGGAAAATGTGAAAATTACCGGGAAGTGCGCGCCTGCACCTTAGGGGGTCGGAATCATCTCCCCAGCGAGCCGGACCGCCTCTGGGCGATAGCCGCTCCTTGTTCGGATATGGTATTTTTTTAAGTGTACGCCCACCAATTTGACCGTGATCTTGCGCCAGCCGCGATTGGGATTTGGCTGCGGGTAGTAGCTGAGCGAGTAGAGGTGCGCCAAGTCATCCCGGATTGAAGCGAAAGCTTTCTGCTCGTCTTCCCAATTCCTGGCCGAATAAGCTTTACCGCCTGTGCGGGCGCTCACACGTTCAAAGGTAACGGCTGAAACCGGGTCTACTTTGCCTTTCTGGGCGCTGATCATGTAAATGGGGACTCCTTCCGACTGGGCGAGATCGAGAACGTTCTCCGGCGCAACCACGCTGGCGTTGTCAGGGCCGTTGGAAAAGACCACCACCACTTTTCTGCCTGAAAACTGGGCGGCATCCTCGAGAGTCAACAACAGGGAATTATAAAGGGCGGCGGAGTCTCCGGCCACAGTCGCCCGGACCGCGCGCAAGACCCGTATACGGTCGGAAGTGAGCAGAGAACCTCGCGAAAGGTCGCGGCTGTAGGAATAAAACGCCACCCGGTCTCGATGATCCAGAGACTGGACGAATTCGGCGATAGCATCCTGTGCGAAGACAAATCCCCGGTACATGTAATTGCTGGTATCGAAGAGGACAAAAACACTGTGGCCAGCTCCCGGAGAAGAGGCTAGGATTGGGTCAGACTTCACTGTCTTCCGCTTGTCTACACGCGGCGAAAATTCGGCCACAGTTCGCGGAGCTTCGTTCTCTTCTCCAAAGGTGTCGAGTTTTTCCAAAATCCCATCCTCATAAACTGCAAAGTTCCATGGCTGGAGGCCGCTTATGTAATGCCCTTTCTTGTCCGTCACCGCTACATCCAACTGCACCAAATCGACCGTTCTGCGAATGACGGGCCGTACAGCATCGAAGGTCTGCGCAGTCATGCGAAGTGCAGCACCGGGAAACGCAATCAGAAAAGTTAACAGCAACAGATAACGCTGTTTCGCCATAGGTTATCCTGCCATCCGCCTCGCCGCTTCTCCCGGTGCGGGCTAGGCCTTTCAAAGGTTCTATAGGCGCAAAGACAATCCTCAAAGTCCCGAAGCGGCTCTGCCCCCCGGCAAGGAGGCAAACTTACCTGCGCGAAATTCTTCACCCGTTTGCCGCAAAGCGCGGAGAATCGCGGGCCGATCCTCCAGGTCAGTGGCAAATATGTTCGCGACCATATGGCGCGTTAGCTCGGGAATCAAGAGGTTAAGCATCACAGGGGAATAGCCGTTTTCGTCCGCCAGGCGGGCCCAGTATAAGTTATTGGATTCCCATGACTCGGCCAGCAGGCGGCTGGAGTAACCCAAAAAACTGGGAAAAGGCTGCACATTTAGCATCTCACGGGCGTACGTCTGCGCAAGCGCAGGATGAGGCGCTCCAAAATCCTTCGACAGCCGCTCCCAACTGACTTCCTTCGGATAACGTTGCGAAAGTTGCTCCAGTTCCTGCGCGGCTTGCCCCCATTTGTTGGCGTCGTCCGGAAATCTTTGCATAAACTCCGCCGCCAAGTAAAAAGTGTCCGCCGGCGTCAACTGGGATAAGGCCCCTTCAGGGAGCCCGGCGCGAAGAGCCTCGTCCACTTGCGCACACCTACGAGGCGACATGCGATCGGAGAGTATGTTCATCGCCTGTTGGCGCAGTTTCTCATTCTTCGAAGCGGCTGCTAAAAGCTCCTCTCCGGATTGTTGATATAGGGCGACGGCGTGAAGTTCATTCCGGGTCACCCGCCACCACCGTGGCACAACGGAGTCCGTCAGAAGGGTCGGCGCCAAGTCCTCCCAGATCAGGGCTTGGACGTTTTGGGGAACAATGAAGTCTTGTTCTACTTCCGCTAACGCGTAAGGCAGGTCTGCCAACGACCCGTCCAGATGGACGCCGCCGCTCGCGGTCCAACCGCGGCCAACTACACTCGGAGTTTTCCAGCCTTGTCCTTCCCCCATAAACATTTGGTCTGAAAAATCATGGGATCGGACCAAAAGCGGGTCATTGTAGAGCAGATGAGATCCAGGCGGCTGATAGTAGGCATAGTTCAGTCCCACCAAAGTGTCCCGAAGGAATGGGATAAGCTGGCCGCGAGCCGCAGCAAGTTCTTTGGCAGAGCGTGATAACTTGACGGTCTTGACCAAATCCGTTGCCGTCTCGGCCTGGATGTGAGGATTACTATAAAGCCCATAACTCCAATCGGCTCTTTCACTGCTCGTGAAAAGCGGCTTTGGCGTTCGGAACTCCCGAAGGTCCCCGGCCAATCGGACCAGCCTCTGGGGCATGGGCTCCCCTGGAGTCATTCGCTTCAGGTCATCGTCTAGCGCGAATAGGGTGTCCAGTGAAACAAGGCGTTGGGCCTCCAGGACTGCGCGGATTTTACCGGCAAGCTCTGCCTTCACCGCTTGCCCTTCCGGGCTGGTTTGGTTAGGGCCAGCAAGCAAGGTAATGATCTCATCCTGGGAGAGGCGAGGCGTACCGGCTGCGGCCCGCAACAGTTCGCCGAGAGATCTTCGGGCTGCATCGACAAGCTGGACTGAGGAACGGATACTGGCAAAGGGATCGATGACTTGCTGCCAGGATTCGTTCCAATTTTCGGTTGGGATCTGCCCCTGCCTGGCCAGGATTTGCCAAAGACCAACGTTGGCTTGCATAATGCCCAGCGCGTCGGCTCTCAGTGTGCGTTCGTGGATGCCGTCAAGTGATTCCGCCACGCTGAGAAACCGGATGATGGAGGCGTCGTTCAAAGCGTGAAACTCGGAAAAAATAGGATACTGGCCGCCGAACTGCGAGAACTTCTCCCCCAGCAGAAGGGCGGTTTGGGGAGCCAGGCGTTGGTCCGGAATCCGCCCCCTGTTTATGTCGCTCAATGCCAGGTAAATTTGCAGCGGACTGGTTTCCGAGCTCACCCTGGATATGGCGAACATGCTTGCCACCAACTGACCGGGGTTGTTCCATCCCGCCGCACGCTTGGCCCACAGCCGGACAGTCTTGGAGTTGCTTTTGCGTTCACCGCGGAAGATTTCCTTCCATACTTCCAAATTCCCGGGGATGGAGGGCTGGCCCGTGGGATCCAACTGGAACTGGGTCACTAGAAGCAAGAGCCCTGCATTCGGCCGGAATACCGGCCTCGCTGCGCCGGGAGAAGCGTGTCGTCCTCGCAGCGCTTGATAGAAGAGGCGCAGACGGCGACGTTCGGTGAAGTAGGCCTGCGGGGCTCCGCTGACCCGTGATAAGGCGTCAAAATAGGCTGCCAGCCAGCCTTGGTCTTTACGGAGCAAGCGGGTTATGAATGCGCTTGGCGACTCCGGGCTGGACCCCACAAGACTCTTCCAGGCCGATTCTGCGGGAATTCCCCCCGGTACAACCACGCGTCCAGACCGGATGTAAATGCGGCTGCCGTAGAAGTCGAGGACAGCGGCCAAGGGGATGAGTTTCTCGAGTCCCGGAGATTGCCGCAAATACGCTGCGGTATTGGCATCCATCTGAGCGAGCGCCCAGTACAGGCGGGCCAAGGCGGGATCGCGCACGAAGGCGTTAAGGATATCGTTGTCTTTAATTTTTCTCTCTTTTTTGTGTTCTATTCTGTCCTTTTCAGCCGCGGTCCAAACCCCTGAATTAAAGAGTATCGGGACGTATGAGGTGGGGAATGGATAGGCGAAGGGCTTGCCCTCCTGAAGTTTTTCTACCAACTCTGTCAGAGGGAATCCCGAGTCGACGGTAAGAAAAGCCCGTTTTGGATTGGCAGTTTCCACCGAAGTGTTGGGCCCACAGGGTTGCAGGAGCCGGTAGCCGAGGATCTTCAGCAGCGGCTGCGCCTCGCTGCAATTGGAAACACGGATGATGTGCTCCGGGCCAGCCAGCGCCATCAATTCTTTGGCGTGTTTCAGATAACCTTCCAATAGCATGAGATATTCGGTGGGGTGTGGGGTCTTACCGCGCCAGCCATAACCTTCCATGGCCGCATTGCGGGCTAGAAGAGGTAGGACCTCGTCCGGGGAGACCTTCTGGCTGATGGCAGCCATGCGCAGGACTGAGCGTAGAGGACCTGGAACAGTGATGCTGGCCGAGGATGCCGGAGGGTCTTTCTGGGAAGATTGCGCCACGCTAGGTGTGTTTGAGGGAAAATGCGGAGCTTTGCCCCAGGCGCTCCCAGGCAAGCACGAATACAAAGGCAGGAAAACCGCCAGAAAAAATGCCGACGGAGAGCAAGGAGGTTTCATGGCTAAACCTTTCCTCGAGTCTTAAGGCGGATGTGGCTTTACCAATTACCGCGTTCAGAAAAAAACTGGCTTTTCTCAGGGCATGGCCCTGAGCCCTGGCGGACTCCGGCCTTGAGAACCGTGAATCCATTTCCGCGCTCGCCGGAACCCAAGCGCACCTAGCATACGCCAGACTCAATGCCGTTTCAACCTCATCTCGCCGGCACTTCTGGCTCACGCGACCGCCAGCCAGAAGGAAAATAACGCTAGTGTTCTGTCCCAGCCAATTCTTTACAACGTTTCACCTTGTGGAGGATGACATCGGCGGTGGCGGTCCAAACGAAGGGTGAAGGCTTCTCGTTCCAAGTCGCCAAATAGTGATAGATGGCAGTCTCCAGTTCGTGGACGCTCGTGAAGCTGCCCCGTCGGATTTGTTTTCGAGTGATCTCCGCAAACCAGCGTTCCAGTTGATTGAGCCAGGAACTACTGGTGGGGGTGAAATGGAAGTGAAACCGCTGCCGCTTCTTGGGCTTGAGCCAGCGCTGGACGGGAGGGCTCTTGTGGGTGCTGTCGTTGTCCATAATCAAGTGCGCGTCCAGTTGGGGCGGCACTTCCTTCTCCACCTGGCTGAGGAATTTCACGAACTCACGGCCGCGATGACGCGGCAGACATTGACCGATCACTTTGCCGGTCAAAATGTTGAAGGCGGCGAACAGCGTGGTGGTGCCGTGCCGCTCGTAGTCGTGAGTCTGACGCTCGGGCAAACCGGGTCGCAGCGGCAGAAGCGGAGCGGTGCGGTTCAGGGCCTGAATCTGGCTCTTCTCATCCACGCAAAGCACCAGCGCACGATCCGGAGGGTTCAGGTATAGACCCACCACGTCGCGCACTTTCTCTTCAAAGTGCGGGTCGTTGGAGAGCTTGAACTTCTCCACGCGATGCGGCTGCAAATCATGGCGCTGCCAGACCCGATGCACACTCATGCGGGCCATGCCCAGTTCTCGGGCCAGACGCCGCGTGCTCCACTGGGTGGCGTCGGGAGGACGAGTCCGCAAGGTGAGATCGAGCACCCGCTGCTCCAACTCGGGCGTCACTCGGCGTCGGGAACGATGCCGTTGCCGGTCGCGCCGCAGGGCTTCCACGCCGCCCGCCGTAAAACGCTTTCGGATAGCTAACACCGTGGGTCGGGAGATGCCGGTTTGGCGGGCGATGGCCCGATTAGGCAAGCCCTGCGCCGCCAACAGAATCACTCGGCACCGGCGCGCCAGTCGCACCGTGGAGGTGCCGGCGCGTGTCCATTTCTCCAGTTCGTGCCTTTCCTCTTCCGAAAGACTTGCTGCCGCAGCGGGGGTGAACATGCCCGGCATTATACGCCCTGGCGGCCCCAATTGTAAATAATTAAGTGGGACGGGACATTAGCCACTTTGTTTCACGACGGCGAGCTTGCAGTATAGATTGCGGGCAGGGAAGACCCAGGCGAAATGCTTTTCATAGAAGTCGATCGAGATGGCGGCTAGCAGGCGGCCCAGTCCGTCGAGCAGCAGGTTGCCGCCGAAGTTGAGGCGGCGCTCGACAATCTGGAATCCGCCTGCGTTGTAGGTGAAGTCCTGGAAGCTATCATTCACGAAGTAGTCGAAACTGTGGTAGCCCAGGTGGTGAACATGAGTGGGGTCGGTGAATGAATCGGGCGAGCTGTAATGAGGAGTAACGGCGATAACTTCCGCGCCCGGCCTGGCGATGCGATGCACTTCCGCCATTACGCGGAGGATATCCGGCTGGTGTTCCAGGAAATGGGAAAGGTGGATGCGGTCAGCGCAGGCATCAGCCAGCGGCCAGGGAAAACGGCTGAGATCAGCAAGGACGTCAGCCGCCGCCCCGCGTTCGCGGTCCACGCCGATCGCCCCCGGCTCCTGTTTCTTTTTCCCGCATCCAAAATCGAGGATTACCATCGGAAGGACACGTGACGCAAAGATGCATTCTAACCTGGATTCGGAATCTCGGGTTGCCTGCTCTTGCGATTTTCGAGCGGCTTGAAGAAGCGGAAATAGAGAGCGATATTGAGCGCCATGATTGCGGCATACACGTAAAAAGGCAGGCCAATCTCCGAGATATTGAACATGTAACCGGTAAAGGCGATTGCTCCTGAGGATGACGTGAGGCGCGCTATCTGATTCAGACCGAGAGCCCGGCCGACTTCATCGAAGTTCACTAATCCCGTGATCGCGCTCTGCTGCACCGGCGCGGCCACAACGCGCAGGGCCGGAGTAACGAAGTACACGAAAAGGGCAAGCGGAAAAAAGTGGACGAGCGGCAGCAGAAGAATCAGGATGATTCCTACTCCCCGTGTAATCCCAATCAGGTTAACGAATCCCCAAAGTCTTTCCAGGCGTGGCGCGAACAGCAAGGCTGAGGAAGCGAGCGCCCCGGAAATGAATCCGTAAACCGACATCTGAGATTCGGGAACGTGATAGACGATGACAAAGAACGGAATCAGAAAGGGCATGACCAGGCCGGCCGCGAATCCATTAAGCGCTCCCGTTACCGTGAACTTGCCGATCACGCGCAGGCTGCTTAACCGCCGGGGGTTGCCCCTGTATTCTTGGAAGTGAATAGGGAAAACGCATGCCAAACCAGCAAAGGCGATTAGGGCGGCGGCCAGAAAGACGTTGTGAACGTTAAAAACACGGGCCGACAATGCTCCCAGGGCGGCGAAAGCGCCGCTCATGAAGGTGAAGATCGAGAGAACCGAAGTCCGGTTTTCCGAGGTGGTCAGGTGGGCGAGCGCTACGATCTGGATCGGCTGGGCGGCGCCTCCTACTCCGCCTCCTGTCAGCGAGCCGGTTGCCGAATATCCTCCGATTGCGCTGGCGAGGGCAAGAGGCCAAAGATGGGTCGATAAGAATACGATGCCGGCGCTCAAAGGCAGCAAGAGTCCCACGAGGAAGAGGGTTTTCTTCTGCCCCCAGATATCAGTCAGAAAACCAGCGGCTAATCCCAGCCCGGCAGTAGCAATGGCGCCAGCGATATAGAGCAGTCCTAGAACCAGCGGTGATTTGTGGAGCGTGGTGAGGATGAGGTAAGGGAAGGCGATGGAGATCATTCCCGCTGCTATGCTCCGCGTCGCGCGAAACACCGCCAACAGGACGAGATACCGGAAAGTCTTCATTCGCTGGGTTTCGTCACGCTTTCTCGCACCCCGGACCGCAGCGGCCGCCCCTGAGTCTAGCCGGTTGAGTGAACCCAATGGCTAGTTTACTAGCTAACTTTCGCAAAACAAAGCGCGGCGCCTTTGCTGGAACGGCGTTCTTTGAGCGCGGGGATGACGGCGGCCAGAGGCCGCCGCACCCGAGGCATGATCTGCGCTATATTTTGCGGCCATTAATAAGCGCTGGAGGAACGAGCGCCTTAGCGCAGGAAAGAGGCCCATCTTTCCTGCGCTTCCTGCTCTCAGCCTAGTGGACCTTGATGATGATGATCGCGAACGTATACAGCGCCAGCGATTCAATGAAGATCAACCCCAAAATCATAAAAAGAAATATGGCGGGCCGCGCTCCCGGATTGCGAGCCACTCCCTCACAAGCGCTGGCCGCGGCCTTTCCTTGTGCAATACCACAGAGTCCGGCAGCGATGGCCATGCCGATGCCCGCGGCGATGGGACCGAGATCCGTTCCACCACCCGAAGCAGCAGGCCCTGCGCTCTGCGCAAAGGCTGGGACGGCCAGGAAGAGGCCCGCGAGTCCCGTCAAAAACAAAACAATCTTCTGTCGCACTTTTCATTCTCCTTTAGCTTCTCATGCCGCAAGGATGAGAAGCGCTGACTGAGCTGATAACATTCCGCATTATTCAGGGACTAGCGCCCGGTTGTCCTACCTGATGCTATTCGGGCGCTGGTCCCGGTCGCGCTTAGTTAGTTAGGAAGCCAACCGGCAAGTTTAATTCCATCCTCAAGCCAAACCTTAATGTTCCTCCGCCGTGGCCAGGCTGATGTAAAGCAGGGGCAGAATCATGAAAATATAAGCCTGCAAAAGCGATTCGAAAGCGTGCAGGGCCATGAAGATTGCCGGCAGAGCGATGGGGATCAAGTTAGTGGAAATGTTCTCCAGCATTCCCCCCACCAGCATGTTGGCCCATAGACGGACGCTGAGCGAAAGCAATCGCAGAACATTACTAAACACTTCGACCGGAAACATGAGGATGGCAATAGCCAGCATCGGGCCGCAGAGGTGCTTCAAGTAACCCAACAGGCCGTGATGGCGAATGCCCTGATAGTTGTAGTGAGCGAAGACGACGACCGCGCATCCCAGGGGCACGGCGCCGTGGGCCGTGGGGCTATCGAGCGTAGGAATCAAGCCCATGAGGTTGCATAACGCAATGAAGATACCCAGCGTGCCAACGAGCGCAACGTAGGGGCGGCCGCCTTCGCCGACGACTTCGTCGGCCATGTTCTGCGTGAATTCAACCACCAGTTCCATCAGCAGTTGGAATTTGCCAGGTTTTTCCACTGACAACGACGAGCGCAAAATCAAGGCGCCAACAACGATGATTAAGCCGACCAAAACTTCCTCTGCAACATAGTTGGGGATCGGGTGCGAAGGGTGAATGGGCGGCAGGCCGAGCTTGACCAAAAGCAAAGTGACCGCGCCACCAAACAACTTGTTCAATAATGTTGCAAACCAGAACGAATGTTCCATCTGATTACTCGATTGCTAATTCCGAGCTATTCCAGTAGCCCTCAACTGGTAGCCTAATAAAATTACCTAGCCGGTATGGCGCCAACGGCGTTTGGCAGTACGTTTTGGTGTGAACTTTTTACGGCACGACACTAATGGGACTTCGCCTCAAGCCGAGCCGTTGCCCCTTACCCGTCCCGCTATGCGGGGTTAGGGTGAGAGGGCGCGGAAAAATTGACCCATTTAGCACATGTTTGACAGACCAAAATGTCTAGCGCGCGTATTCGGGTTGATATAGCATCCCGGCTCACAAAAACTTTTGAATTTACCGCAGAGCGGAGGGGCGGTGCGATTGCACCATCCTCACCACTTGATACAGGCATTCAACCACGCCGCCTGCCAGAGGAACAAAAAGTCCAGCGAGCACGGCCCCTACGGGCAACCATTTTGTACGGTAGAAAAGGTACAACGCGCCTAACGGAATAGGATAGCGTAAGATGAGTTTGAAGACCAGCTTTTTTGTAATGCGCGCCGTTTCGGCGTTGAGGACGGCTGCCATGGTGTCCAGCAGCCAAACGTACCCTACGATAGCAATGGCTTCGCCTAAAGCGACCCCGCCTGCGAATTTACCGGGCATCGCTATTGCCACGCCCAAGGTTGAGGCCACGCCCAGAATGATCATCCAGCGGAGCAGGCGGCGCTCAATTTGCGCCGTCGTCTCTTCGCTTTCCTGCATTCTTCTCTGTCCTTGTGATCAACTGAATAACCTCCACAATGCCCGCTGCCGTACCGGCGAAAATGCCTACGATTGAGAGCACGGCGCCGGTGTGGAGGTGGCGATCCAGAAACAGGCCGATAAAGTATCCCGCAACCGCGCCGGCCGGAACGATGGACCCGAGGCTGGCGTAAAAGAGAGCCCGGGCCCATGGGTCATCCGGATTTTTCCTGCGGAATGGCACATACGCTCCGTGTAAGGCGGCGAACAACGACGCCACGCGGCCCAGCAGAATGCGATGCCAAGCTTGGGCTTCAGAGTCTGTGTGACAACTGCCGTTTTTGAGTTGTAGCGGCGCTCTATGAGCGCCGAAGCTATTGAAAAATAAAGACCGGTGGTCACAGACCGCCGCTACAGCCGCTTCTCACACCGGAATGTGCGGCTAATTTTGACAGCGCCTGGCCGCTCCGGACCCTCTTGGATTATAGCGTCCTGGCGATTATTCGTCTGGCCCGATGACGGGATTCGTAAGCGTTCCCAGCCGCTCCACCGTGACGCTGACCGTATCACCAGCTTTCAAAAAAACCTGCGGCTTGCGGGAGACGCCCACGCCCGGCGGCGTGCCAGTGGAGATTACGTCGCCCGGTTCCCAAGTGAGGGACTGGGAGAGGTGGCTCACGAGGAACGGCACTTTGAAGATCAGATTCGACGTGTTCGAATCCTGCATCGTCGCGCCGTTGAGCGTGAGCGAGATGCGCAGATTGTGCGGATCGGGCACTTCATCCTTGGTGACGATCCACGGTCCCGTCGGAGCGAACGTGTCACAGCTTTTTCCCCGGAACCACTGCCTGTCGCCGGTCTGCATGTCGCGCGCGGTTACGTCATTCACCACCATGTAGCCGGCGATGTGCTCCCAGGCTTTTTCTTCTGGAATGCGGCGGCCGCCTTTGCCGATGACCACGGCGAATTCCGCTTCGTAGTCGTTCTGCACCGAGTTCGGCGGAAGCTGGATAGCGTCTCCAGGGCCGATGATCGTGTTTGAAGACTTGAGAAAGAAGATGGGAGATGCAGGAAGGGCTTCGCCCTGCTCCTTGGCGTGGTCGGCATAGTTCAATCCCACGCACGTGGTCTTGCCGGGGCGGGTGATGGGCGCCCGGAGGCGGACGGATCCGAGCGGTAGCACCGCTCCATCAGCGCCCGCAGCGGACTTTTTGCCGGATTTTGCTTGGCCCATCTCGCGCGCCAGTCCCCGGGCGGCAACGGCCAACGCTTTGAGCCATGCTTCATCGTGGCCAAGCAACGCAATCATATCCCGCGGCGCCGCGCCGGATTCGGCGAGCAGCGCAGCCGCCTGTTTGAATTTTGATTCGCTATATAAGCCGCGCGGCCCGCGCCGCGCCCGGATAAGGTCAATAGCCGCCTTCACGTCTACCACGTTTTTGCCTTCCACCACGCCAGTCCGCAGTTGCCTGCCGGACTCATAAGTGACAAGTTTCATGGTTAATGCGCCTCCAAGAGAGTGGGATCGAATAGTTCCACAATACAGAACTCAAGCCAGTCTTTTCACAGCCGGACATCATACCTCAAATTACGGTCAATCCCAAAAGAACCGAATTCAGGGTAGTGTCTCAGTTTGGTCGCTGGTGCGCAGGTCGTAGACCAGCGGCCTCCGACCTTTCAACCATTTCGCCGCTCATAGAGCGGCGCACCGGCAAACTGTACCACTATCAATGAGCGTGTTGACGGCGCTCGTTCCGGGTGCATTGCGCCAGCACTGATGCAAAAGTCGCGGGGCCAAACAACCCTTTTTTCGGGGGTTGGGAGGGCGTAGAACGGGCTCCGTCCATCACCTGCATTTTCAACAACTTCCCCGTTGAGCGCGTTCGCTGCCGCTTTCTAATAATGTCTTGATGTTGCTTATTATCAATCGCTTAGCCTGTGATGTCCTGTTGTTGAAGCTGCCATTCTCCGTTGAATTCCGGTTCGTATTTTTTTCGGCCTTTTATTTTCAATCACTTCCCCGTTAACCCCCTCCAAAAATAACATCTTTTGTTTTTTTCAAAGCCGCCATTTCTGGCTTCTGTAAGTTTTGGAGAGTGGCGAGCCGCAAGGCGGGTGAAATGCGCATTTTGTTGCAATTCGCGCCCTGCCGAAACTGGTTCATCACAATGGGGTTAGTCTAGCATACTAGGCTAACCGAGTCAAGGGGTTGTACTCGTTCACATAATTAGTGACACTTTTCGGATCAGGGTGTAACTCCATGTGGATTGCCAACACAATGCAGCAGTGACTATAATCAGCGACGCGGGATGGAACGGTCAGGTAGCTTGTCGGGTCCATAACCCAAGGGTTGCTGGTTCAAATCCAACCCCCGCAGCGACCGAGAACCTAACTCCCGTGACCACAGTCCGCTGAACATGCACAGAATACTGTCGGCGGATTCTGCCGGTTCGTGCCGTGAACCCCGTCATGGCTGCTGTTCTGGCCTATAGATCGGGGAGGGTACGAACCATACACCTAAGAGGCAGGGCTCATGCACTGGCTTGGACTGTTGGCGCGACTGGTACCCGGCAAGCAGCATAAAAGCGAGCCAGCCGAGCAGCCCTGGAACCACCCGCGCGGCAAGACCGCCTTCTCATTCGTCGTTGATGCCGATCCCAAGTTAGCCTTTCAGGGATACCATCTGGCGCATTCCCTGATCGAGCACTGTGTAGAGGAGCCAAAGGCCATCCATGTCCAGGTCACACCGGAAGTCGATTCTCGCGTTCGGCGCCTGTTTACTGACCTCGGCTGCAACATGCACGAAATCAGAAGGTTTGGAGACGGGCGTTACTGCAACAAGGTCGCACAGCTCGAAAATCTCCGGGATATCGACATTGATGGCGCGGTGCTGCTCGATACCGACACGATCGTGCTCGCTGACATTCGACTATTTCTCGCCGGTGGCGCACTTCAGGCGAAGGTTGTCGATTTGGCGAACCCATCCCTCGGCGCTCTCAAGAAAGCCGCGCGGCTCGCCGGCATGCGGACTTTGCCAAAGACGATTCCGGTTGATGCGGGTGGCGGAAAGACCTATCTCGGGAACTGCAACGGAGGTTACTACGCCATTCCAAAGGCGTTGATTCCTGTCGTTTCGGTGGAATGGCGGCGCTGGACGCTTTGGCTCCTTGACAACTCCGAACCTTTGCGACAAGAGGGCAAGGTGCCGACCAGACCGTTCTGCCCACCGACGACCGGTTCCGGTGAGTACGCATCCGGTAGCAAGTTATGACGCACCCATACGCCGTGCAGGCAATCCTCGATCATTTTCCAGGCATGAAGGCCGACCATGTTACGGACCGGCTCCGATATTCCAGCTTCGTCAGCGTTTCCAAACGATATATGTACTTCGAGGTTCCCAAGGCTGCCTGCACGCTGATGAAAGAGCTGTTACGGACTGTGGAAAACGCGCGGCCTATCGAATTGTTTGCCGGCGGACTGCGGGTAACCCGCCGGGATATGTTTGTACACGCTCGTCAGAACGTACCGTTGCCCTCGCTGGCCGACCTGGACGATCGCGCCCAAAGGGAGGTTCTTGAATCGCCCGACTTCCTTCGCATGACGGTCGTCCGCAATCCGTATACGCGCCTGGCTTCCGCCTGGAGGAACAGGGTTTTTCTGTGCGAGCCGGGGCAGGAAGACTTGTACCTCGAGCTCAAGGGCTGCCTTCCGGAGTTCCACGCCCAAAAATCTTTGATTGCGTTCGATGAATTTGTCGACTACATCGAGCGCAACCCTGCTTTGCGCGAGTGTGATGCACACCTCCGCCCTCAGGTTGACCACATTTTCCTGGGGGCGTTGAACTTTTCTTGCATCGGCAAGTTGGAGGACATGGGTGAGGTCCTGCGTCGTTTCCAGCGGCACCTTGGACTCGCCGAGCCCTTCGTGGCTCGGCGTGGCAATGCTACCGGTTCCATCGGTGGTGCCAAGTACAACCAGGGTCTGGCCGATAAGGTATGGTCCTTATACCATGCGGACTTCGACAGGCTAGGTTATGACCCAAACGTGTGGCCCGCTGATGGCCCAGAGGTTGGCGAGGCATCGAGGAACGCCGCTGTGCCCGAAGAGAGGTTCCGTGACGAGATAGTGGAACGGAATATCATAATATCGGCCCTCTACCAGGAGCGTGACCAGTTACAGGCTGAAGTCCGAAGGGTGTCCCGACTCCACTTGCTTGCTGTCGCCGATGGGCTGTTTGCAATTCGCAGGGTTTCACTAAAATTCCTGTTGGAAGTGAAGGCACGGATGCAGAGGATGTTTCGCTGGTAATTTGCGAAGGGCGGCGGAAGTCGTCCTAAGCCGCGAGTGCTCTGAAGCCAAGTACGGGAGGGCGTCTGTCTTACTCCGAGACCCCACTGACGTGGTAATTTTTTCGTACCGCCACCACCTCAGGAGGCGCGATATTCCGGTCCTGGTTGGACGGTTCAGAGACGGCCGCCGTTTGATAGCGAGGCGGCCTGTTGCCCTGCCTGTTCCGGGGTTTGGCGTTGAACGATACGGACGAGGAGGGCGCGTGCTGCGTTACTAGCAGTTTGTTGAAAAACGCAAAATGGCTGTCATCCTGAGCGGAGCGAAGGATCTGCTTTCATTTTGAATCAGCAACATACGAGATTCTTCGTCGCCTTCGGCTCCTCAGAATGACAGGGTGTC
>NFUN01000032.1 GCA_002197525.1 Acidobacteria subdivision 13 bacterium RH2 MAG17b | reverse complement strand
GTAATTACGGTGACGTAGTTGAAGCGACCCCTCACCCGTACCGCACCGCGGGCCACCCTCTCCCCCAAAGGGGGCGAGGGCTGGGGGCAGGATCGGCGGCTTGCTTTATACGTCACCGTAATTGCGAACATCAGTACTTAGCGCACGGTAACGGGCGCTAAGGCCGTTTGCTCTAGCGGCACAAGCGTTAGGGCCTTATTCCGGGGATATTCAGACGAATCCGGTACAAGCTTGTCCACGCGGTCATGTAGAGAGTTTTGCCATCATCACCCCAAGCAATGTTGGCGGGCTCTTCCGGCGGTTTGAGCCTACCCAAAACCTTGCCCTCTGGGGAAAGGATCCAGACTCCGCCTGGGCCGCAAGTATAAATGTTTCCCTTCTGGTCGATCTTCATGCCGTCGGGGACGCCTTGATCGGGGCTCTTGCTGAGGTCGAAAAACAGTTGGCCATTTTCAATCGTCCCGTCTGGCTTCACTGTGTACCGCAGGTACGTCCTTGCTCCGGAATCATCGATGTAGAGGTATTTTTCGTCAGGAGAAAACGCGAGACCGTTAGGGGCCTGCAGATCCTTGGTCAGCAATTGTATTTTGCCGTCGTGCACGCGATACACCCCATTAAAGGGCAATTCCTTCCGAGGGTCTTCATCCATTTTCTCCAGACCGTAAGGTGGATCCGAGAAATAGATGGACCCGTCGGACTTCGTGACGACATCATTGGGGCTATTTAATCTTTTCCCTTCATACCGGTCCGCCACGATGGTTCGGCGGCCATCCTTCTCCAGCCTTTCGACGCGGCGATTCCCGTGCGTGCAATAAATCAGGCGGCCTTCCTTGTCCAGGGTCGTTCCATTCGAGCCGATGAGGTATCCAAGAAGATTCTCCATCGTGAGCGGTTTAGGGACGGGACGTGGAATCTTCCCGCTGAAGCCGCTCTCTTCCAAGAACACTGAGACCCGGCCGTCAGGCGACCACTTGTTGATCACGTTGTTGGGAATGTCGCTGAAGAGCAGGTAGTTTCCGTCGCGAACCCACACCGGACCCTCGACGAAAGAAAACCCAGTCGCTATTCTTTCGATTTGGGCCGAAGCGGGAACGATCTCATCGAACCCCGGATCCATTCTCATTACTTGGTTCATGCTCTGTGCCTGGCCATGTTCTGTCATAAGGTTTCACACTCCTGTGAAATTGGGAAACTCAATTCCGTCAGGTAAAACTTGTGACTACCGGCAAAACACCGGTCACCGCCGCGATACCACTAGGCCCAGCCCTTCTGCTGTCACGGCATTCCTTGCGCGCTCATCCCCCGATATTCATAATCACGCCGCCGGCCTTCCACCCCCCTTGCCGCTTCACCAACACCCGGAGCACGCGGTAGCGCCCGTCCATGCTTTGGCCCTGAGCATCGTGGCCTTTTATGGTTGTCCGATCTATGACGATGGCTACGTCGCCAAACACCCAGGCGTGGATATCCTCCGGCGTCAGGACCTCCAGCGTTGGATGATTCGGTCCTTCCAAGGTGTCCAGCCACTCCCTCTTGGTGAGGGCCTGGCCATTGGGTAGATTCAGCACGTAGCTGTCTGCGAAAAACTTTTCGCAGAAGTCCCATTCGCCATGCTTCTCGGCGCTCAACCACTTGCGATCGATCGCTGCGAACTCCTCTTGAACCTTATCCTGTCCCATCTCAAAAGACCTCCGATCGAGGTAGGTTTAGCACACAGAACTTCATTTCTTCTGCTCTGCCAGCAACGTTTCCGCTCGCTTCAGAGCGCCGGCCCCTCCATGCATCATGAACCCCAGATCGCTGCCGAGCGTCATCAGCGTAGCTCCGCGCTCTACGTAACGAGCGAATTTCTCCGGTCCCTCCACCAGCGTTCCGAAGGGCACTCCAGCCGCCACGCATTTTGACATGATCTGCTCGATCACTTCTTGCACCTCAGGCGTCTTCCAATTCCCCAAACTACCCATTGAAGCGCTCAAATCTCCGGGACCGACGTAGATGCCGTCGAGCCCCGGAACCTTGAGGATGCCGTCCAATTCCTGCACGCCGCGCAAGGACTCTATCATGCCGATCAGTAAGATTTCATCGTTGGCTGATTTGCAATACTCCGCCAGGTCCAGAAAATACCTGCTGGCACGGATGGGAGCAAAGCCCCGCGAGCCTTGAGGAGGATAGCGGCAGAAGCTCACCGCCCGGCGGGCGTCATCCACGGTTTCAATCATCGGAACGATAACGCCCTGCGCGCCCAGATCGAGCGCGACCTTGTAGTGCTCGGCCTCGTTATTCATCAAGCGGATTAGCGGTATAGTCTTCGTGCCTTCCAGAGCCGAAATGATCCGGAATATATCGTGGGCCGTAGCAGGAGTATGTTCTGTGTCAACCGCCCACCAATCAAATCCCACGGCGGCCATCGCCTCGATGGAGAAAGGGTCTCTCAAGTGGTTCCAGATTCCTACCGTGGGTTCGCCTTTTTTAAGTTTTTCTTTCAACCTGTTCTTGAACACTAAGGCTCCCTTCCTGCAAGCGATAATTCAGCGGCTGAAATGTTCTGCGCTCCCTGTGATTCGTCTCCCGGCTAGCTTTTTTGCGGGACATCCAGCCGCGCTGGCTCGTCAAGGAACGAGTGCATGGTGTGCCAGAGCAGGCGGCGATTCGTGCCCAGCGCCACTGCATGACTGGCTCCGGGAATGATGACGAACCACCGGTCGAAGTTCTGCAGCTTCTCATAGAAGTCGAGCACGTCCGGCAGCGCGGCGATGCCGTCATATTGGCCGCGCATGATGAGCACCGGGCAGAGCACCTTGAGCGGATCGACGATCGGCAGCTTGGTCACCATGTCGAGATACGTTCCGGTCGGGCAGGAATCGCCGAGCTTGAGCTCGGTATCGGCCAGAGCTACGGCAACCGCAGGGTCCGAGGTTCCGGGCTTGTCGCGGGTGAAGATGCTGTCGATCATCTTGCGGTCGCGCGGCCGCCGGTTGTGCGTGCGAAGGTACGGGGCCATTTCGGCGCGCTTACCCAGCGTGGGTGATCCTTTACCGGTGTAGGTGAAAGACACCAGGCACAGACGGTTCATGCGTTCAGGATTAGCCATGGCAAAAGCCCCGGCGCGCAACGCGCCTGAAGATTCGCCGTAATAATTGAAGCGCTCCTGCCCGGTTTCGCGGGCCATCACCTCCGTACCCGCCGCCAAATCCAGAACGCCGTCGGCGATGTTGGAGTTGTCTTTCGGCCACGTGGACCTGCCGTAGCCCGCAAAATCCATGGTCCAGACGTCAAAGCCGTATCGGGCAAACACGTCCATGAGGGAATACTCGCCATGCCCCGGAACCGTGAGATCAAACGTAGAGCGGGATGAAACGGAAGAGCCGTGAGTCAGAAACAGGACCGGCCGTGTTTCCTTGCCCGGCTTCGGAGCGCCCACGCGCTTGCGGTACATGTAAAGCTTCAGATCGCCCCGGTGCGCCCAGTACTCGCTGCTCCAGATTTTTCCGCTCTCGAGACTCGCCGCGCCCGGCGCTGAGCCGAATGGCTCCGCAGCGGCTTGCCGTACTGCGCCGATCGCGGCAATGCCGCCGGCGATTGCCGGTGCGGCGCTTTTGAGCAGCGAGCGGCGAGATAAACTGGACCCTGTGATGGTCATGGCTGCCTCCTGAAAACGTCAAACTTGGAATTTTCACCCAGGCCGCGCGCGACCCGGACAGATAGACTAACAATGATTGTCTAGCCTGACAAGGCGTTGTACTCGTCGGTAGTGGGTCAGTTTGGTTGTTGTAGCGGCGGGCTTCAGCCCGGCACAGCCTTCAAAATGCCGACCTGAAGGTCGGCGCTACGGCAAACTGACCTACTAATCTACTGGACGAGTACAGGCGATCCCCGGCTCGCTGCCGATTCCCGATTTAGGGCTGGATGGGCGGGGAAAATAAGCACGGCGAAGAGAGCGCCGCCTGCCATCTTGATCGCCGCGCCTGGGGTGCCGGGTTTGCGGTTCTTCGCAAGCATCCCTGCCCGTTTTTTAGACTCTTTATCCATTTGCGCTTAGTTCGCTGCGCCGATTCTCAGCCGGGCGGGAGCGGTTCATCGGGATCTCGACCGGCGCCGCCGTAACCGTCCGGCTCATCGTCCGGGCCAGCGTCGAATGCGGCGGCAAGCAAGGCGTTCACAAAATCATCCACGCGGTCGCTATGATCCGGCTTGAACGTGTCGAAGGCCGGGTGCGGTCCAAAGCGGGCACCGAGCAAAGCGTGCAGCTCATCCTGGAATCGTTGTTGCAGTTCAAACGCCACCCTGAATATTTTCGCGTCATCTTCGAGCAGGTTCAATAAGCCCTCGGCTAGCTGGCGGGGATCAGCCCCACGGTTGGATTCAAGAAGCTGCCGCAAGGCCTGTTGTTCCTGCTTAGCCTGCGCGGCAAGCAGCGGTAAACGGCGCCAGGCAAGCTCCGCGCAGCGCTCAAGCGCCGCCCACGGCTGCGCTTCGGAGGCGTCCGCGTTCTCGCCGCGCTCAGGCCCATTCGGTGACATCGGCGGCAGGCCAAACGCGGCGGCGAAGCGCTCAAGGTGCTGCGAAAAATCCAGGATTGCCCGAGGCGCATTGTGCGGCTCTGGCACGCCCTCACCGGCGTTGTTCCACCAACACGCCGGTGAGGACACCGGCGCACCAGGCGCGGCGGCCCCGGCATTCTTCCACTGCCATTGCTCAATCTCAGCCACCCGCACGGGCTTCGGTTCGAGCGACTGCAAAACCTTACGGGAAGTGAGAAAGGGATTGCTGAGAACCGGCTCGGGCTTAAGCAGCATTTGGATTTCGCCAGGCAGGCGTGGAGCCATCAGGTGAAAGTCAGAGACCTGCCCATCGCGCTGCGTCAGGAAGACCCGGCTGACGCGCTCGAAGCGGCGATTGAGCTTGTGCAAACTGTCCTGCAGGCCGACGGCCTTGTAAAACAGCGAGAAGAGATCGCCAGCCAGGGCCGCTCCGGCTTCGGGCGTAGCGGGCGGGGAGGCCAGGCGGCGATAGAGGCTTTGCGCCTCCCAGGCGGACAGGCAGCGCAAGGCCCGCCAGCGCCGCCACACAATCTCGCCCAAGGCGCGGGCGAGCTTGATTTCATCGCTGTTGCGGGCCCCGAAGGCGTCAACAAAAAGCTGTAAGTGGGCGTTGAAAGCGGCCTCTGATTCGCCGGCATGGATCAGGCTGCGGCGGAGAGATTGGTTGTAGAGGCCATGGCAAAACCGCCCACGGGGCGACGGGCGGTCCGGGGCGCGAGTGGCCTCGCGGGCTTTGAGCAGGTTCGCGTGGCAGGCGGCGCGGCGGCGCGGCGGCGCGGAGTGTCACGGTAGCGGATGGCTTTGGGGACGGCGCGGGCTTTGGCGAGGTTGGCGCGATTGGCGGCCAGGACCTTGGCGGAGACGGTGTAGCGGCGGCGGGACGGTGGCGCGGGATCTGGGACGGAGCCGTCCATTGGAGTAGGCTATCATAATAGCCCAATGCCTGTCAAGGGGCGCGGCGGCCATGTCGCAGTGTTATAGCGCAGGGTCCGGTTTTTGACCCTGCGGCATGTTGGGGTTTGTTGTCTCCAGAACGAACAACCGCAGCGTTAACCGGCGAACGCTGCGCACTAATACTGCCGCTTTCGAGCGAAGTAGCGCGGACCTGGATTGCTTGATCGCAGACATCGCAAAAAGCGCGACGTATGCGCCGCCCGGCCCGTTCGCGCAAGCGCGGATCATAGATCGCAGATTCCAGATTTCAAAACGTGCGACAACCGCCACCGCGAAGCGGTGTAACGTGAATAGCCGTGCGTGAAACGCACGGAAAGCAGAACACAAAGAATCCCATCAACCCCGAATGGGGTTGAACATGGAACCCTTTGGCAGATTGGTAACGCCGTGACGGAACGGCTTTGCCCGGGAATTGTGCGGCCCCTTCAGGGCCGGTGCCCTTACATGCCTCCCGTGTCCGTGGGTTTCACCCACGACTATTCATGGTCCACCCCTCCGGGGTGGTGACGCGGTACGGTTTGTGCGCCGTGGGCCTTTTGCCATCACAACCCACGGTCAATTCACAGAACAAATTGACCGTGGCTACCACTCCGGACGCCGAAAAGCCCTCACCCACCGCTGCGCGGTCCCCCCTCTCCCACAAGGGCGAGGGCGTTGCGGCGCTGAAGGTCATGATCGCAGATGCGCTCAGGCCGCATCGCGGGGCAGTTCATCAATCTTGGCGGCAAGGACGAAGTCGCTTTCAGTGAGGCCGTTGATCTTATGCGTCCAGATTTTGACGCCAGCCTTGCCCCAAGCGAGGTCGATATCCGGGTGATGGCCCTGCTGCTCCGCAAGCTCACCCACGCGGTTCACAAAGGCGAGGGCAGTGCGAAAATCCGGGAAGGCATACGACTTGTAGAGATGGTGCTCGTCAATGACGCTCCAGCCTGGAACCTGATTGTGAAGCTGCTGGAGTTCCGCCCCTTTAAGCGGTGGCACGCCGCCCTTGCAGGGTACGCACGTCTTGCTGGCGAGTGTGGACATAACGAATCCTCCCCATAATGGTTTCAAGGCCGATTATACACGCATTCCGCTTCGCCCCTCCGGTCCGGTGGGCGGGGCGGAGGGTGCTATACTTGGAAGCTAGGAACTAACCAAGGCTTCGACTTTGATAGCCCGTAGCGCCGTCCTTCAGGGCGGCACATGCCGGGCTGAAGCCCGGCGCTACGACGGAAACAAAATTCGTGTTTTGATCTAAATAATGGTCTAAATTGTTATGCACCCGGGACTCTTGGAATCGGCTCTGGCGTTCTACGGACTGGGAACCCTTCTGACGCTTCCTTCCATCCTCCGCAGGCGGCCTTCGGTGGGCGCAGGCTCGCTGGCCGCTCTTTCGATTGGCCTGTTTTTGAATGGGGCCGCCCTGGTCTTCGCCGCCGTGCATCTGCACCGCCTGCCCGTCGTTGACGTACGCAGCGCTCTGTCATTTTTCGCCTTCAACGTGACGCTGGCCTTTTTTCTGGTTTACCGGCGCTATCAGATCACCTGGCTGGGCGTGCTGATTTTTCCTTTCGTCTTTCTGCTCACGCTGGCCGCCGTACTGAACCCTGCCCGGCCGTTCGTCTCCTCCACGATGCGGGGAGGATGGCTGCTGGTTCACAGCTCGGCGATGATTCTGGGTTATACAGGACTTTTTCTGACGTTTGTGGCCGCGATTCTTTATCTCATGCAGGAAGGCGTACTGAAATCCAAGCAGCCGAGAGCGTTCTATGACCGGCTGCCTTCGCTCGAAGTCTGCAACCGACTCTATGATCGCTCGCTGGTATTCGGCCTGGTTTGTTTGAGCATAGGAATTATCACCGGGTGCCTGTGGGCCACCCGAGCCTGGAGCGGCGATTGGGAACTGGACCCTAAAATCCTCGCCACCCTGCTCACCTGGTTTCTTTATATTGTATTGTTCTCGACGCGCTTCAGCGGAAGCTGGCGCGGGCGGCGTTCCGCCTACGCGGCCATTTTCGGTTTTGCGGCGACGATGGTGACGTTTCTGGGAGTAAGCTTTCTAAGTTCCCAGCACGGATACTTCCCCATCATCAGCCGGGTGCATTAAGGCGGGCCGCCACCCCGGCGCACACATTGCAACGATCAGGTTTTGGTATGAATTTCATACTCGCCGGAATCAATCATCGCAGCGCGCCCGTCGAAGTGCGCGAGAGGATGAACATTGACGAAGCCCGCTTGGCGGCGGCGCTTTCCCAGTTGATCAGCCGCGAAGGGATTGCCGAGGGCCTGATTCTTTCCACTTGCAACCGAGTGGAAGTGATCGCGAACGCCGGGATCTCCGGAGATCCTGAACCCGTTATCCGCAGCTTTCTGGCGGATTACCATCATTGCAGTCTGGCCCCTTACGACAAGCATCTCTACTGGCGGCGGCAGGAGGGCGTCATCGAGCACCTGTTCCGGGTGGCCTCCAGCTTGGATTCGATGATTCTCGGCGAACCTCAAATCCTGGGCCAATTCAAGCAGGCCTTCGCCGTGGCGCAGCAGGTAGGCGCGCTGAAAGGCGAATTGCACGAGGTGGCAAATCAGGCGCTGGCGGTGGGACGCCGCGTGCGGCGGGAAACGGCGCTCGGCAGCGCGGCGATTTCCGTCTCCTATGCCGCGGTGGAGTTGGCAAAAAAAATCTTCGGCGGCCTCGAAGGAAAGACGATCTTCATTCTGGGCGCGGGCAAAATGAGCGAACTAGCCGCCCGCCACCTCACCTCCAGCGGAGCAAAGAGCATCTTCGTCAGCAACCGCACTTACGAGCGGGCCGTGGAGCTGGCCCAGGCCTTCCATGGCGAGGCTATCCGCTTCGACAGCATTTTCGATCACCTCCACAAGGCCGATATTGTGATCAGCTCCACCGGCGCGCCTCACTTCGTAATCCGCCGCGAACACGTGGAGCGCATGCTGGCGGCTCGCAGAAACCGGCCCATATTTTTTGTGGATATCGCCGTGCCCCGCGACATTGATCCGGCCGCCGGCGAGCTGGACAACGTATTCCTCTACAACATCGATGATCTCGAACAGGTGGTGGAAGCCAACAAGAAACTGCGTCAGCGCGAAGCCGCGCGAGCCGAAGAGATCGTGCTGCAGGAAATGCAGAAGATGATGCGCCGCCTGGCTTCGCGCGACATGGCGCCTACTATCGTCGCCATCGAGCGGCGGCTGGATGACATCCGGGAAAAGGAATTGGAGCGCTTCCGGGGACGGCTGGCCACTCTGAGTCCGGAGCAGCGCGAGGCGGTGGACGGGCTGACGCGGGCCATCCTGAATAAAATCCTGCACGGCCCCATCACCGAGCTGAAGAGCGCCGCTGGTCAACCCGAGGACGGAACGCTCGCGCAAATGATCCGCCGAGTTTTCGGCGTTACGGAAGAATAAGAAACGCGCCGAATGGGGCGGCCGGGCCCAAGTCATAATCCTTCATGAAGCTCCTGATTGGATCACGCGGAAGCCGCCTAGCGCTATGGCAGGCGGAATGGGTGAAAGAACGCCTGGAGCGCCTCGGCGTCGAGGCGGAGATCAAGGTCATCAAGACCACAGGCGACAAGCTGGCCGGAACCTTGCCGGTGGGGCCCGGCTCAAAAGGTCTGTTTATCAAGGAAATTGAGGAAGCGCTCGCCGCAGGAACCGTGGACGTGGCCGTGCACAGCTTGAAAGATCTGCCGGTTGACCAGCCGCCGGGTCTGTGGGTGGCGGCGGTTCCACCACGAGAGGACGCGCGCGACGTCCTGATTTCCCGCGAGGCGCAAACATTAAACGCTCTGCCTTCCGGCGTCCGCATCGCCACCAGCAGCGTGCGGCGCACTTCGCAGTTGCGCTCCCTTCGCGCGGACACCCGGTTGATTCCAATTCGCGGAAACGTCGATACGCGCCTCACGAAACTCGATCGCGGCGATTGCGACGCTTTGGTGATGGCCGCGGCGGGAATTCACCGGCTCGGCTTTAAGTCCCGCATCGCCGAATATTTTGCGCCGGAGCGCCTCTGCCCCGCCGTGGGCCAGGGCGCGCTGGCGATTGAGGTTCGCGCTGGGGACAGCCGTGTTGAAGAGGCCGTCCGCGCGCTTGATGATGCGCCTACTCGCCTGGCCGTAACCGCCGAGCGTTCCACGCTTCGCCATCTCGGCGGCGGATGCCAAACGCCCATCGCCGCGTATGCCTGGATTGAGGGTGGCCGCCTTGAAATGTTGGGCGTCGTGGCCAGCCCAGACGGCGCGCGCGTGATCCGGGCGCGGGCAAACGGAGCCTCCGAAGATGCGGAGGCGGTTGGCGCGCGGCTTGCTGATAAGTTGCTGGAAGAAGGCGCGGGAGCAATCCTCGGCGCGTTCTCTGCCGAACCTAATTGAACTGGAAGGCTCATGCCAGGCATCGTTTACCTCGTCGGCGCCGGGCCCGGCGACCCCGGCCTGCTCACGCTCAAGGGCAAGGCGCTGCTCTAAAGGGCGGACTGCGTGGTCTACGATTTTCTGGCCAACGAGGAGCTTCTGCGTTACACGCGCCCCGACTGCCGCAAAGTTTACGCAGGCAAGAGATCTGGCCGCCACACGATGACTCAGGAGCAGATCAACAGCTTCCTCGTGGAGCGCGCCCGCCGTGGAGAAGCCGTGGTGCGACTCAAAGGCGGAGATCCGTTTATATTCGGCCGTGGCGGCGAGGAAGCCATGGCGCTCGCGGAGGCTGGCATCCCATTTCAGGTGGTGCCCGGAGTCTCCTCCGGCCACGCCGCGCCCGCCTACGCAGGCATTCCGCTGACGCATCGCGACTACGCATCGAGCGTTTCTTTCCTTACCGGCCACGAAGAGGACGGGCTGCCTGGCGAATCAAGCGCTCTGCCCCCTTCCGAGACGTTGGTATTCTTCATGGGCGCGCGGAATCTGGCGGAGATCACCGCTGCGCTTTTGCGCCGGGGCCACCCGCCTTCGACGCCCGCGGCGGTCATTCGATGGGGAACCACGCCGGATCAGGAGGTGGTGACGGGAACGCTCTCGGACATCGCCGCGAGAGCCGGAAAACTTGCGCCTCCCACTGTCGCCGTGATCGGCAAGGTGGTGAATCTTCGCGAGCAGCTTGGTTGGTTTGAGCGCCTGCCGCTGTTCGGCAAGCGCGTCCTCGTCACCCGGCCGCGCAAGCAGGCAGGCTCGCTGCGCGAAGCGCTGGCAGAACGCGGCGCACAGCCGGTGGAATTGCCCACCCTCGAGATTCACGACCCTGAATCGTGGGAACCACTGGATGATGCGATCCGGCGTCTGAAGCAGTTTGACTTTCTGCTGGTCACTTCCGTAAACGGCGTGCGCAAATTCCTCGCGCGGCTGCGCGAGGCTGGGCGCGACGTGCGCGAACTCATGGGGATTGAAATCGGCGCCATCGGACCCGCAACCGCCGGGGAATTCGCCGCAAATGGTATACAGGTGGACTTCGTCCCGCGCGAATATCGCGCCGAGGGCCTGCTCGAAGCGCTCGAAGGCCGCGAACTTAAGGGGAAAGCTTTTCTGATCCCGCGAGCCCGCGTTGCCAGAGACCTTGTGCCGCGGATTCTCACCGAACGCGGCGCACGGGTTGAAGTGATCGAGGCATACTATGCTGCGCCGCCCGATTACAAGCCCGAAGAACTCGAAGCGCTGCTCACGCCTCCACCGGACGCGCTGACTTTTACCAGCTCCTCGACGGCGCTGAATTTCAAGCAGCTCCCGCTGCGTGAAGAAACGCGCGCCAAGCTCGCCAAAGCCACCGTCGCTTCCATCGGCCCGGTTACTTCCGCCACGCTGCGGGAGTTGGGAATGAAAGTCGATGTCGAAGCTCGCGAATCCACCACTTTGGGCCTGGTGCAGGCGCTGGAAGATTACTTTTCGTAGGGGCAAGGCTTGAGCTTGCCTCGCCCTAAAGATTGAGGATCTCGCGAAGCTTGCGCGTTTGCGCACGGCTGACCGGAATTTCGGTCTGCTTGCGGTCGTCCATCTTCAACTGGAAGGAGCTTTTGAACCAGGGAACGACTTCTTTGATGCGGTTGACGTTGATCAGATAGGAGCGGTGCACCCGCCAGAAGGTTTGCGGGTCGAGGCTCGCTTGAAGTTCTTCCACGGTGCGGAAATTCGACTGTCCCTCAAAATCCTTGGTAACGATGCTGATGACGCCGTCTTCGATGCTGGCGTAAATTACCTCTTCGGCGTCCACCAGATGCAGGCGGCCGGCGGTCTTGACGATGAGTTTGGTCTTCTGCGGCCCCTGGCGATTCTGCTCCAGCATCTGGACCAGCAGGTCGATCTTGTTTTGCGTGGATTGAGCCGCTTCAATCATATGACGCACCTTGGCGACTGCACGATCAAGGCGCGAGCGGGAGATGGGTTTCAGCAGGTAATCGAGCGCGTTCACCTCGAAAGCCTGCACGGCGTACTGATCGTAAGCGGTAACGAAGATGAAGAAAGGAAGCGGGACTTTCTTTTCCAGCAGCTTTTTGATGACCCCGAAACCATCGACGCCGGGAATCTGCACGTCCAAAAAAACAAGCTGCGGCCGCAATTCGCGGATAGCGGTTACCGCCTCAATGCCGTTCTTGGCTTGGCCTGCGATTTCGAGATCCGGAAAGCTCTTGAGCAGATAAGCCAGTTCATCGCGCGCGGGCTGTTCATCATCCACGATGAGCGCGGTGATTTTCTTCGAAGCCATGTTTTTTCTCCCGGATGGAGCGCCCAGGCTGAGCGCCTGTTCCTAAGAAATTATAGCGCATCTAGCGGAAAGAAATTTCACGCCGGCGAGCGTCGTCAAGGTTGCGGGTAACGCGACCAAGATTCCACCGCCGGAGGGAAACTCCGGTCGCCGGTTTAGGGCAAGCTTTAACGGCCGCGTGAATCATCCCCACGCACCATAAACTGAAGCCCTTCAGACAGTCGCCGCACATTGACTCGTGGAAAAACGGATTGAAATCAGGTAATCTGCTTGCATTAGAGTACGTCTTGATTCTTATTCCAATTCTCGGTCAAGCCGGGCAGCGTCCGGAAGAGAGCCGCATAGAGGCGCTTGCTCCAAAGGGGGAATAGACCATGAAAAAGACGATAGTGGCGGCAATCCTGCTGGCAGTTTGCGTTGCCGTTGACTTACCGAACCTCAGCGCTCAAACCTGCCAGGACGAAGAAGGCACGGTAACCGCCGTCAAGCAGGATCTGATCCAGATGGCCGGCACGATCCAGAAGGAGAGCCTGGATGATTTTCAAAAGCATTTTCATCAGCAATCTTTTACCAGCCGGCTTTCCATCGCCCTTGAGACCGTGGGTGATCTGCTCGGTTGCCTCGATAAGGCGAACCATGACCCGGCGGCGACCAAAGCTCAATTAGATGCCATCAAGGCTAAGCAGGCCGCCTATCAGAAGCTCCAGACTGATCTTCAGGACGACTCGCAATCGCTGAAATCGGCCAAGAACGCGAAGACTGCGAAGGCCGAAATCGAGAGATTTGATTTTGCAAGCTAGCCAAGCGACGTTCGTTGGCTTTTCTGCGGCAGGCTCTTCTTCCGCCCGAATCGGAAGGGTAGTATCTACCACCTGAGATTCGCCGTGGCCGATCCTGACCTTGCCGTTTAACCGCGCTCCCTGGGCTTCAAGCGATGAAGCTCGGGGGTGAGAGGCGCTAGCGCGCACAACAATCGAGGTTTTCTGATGGGTTCGAAAGCGAAGGTGCTGAGCACCAGGCTAGGCTTTAGGGGTAACGCCTTTCAGGTGACAGTAGACCATGTCATGGAACCCGGTGGAGTTAAGGCGCGGCGCGAAGTGGTCCGCCATGGCGGTTCGGTCGTTGTATTGCCCCGCCTGGATAGCGGAAAGGTTTTGCTCGTCCGCCAATTTCGCTACCCGGCGCGTGAATCGCTTTGGGAACTGGTAGCCGGAGGCATTGAGCCCGGAGAAACGCCAGCCAAGGCCGCTGCGCGCGAGCTACTGGAAGAAACGGGCTACCGGGCCCGCATTTTCAAACCGATCCTCCGCTTTTTTCCAAGCCCGGGTTTCCTCACCGAAGAGATGCACTTGATCGAGGCTGCCGGCCTCGCTAAAGGGCAGGCTGAGCCAGAGGAGGATGAGCGAATTAGCACTCGGGCCTTCACGCGGGCCGAGTTGGAGAAAATGATAGACGGCCACAGGATCAAAGACGGTAAAACGCTAATTGGACTGCTATGGCTCTTTCAGCGCTGGCCCGCACGATAAATTGCCCCTCCCCGCATAAGATTTGCACCCCAGATAAATTTTGAACATGGCTCTTGACAGAACCCAGGAGACATATTATTTGTCTGCGTGTGCATTTGGCGCAGTAGGTGTTGCGGCATCCACAACCCGCCGCCGCAAATGCCAAAGCCCAACTTTCCCCCAATAATTGAGCTCGTTCGAAAACATAAGGAGGACGGAAGTGGCAAAAGTTCAAGGCAAGGTGAAGTGGTTTAATAACTCGAAAGGCTACGGTTTCATCGGGCAGAATAGCGGACCGGACGTATTCGTGCACTACTCCGCGATCCAAATGGACGGCGTCAAGACCCTCCAGGAAGGGGACGCAGTTGAATTTGAGGTTGTGCAGGGCCAGAAGGGACCTCAAGCAGACAAGGTAACGAGAGCCTCTTGAGCGGTGTTGCCACTCTGATCTCGGAACGGCTTATGAAAGGCTTCTGCGGCAAACTTCGGCAACCGGGCGTCCCGGTCGCGGTGTTCTCGCCGGCCCGCTGAAGACTCCACAGCCTCCGAGCGTTGAATCACCAAAGCCTCTGAGCGGCTGAGCCAGATGGCTCCCAAAAGCTCGATGCGTGCGAAGGGTGTACAGGATTGCCACCTGGCGTGCATTCGCTCGCCCCAATCCCGGCAGTACCGCCGCGTGAGTGCACTGTGTCGAACCGCAGCGTGGACGCCGCCCAGTATAGAAACCGCTTCTTCTCCTTACGCTTTGTAATCTTGGAAGGTTCCCCGGGACACCCCGGCCCCCATTTCCCAAAAAGCAAGCGGCCAACCCTTAAGCTATGAGAATTTATCGGTTACGATAAGGTGTTACACGCCGTAAGGTGTTATACGCCGTTGCACGGCGCTGGCAATTAAAACGCGCCGCAGCCGGTGAGTTGCAGGGGAGGCAAATAATCATGGACCCTCTTATCGTTCACAACCAAAGGATCGTAAAGCTCTCGGAGGCAAGTCTATCACCGGGGCAAGCCGGGCTCATGCTTGGTTGGGGCGTCTTTACTACTCTTCGTTTGTACCGGGGCGTGCCGTTCGAGTTTGCCCGCCACTGGCAGCGGATGGCGCGGGACGCAACACGGTTGAACGTTCCGGTCAGCTTCGAGCAGACTGCCATCCTGCGCCTGACCGCCGAGCTAGCCCGCGCCAACGGACGCGAGGAAGGGATGGCGCGGGTCATCTTCGTTCGCAACTCCGGCGGGCAATGGGCTTCAGGAACGGGCGGGCCCGACTCTGACCTGCTGATTTTTACCCGGGAGCTTCCGGCTTGGCCCGCCTCCTACCGCCTTCAAATCCAGCCGGCGGCCATTTTCGCAGCCGGAACATTCGCCGGCGCCAAGATGCTTTCCTGGGCTGGCAACTCGACGCTCATGGAAAAGGCCCGAGCCGAAGGCAACGACGAAGCGCTGCTCCTCAACGAGCGAGGCGAAGTTGCCGAATGCACGTCAGCGAACATCTTTGTGGTCCGCTCCGGAAAGGCGTTGACTCCGCCGCTAGCCTCCGGATGCCTCCCAGGAGTTACGCGGGAAACCCTTCTCGAAATCGGGCCAGCGGCAGGAATCTCCGTCTCCGAACAACCTCTTACTTTGGACTCGCTGGATCAAGCCGAAGAGGTTTTCATCAGTTCGACGACGCGCGAAGTCGGCGCCGTGCAGTCCATCGGCGAGCGCTGGCAATTCAAAGCCCCCGGGAAAATCACCGAGGCGCTCGAGGAAGCGTTCCGGGAGTACGTGCGGCGGCATTTACAAGCGCGAGCGTCAGAGGCATAAGGGGTGCGCTTCACAGGGGCCCGCGACCCGATTTCCCAGCTTAACCGCGAAGCGCTTTGAGCAGCCTAGCGGAAGTTAACGGGCCCCCTTACCCAGGAAGTATGGTGGGTGAGACGAAGAATAGCAGTTGTTGATTTTGATCGTTTACTGCGCTCGATTTGAAGAGATTGCCGATAATGGGAATGCTGCCTAGCAACGGAACATACGTGGCGGTGCGAGAGCGGTTGGTGACCGTGATTCCGCCGAAGACAACTGTGCCGCCATCCGGAACAACCACCTGCGTTGTGGCCTCCTGGGTATTAATAGACGGTCCTGCTACGGTACTGATGGTGCCCACCGAGGCATTGTTCACATATATGTTGAGAAATATTCCGTTGCCGGCGGTTACTTGGGGGGTCACATCGAGCTGAAGGGTTGCATTGACATATTGCACGGCGATTGTATTGTTAATGTTTGTCTGAATCGGAATCTGGACGCCTTGCTGTACCTCTCCTTTGATATTGTCTTGGGTCACGATAGTGGGCCGCGACAGAGTGCGAGCTTGGTTACGCGTTTCAGCCGCTGTAATAGCGGCGTTGATCGCGTAGCCGGCGCTTGCGGTTGTGATAGCGAAGGCTCCAAATCCCGTCGCACCTACGGTGGGCGCCTGAGGTGTGACGGTAAGCGCTGGCAATGGAGAACTCGTAGGAGCGACGCCAAGAATGCCCTGTCCCGTTCCACCGGCCCCGACCGTGTGCCCATTGGGGCTTTGGAATACTCCGCTGAGCACGGAAGAGAGCGTCCGGGTGAAATCGGAGTTGGCCAAGATCACGCGCACCTGAATGGACAACTGCTTGGCTCGGGTATCCAGCCTGTCGATGACCTTTTCGATGATGGGAATTTGAGACAAGTGATCGGTGATAATGACCGCGTTATCGCGCGGGTCGGCCAGGATTTTCCCCTCGTTGCTGACCACAGAGCCCTTAAAACCATTGAGAATCGTAGCAACGCCTGGAATGATCTGCGGCATTCCGCCCGGCCCGCCCATCGCGCCAGCCTGGCCGGGTAACTGATCCGCAGCGTGTGCGTACCTCAGCCGCCGGATCACGGTAACTAAGGGTTCGTACTTAAGCCTGTCGCTTCGCGTTTTGGCCTGGGCGGTCGCCTCCGCAGTCAAAGTCTGCTCTTTGGCGATCCTAACCACGCCATCTTCCAGGGTCTTTCCAAGGTCATAGTTCTTCAAAACGATGTCCAAAGCCTGATCCCAGGGCACGTCGTCCATCACCATCGTGATTTTTCCTGCGACGTCAGGATCAACAACCAGATTCAAGCCGCTAACCCTGTGAATAAGCCGGAAAAAATCTCGAATATCGACGTCTCGCAAATCGAGGGAGATCAGTTTCCCCGTATAGTGTGGTGTCACCGTACTGAAGAACGGCGTCGAGACAATGGCTCCCTGCATGGTGCTCCCCGGCGGTGAGACCTCCGCTGTGGTCTGAGCGGCGGACATTGTCTGCGCAACCGGAGTCTGCGGAGGGTCAGGACTTGCCGGGTCGGTAGGATCGGCCACCGCCAACATCCGCGCAGCAGCTTGTGGCGGCGGGTCGCTGGCTGGCTGCGAAACTTTTCCCGCAGAGGCTGCTGACTTCAAATCCGCCAAATCCAATTCAACCGGTCGGGAGAGGTCCACTACCGGAGTCAGACCGGGCGAATAAGCAGGAACTTGCACCGCAGCAATCTCATCAAGCTTGGAGTGGCGAAGACGCGCGTGAGGATCAGGCGCAGTAATTTTATCGGAGACGCTTGTTTTGGATGTTCGTGCCGTTTTTGAGTCACCCCCGAACCGGATTTGCAGCCCATCAGGTTCTGATTGAATCTGGAAAGGCGCAGCGGCAGCCAAGTCCGCAACCACGCGAGTGACAGGTGATGGACTGACGCGAAACTGACCGACACGGACATCCTTTAAGGTTCCCGCTTGTTTCGCCATCACCTTCTCAAAGCTTGTGACCTGCGTCCCATCAAGATCGACTACTAGCCGGGGTGGGTTCGTAAGATGAAAAGGTTTGAACTTCACCTGGCGCGTCGTTCGAATCTTGACGATAGTCTGCCCGCTGTCGTTTGTCTGCACGGAAACGTACTCCACCGTGGCAGGTTTTTCCGCGTTAGCCGGAGGTTGCCCAGCCAATTGGCCGGGCTGGGCAGCGGAAGAATGGGCCTTTGCAGGCGCTGCCGGAACATTAAGGGTCCCGGGAGTTCGGGCCATGACGCCGGAAGCCGTTTGCCGGTCCGCCGAAAAGCACACCCACACCATCAGAAAGCACGCTGCCAGCACAGCCGGTATCGATTTTCGTTTCATTGAGATTTCCTCGGACTCAGCCGCTTCACTACTTCGCGGAAACTCACGCTGCCGTGAGCGCCTTGCAGCCGTTGACGGAAATGGATCGCATCCGGAGTGATTTGAGTGACCACTCCGTCAAAAACCGGCTCATTAAGCCGCAGGAAATAAGCTCGGTTCGTATCACTGGTCACGATCGCGATCATGCGATGGGTTGCATTCTCGGCGACAATTCCTTGAAGCCTGAGTTGGTCGATCAAGAGCCCGCCTGGGCCAGGCGGCAGGTCAATCCGTGGTCCACTAGGCTTGGAAACAGCTTTCGGCACGGCCCCTGGTGGAGGTGGCGGAGGCGGTAACCTGAATGGGTCCCGTTTACCCGCCAGCTCGGGAGCCTGAGTGATTCCCATATTCAGGTTCAACTCAGCATCCGCTTGACCCACGAGCGGCGGAGCAGTTTTTGTACTGGCGGCGCTCCGTGACAGAGCCTCTGCGCGGGCCTTCGCCGCTGGAATCGAGATAGGCCGGGCGGAGGCGGCAAAGAGGATCATAACCGCCGCCGACATGGCTATTGCGAAGATGCCGTGGCTGAGGTTTCCAGGTCCTTTTTCCGGCGAAAATGACGCGGTCCACATGGCTTATGACCCTGCTGGCTTATCTCCGCGGCGACCCGCGCTTCGGCGCAGGCGGGGGCGGCGGCGGACTATTGTAGAAAGTTGTGAGAATGCAGTTTGCACCCACGGTTTCTTCTGGGCTCACCCGGTATGTTCCTTTTCCGCCAGGACCGCCAGGCTGCCCCAATGTGAGGTTCGAGACGTTAACAATCCTTGGGATGGCCGCAAGCCGGTTGAAGAAACTCAGCATGGAATAGTAGGCGCCGTCCAAATGCACGGCGTATGGCACGGCTGTATCGTACATTTGGCGCACCGGCGGCTGCGCCACCAACGAGCGGATGCGAATCGCAGACGATACGGCTGTGTTGTAAACCAACTTGACGAATTGGTCCTCCGCTGGCTGGTCTGGGACGATCTGGCGGAGCGTATCCAGTTGCTTCTGGGCATCGGCGATTCTCTTGATCAAGTCAGTACGCTGGCCCTCCAGCGCCCGGCCACGGAGATTCTGAGCGTGCAGCGTTGCCCGCTGGCCCTCGAGCCCCTTAATCTTCTGGCTGAGCGGCATCACCATCTCGTAATAGACGGCAGCAGCCAGAAGCACCGGCAAGAAAGCCAGCACGATCCCTTGCTGCTGCGGAGTAAGATCGCTGAACGTTTTTGACGCCATGTTACACCGTACCCCGGTTCATCGACCTGGTTGCCGCCCCTTGAGACCGGCGGGGGGAGCCGGTGGGGGCGGCGCCTCTACCGGAGGTCTGTAGAGGCAATCCAGGTCGAATTTGAAGCTCACTCTGCTGCTCTGGTCGTCTTCAAAAACCTGCCTTAGTTGTACGTCGTTGAAGGACTGTAAACTCTCGAGCGTGGCAATGAAGTCCGCGATGGCGTTTACATAGTCGGATTGCCCGTGAATGGCCAGGCGGTCTTTGGAGGCATCCACCGAAAGCAGGTAAAGCCCGTTGGTCCGGTTCACGGCGTTTCCAAGCTGGGCCAGCAGCGCCTGTGGCCCGGTGCGGCTTTGCTCCAAGGTCTGAATTAACTGAATATGTTCGTTGATTTGGGCGAGTTGGCCCTGATACTTCACGTTCTGCGCCTGGATGCCGGCCAGCCGTGCTGCTTCCTGCCGCTCGACCGCTATCTGAGAGTTAAGCTGGTTAATCTTGTAATTGGAGATCCAGTAGATCAGACCCACCACAGCAAGGCAGATCACAAGGCTCGCCAGAGGGTAGATTTCCTTTCTTTGCGCGAGCGACGGGGCTGCTTCCCGGGCCTTCGGCTCCACTTCCTGCTTGACGGGTTGGATAAGGTTGATCCGGATCATGCTGCGTCAAAACTCCTCAACGCCAAGCCCACAGCAACCGTCATGCGGGGGGCAATCTCAGCCACGAAACCCGGATCGAACTTATCCGGGCTGAAGTGAATCTTACGAAACGGATCCAAGATCTCTACCGGCAAGTCGAATTCCGATTTAAGCAACTCCATCAGGCCCTTGACTCGCGCCGTGCCTCCCGCCAGGTAAATGGCGTTGATAGGATCGGTGGAAGTCGTGTGCCGGAAAAAGTCGAAAGTCTTTTGAATCTCAAGAAGCAGAAGCTCCGAGACCGAACGGAGGTAAGGGATCTCTGCGTCGGGCGCGGTGTTGGGGAGGCTGTGACCCATTTTCAGTTTTTCCGCGTCCTCAAAACTCAGGTCGAGCTCCTTCTGCAGGATGTCGGTGTATTGGTTCCCTCCCACTGAAACATCGCGCGTAAACATCGGCATTCCGCCGCGCGTGATGTTTATGTTCATGATGCTGGCGCCGATGTTCAAAAGCGCGATGATCTGGTCGGGCGCCGGCTCGTAGCTGACTTCAAAAGCGTTTTGCAGTGCGAACGCATCGATATCGACGACCAGTGGCGTCTTGTTGGATTGTGCCAGAAGGTCCGTGTGGCTCTGTATCTTCTCCCGCTTGACGGCAAGCAGCAAGACGTCAAGCGCATTGCCGGTAGAGGCGGGGCCGAGAACGTAGTAGCTCAGGTTCACTTCCGCCAAGTCGAACCGGATGTGCTGTAGAGCCTCCTGCTGCACCGCCTGCTCGAGCTCTTCCTCCGTCGTTGCTCCGACCGTGATGCGCTTCACGATAACCGCGTGACCCGAAACAGAGGTAGCAACTTCCGTCGTAGCGATCTTGTTCTCTTCAAAGACCTTTTCAATCGCCGAGGAAACCGAGAGGGTGTCCATGATGGCGCCGTCCACGATGCTGTCTTGGCCCAGTTGATCAAGCGCCAAGTTCACGAGTTCGTAGCGCCCACCGGACTGCTTGAGCTGCACGACCTTGACCGAGCTTGAACCGATATCCAGGCCAACCACTGCATTGGAGCGTTTTTTTCGCGACCAGAACATCTTCCGCCTCACGTCCGGCTGGCCGTAGCCCGCCCTGCCTCACGCGTAACCTTCCGCTGCCGGCTTTGTCTTTCCATCCAGCGGTCAAGCACGGCCTTCTTGAAGCGCCACCGGTTTCCCAACTTGAAAGCCGGAACGCGCTCCTTCGGTGACATACTTGTATAGGGTCTCTTTAGAAACCCCTAGGTACTGGGACGCCTCACGGACGTTCATGACCTCCCGGAAATGCACCATCCTCTTAGCCCTTCACCGAAATATCGGTACGACATAGACTGTGCGTGAGTCTATTTGCTAGTTGGTTCACTATTGCTTGTATAAGGTAATTATCAGTTTGTCAAGTCCTGTTTTAGTTATTTTATGGAAATCGCTGTGCATTCAGAGGGGTGCGTCGGGATTTTCTGTAGGAAACCGGTCTAACGTGGTTGTTGCTCGAGGCCAGACGCGTGGCGTCACGGCTCGCGCGGGCTTTGCTGATCGGGGGGTTCTGGCGGGGCGAGACACATCGCAAGTCGAGCTGTCCGCGCCTATTGAGGTTTGCAAATTATAGTGGCGGCTTTTTTGTAGCGCCGGTGTCCCCACCGGCGTCTTTCGGCGCTGAGGACAGCGCCGAACCAGCGGATGTTGTCACTATAATTTGTAAACCTCAATAGGCTGCGATCCGTTAAGGCGAGAAAGCCGTACAACCAAACAGTGAAGCCACGTATACTGGTGTGCGAACTTAGCAGCCACCGTGAGCGCTACGCCCATCGGCGGAGACAGAAGCCAAGTTGTCTCCCGGCTACTCTTGGAGGTCCCTAAAAATCGCTCTGCGCGCCTGTACGCTCGGTCCGCAACATGAGATGAGGTCGCCCGGTTGTCCCGCAGCTTGATTACAAGCCACGTTGACCCGCACTCGCAGGAATTTGAGGCGAATACCCGCCGGATGGCGGCTCTTCTGTCGCGAATCAAAAACGAAGAGAACCTCATTCGGCAGGGCGGAGGCGGTCGAGCCACGGAAGCGCAGCATCGCAAGGGGCGGCTGACGGCGCGCGAGCGGACCGCAAAACTTATCGACCCTGGAACCGGCTTTTTCGAACTCGGCATCTATGCCGCGCATGAGATGTATTCGGAGTGGGGTGGGGCTCCCGCGGCTGGAGTGGTCACCGGCCTCGGCCGGATTCACGGGCGACTGGTGATGATCATCGCCAACGACGCCACGGTGAAAGCGGGTGCATTTTTCCCCTTGACCGCTAAGAAGGTGATTCGCGCTCAGAACATCGCGCTCGAAAATCACGTTCCTACCGTTTACTTGGTAGATTCAGCGGGCATCTTCTTACCTTTGCAGGAGGACGTCTTCCCTGATACCGACGATTTCGGCCGAGTGTTCCGCAACAACGCGGTGATGAGCGCCAAGGGCATTCCCCAAATCACAGCCATCATGGGCATGTGCGTGGCCGGGGGAGCCTACTTGCCAGTGATGTGTGACCACGTCCTGATGACCGAAGGCAGCGGCCTCTTTCTTGCCGGACCTGCGCTCGTCCAGGCTGCGATCGGGCAGCAGACGTCCGCGGAGGAGCTGGGCGGCGCGGAGGTCCATGCCCGCATCAGCGGCACCGTCGATTTCCGGGAGCCCGATGACGTCACCTGCATCGAACGCATCCGCGCGATCGTGGACAAAACGGGCACCGGACGCGCTTCGCCGTTCGATTATCAATCTCCCGAACCCACGGCGTATCCGGCGGAGGAAATCTACGGAGTCTTTTCGGATAATCCCGCCCGGCAGTACGACATGCGGGAAATCATTGCCCGCATCGTGGATGGCTCGATTTTTGAGGAATACCGCACCGAATATGGCCAGACCGTTCTGTGCGGTTACGCGCGCATCGGCGGATGGGCGGTGGGCCTTGTGGCCAATCAAAAGCTGCACGCGCACACCATGGCGCCGGGAACCGGGCAGAAGCGAATCGAGTTTGGCGGGGTCATCTATACGGCCTCTGCCGAAAAGGCCGCGCGCTTCGTCATGGATTGCAATCAGAACCGGATTCCGCTCGTCTTCCTGCACGACGTAAACGGATTCATGGTGGGCAAGGAAGCCGAATGGAGCGGCATCATCCGGGCGGGAGCCAAGCTGGTGAACGCCGTCTCGAACAGCGTTGTCCCGAAGATCACCGTGATCTGCGGCGGCAGCTTCGGCGCCGGCCACTACGCCATGTGCGGAAAGGCCTACGATCCCCGGTTCATTTTTGCCTGGCCGACGGCGCGCTACGCCGTGATGAGCGGCGAATCCGCCGCAGGAACGCTCGTTGAAATCAGAATCAAGCAGCTTGAACGCGAAGGACGCAGCCTGACCGAAGCAGAGCGGCGGGAACTCTTCGAATCCGTCCGGTCAACCTACCAGCGCCAAATGGACCCGCGTTACGGCGCAGCCCGCCTCTGGGTGGACGCCATCATCGATCCGGCGGAAACCCGCGAGGCTTTGATCTGGGCTCTGGAAGCCGCAGCCTTGAATCCAGATGTTCCTGAATTCAAGACCGGAGTATTGCAGACGTGAGCGTACGACTCCAAGGAACGCAATGGACCAAGTAAAAATCATCGAATGCCCCCGCGACGCCTGGCAAGGGCTGGCGGAAATCATCCCTACCGAAGCTAAAGTAGCGTATCTGCGCAAACTGATCGAGGCGGGCTTCCGGCATCTTGACGCCGTCAGCTTCGTGGCGCCCAAGTATGTGCCCCAGATGGCGGACAGCGAAGCCGTCATGCAGAGCTTGGTGGCGAGCGGCTTGTTAGATACGCGAGCCAACGGCCGTGACGGCCAGCCGGAGGAACCGCGTGGAAGCAATCAGCCAGTCGAGGTGATCGGCATTGTGGTGAACGAACAGGGGCTCCACAGAGCCTTGGCCGCGCCGGGCGTGGCGACACTTGGCTATCCCTATTCGGTCTCCGCAAACTTCCGCCGTTCGAACGCGCACATGTCCCAATCGGAGTCGCGGGCGCTCGTGAAGATGATCGAGCAAGCCACGCGCGCCGCCGGGAAGAAGCTCGTGGTTTACATTTCTATGGCCTTCGGCAATCCTTTTGGCGAACCATGGAATCCTGACGTGACCGCGGACGCTCTCGAATGGCTGATGAGCATTGGAGTAAGCGCCGTATCTCTGGCGGACACGGTGGGAGTGGCCAGCCCGGAGGAAATCGGCGGGCTTTTTCGCCAGGTGAAGGGCAGCGCGGAGGGAATCGATCTGGGCGTTCACCTGCACAGCCAGCCGGAACACGCCGCGGACAAAGTGCTCGCGGCCTATGAAGCCGGATGCCGCCGTTTTGAAGGGGCGCTGACGGGACTCGGAGGCTGTCCTTTCGCTGGGGACGCATTGACCGGTAACATTCCGACCGAGGTTGTGGTTTCCACGCTCGGCGCTTCCACCGGAATCTCACCGTCGGCCATGCTTGCCGCCATCGAGGCTACCAAGGAGTTTCGCAGCCTCTACGCCACTTCTCCAATCCGGAGCTAAAACACCGTGACCTACAACACGCTCAAACTTGAAGTGAAAGACGAGGTTGCAACACTGACGCTCGCCCGGCCGGAAAGGCGCAACGCCATCTCGCCGGAAATGATGGAGGAGCTGCAATCCGCCTTGAGCGAAATAGAATCGGGCGCAGCCAGGGTTGCGATCGTGACCGGCGCCGGAAGGGATTTCTGCGCCGGGATGGATCTTTTCGGACTCAAGTCTGGTGCTGCAGCGGCAAAGCGGGATGAGAAAAGCGCCGGCTCGGGTGCCGCAGACGCGGATCCGAATACCGAAAATGCGCGCCGTGTCGCCGCCATGTTCCGCCGCTTTTACGAGTTTCCCAAACCGCTGATCGCGGCCGTCACCGGCCATGCGGTCGCGGGAGGCTGCGGCCTAGCTATGCTGTGCGACTTCACGATCGCCGTTCCCGAGGCGAAATTCGGATTCACCGAAGTCCGCGTCGGCTTCATGCCGGCCCTTATCGCGGCGTTCGTTCTCCGCGAGATCGGCGAAAAACGCGCGCGCGATCTGTTGCTGAGCGGCCGCGTCTTCGGCGCGGAGGAGGCTCGCGAGCTCGGATTGGTCAGTGAAATTGTCGCACCGGAACGGCTGCGGGACCGGGCCTTGGAAATCGCCGCTCAGTGTCTGGCCCTGAGCCCTATTTCCCTTCAGTATACAAAGCGGCTGATCGCAGATTACTCCAGGGCGCAACTGGATCGTGAAATCGAGCTCGGCATTGAATGGAGCGCGCGCATTCGATCCACGGCGGATTTCCAGGAGGGGCTGAGCGCTTTTCTGGAAAAACGCGCGCCGCGATGGACGGGACGCTGACAAGTACGCCCGCCGCCTGCACCTATTGAAAATTACAAATTATAGTGACAACATCCGCTGTAGCGGCGCTGTCCTCAGCGCCGAAAGACGCCGGTGGGGACACCGGCGCTACAAAAAAAGCCGCTATAATTTGTAAACCTCACTAGAAGCTCACGTAAGTAGGGGTAATCACCGGCGGCCCTTCATTCCATTCCGCCGGCAAATGCTCAAAGGTGAAGTGGACCGCCTCGGTCGCTCCGCCCTTGAGCGCGGGCGTTTGTGGCGTGATCGGGAGTACGACCTTGCGCAGCACCACCTGGCCGAAAGGGTCCATGAAGGTGAGTGTTAAGTCGAGTTGCCGGATGGTCTTCGGACCTTTGTTGCTCAGTTGAGCATCAAGGTAATAAAGCGTGTTGCCTAAAAAGTTGCTGGCCTCGCTCATCTTCGCGTTGGTAATTCCGACCTCATGCAAATAGCTCTGTTCCGCAGCGCTCATGGCGTGGTGAGCGAGCTCGGGTTGAGCGCTGCGCTGCGCGATCCACACGTAGACGCCCACCACGATGGCCAGAACGGCCACCGAAAGCGCAAGCCATTTTCCGGATGTCGAGCCTACGGCCATCGATTTTGCTTAAAGCCCTGCCACGGTCAACCCTTCCACCAGGACAGGCGGCGCAGCGATCGCTCCCCGGAACTCGAGTTCGGAGCCGATCATCGCAATGTGGCTCAGCATTTCCGGCAGGTTTCCCGCAATCGTGACTTCCTCGACCGGATAGGCCATCTCGCCGTTTTCAATCCACATTCCCGCTGCCCCGCGCGAATAGTCGCCCGTCACGACGTTCACGCCGAATCCGATGAGCTCCGTCACGTATAAGCCCTGCTTCACTGCGCGCACCATCTCCTCGAGGGGATACGGTCCGGCAGCAAGGTAAAAGTTTTTAGGACCTACCGCAGGCGGGCCTGCCACGCCGCGCGCCGCGTTGCCGGTGGTCTTGAGGTTGAGCTTCCGCGCGGTGTATGTGTTGAGCAGATAGTTGCTCAACACGCCCTTCTCGATCACCGGCGTGCTCGAAGCGGGAATCCCTTCGTCATCAAACGGGCGTGAGCCGAAGCCGCCCGGCCGCAGGCCGTCATCAACTATCGTCACGTTCGTTCCCGCCACCGGCTGATTGAGTTTTCCAGCCAGGAACGAGGCGCTGCGGTAAACGGCGTCGCCGCGAACCGCTTCAAACACGTGGCCCGCTAGCGTCCTTGCCGTCTCCGCATCAAAAATCACAGGCACGCGGCAGGTAGGCGCCTTGCGCGCGCCGAGCTTCCGCAGCGCCCGCTCCGCCGCCTTGCGGCCCACCGCCTCGGGCAGGTCGAGCGCCGCGGCGCGGCGGGCTACCGAATACCAGTAATCCCGCTGCATTCCACCGCCCTGGCCGTCCACGGCCACCGGCGCCACCGACAGCCCGCAGTACGAAGACCGGTAACTTTCCACAAAACCAAGGGAATTTGCATAGGCCTTGGCGGACGTTGTCGCTTCAAACGAAGCGCCTTCCGAATTCTGGATGCGCGGATCGTAGGCCAGCGCCGCTTCTTCCGCCCGCCGGGCCAGATCGAGCCGCTCGGAAGTTGAAAGCTCGGCGACATCCGGGGAATAGAGCTGCAAGTCGCCTTCATAACAGCCGAGCTGCGACGCTTCAGGAAGCCCGCTCGCCGGATCTTCTGATGTCGCTCTGGCCATGGAAAGCGTCCGCTCCGCCAGCCGGTCGAGAGCGCGCGGCGAAAAATCCCCGGAGTAAGAGCTTGCGCTGCGATTGCCGAGAAAGATGCGCAAACCGAGCGCCTTCGAAGCTGCTTCCTTCAGGCTTTCAATCCGCCGCATCCGCACCGTGGCGGAAAACTCATCGGCTTCGGAAACCACCGCGTCCACGGCGCTCGCTCCAGCGCGCATGGCGCGGCCCACCAAGTCGTTTGCGATCTGTTTAAGCTGCTCTTCAGCCATAATTAGGGTGCGTCCCGGCCGGCGCCTATGATCAAAACTCTCTAGGGAATCAGGATGAAGAAAAGGATTGTGCCGCGCGCGGCGCCGTACCACCCACTGTGAGATGGCTGACCTTGAGCGTTGGAATGCCCACGCCCACCGGCACGCTCTGCCCGTCTTTGCCGCACGTTCCGATGCCTGGGTCAAGCCGCAGGTCGTTGCCCACGGCCGTCACGCGCGTCAGCACCGTCGGCCCGTCGCCGATCAGCGTGGCGCCCTTCACCGGCGCGGTGATTTTCCCGTCCTCGATGAGATACGCTTCGGAAGCGGAAAAGACGAACTTGCCGTTCGTAATGTCCACCTGACCGCCGCCAAAATAGACTGCGTAAAGTCCGCGCTTCACGGAACGGACGATTTCTTCCGGATCGTCCCGCCCCGCCAGCATATAGGTGTTCGTCATGCGCGGCATCGGAATGTGCTCATAACTTTCGCGCCGCCCGTTGCCGGTGCGCGTGGTCTTCATCACATCCGCGCTCAGCTTGTCCTGCAAATAACCGCGCAAGATGCCGTTTTCAATCAGCACGGTCTGGCCCGTGGGCGCGCCTTCATCATCCACGTTCAACGAACCGCGCCGCGCCGGCACCGTTCCGTCATCCACCACGGTGCAAATCTCGGAAGCCACGCGCTGCCCGATACGTCCGCTGAATGCGGAAATACCTTTGCGGTTGAAGTCCGCTTCAAGACCGTGTCCGATGGCTTCATGCAGCAGGATGCCAGGCCAGCCGGGCGCCAGCACCACTTCCATTTCTCCGGCTGGCGCTTCGCGCGCGTCAAGCTGCACGATCGCCTGCCGCGCCGCCTCACGCGCATAATGCTCCGGTGAATGGTCGTCCGCGAAGAAGTCAAGCCCCACGCGCCCGCCGCCGCCGTAAGATCCGGACTGGAAATTTCCGTTCTGGCGCGCAATGGCAAAAACGCTCATCCGCACCAACGGCTGAAAATCGGTCACCGCCCTGCCGTCCGAACCTGCGATCAGCACATGACGAATCTGATCGCCATAAGTGACGCGCACCTGCTGGATGCGCGGGTCGTATGCGCGCGCGGCCGAGTCCGCCCGCCGGACGAGACCAAGCTTTTCCTCAAGCCCGCGATCCGTCGGCGGCGCCACCACGGGATAGAAATTACGCGGTGGTTCAACCGTGCTCAACCCCACCGTAGAAACCCGAGCCGGGCCGCTCGCGATGCGCGCCGCAATCCGCGCGGCTCTTAAGATTTTCTCGGGATCAAGGTCGTCGGTGTACGCGTAACCCGTCTGCTCGCCTGCCAGCACGCGTATCCCGCAGCCCACGGAAATGCCTTCGCTCGCGCTCTTAACAAGCGACTCGTCCACCAGAACCGAGCTGCTGGTCGTGTGCTCGAAGTAGAGATCAGCATAATCTCCGCCTTTGGAAAGCGCAGCGGCCAGAACCTTCTCAAGGTCGTGCGGCGTGATGCCGTACATTTCGAAAAAGAATGCGTCTTTCTGCGGCATGGGCGATCTTCCGGCGAGGGTTAGAGAACCCCGGACTGGATCATCAGGACCAGCTTCAACTTTTCACGCTAACATGCGGGTCTCGGAGTGTCAATTTTTGGACGTGTTTTTGGACTTGTTACGAAGCGCTCCACATCCGTTTCCAGCGGGCCACGGGTTGGCCAGCGGCCTTGCAACTCAGCCCTTAGGGGCGCCGGCCACAGACGCTGCTACAACAGCCAAACCGAACCACTACCGAGTTGCCGCTTGATTTCAGGACGGGTCAAGCCTAGATTTAGAGGAGGAGTATACATATGGTATTAACTGGTATTAAAACGCTGAGGGCCGTAGCAATCTTTGGAATGATCTTGGCGGCGGGCGCGGTTCCTGCGGCTACTCGTTCCGCGAATCAAACGGAGAGGCTCGATGAGATCGTCAATCCTCCATCGGTCGCCGCCATAGCGAAAAAACTACAGGAGGAGCGCGCGAAGATTCCGGCCGGGCATGTGCCGCTGTTCACCAACGATAACTTGCCGACTGGTAATGCAGGCGTGGGCATTGTCAGCGCAAGCTCTTCAGGGGCTGGCTCTCAGGGCGTCTTCGGAGCAAAGCCAAGCCCGGAGATGATCCAGCAGGCAGCTTATCTTGAGCACCAGTTGAGCGTTGCGCGCGCCCGGCTGGAGACGCACAAGCGGGAACTGGAGGTCATCGAGCAACAACTGGCCCAGAACCAGATGCAATATTATCCCAATCCCAACCAAACTCTGTTCCAGGAATACACGCGCCAAGACATCAACAAAAGGACAGCAGAACTAAACGACAAGAAGCAGCAGGTCGCAGACGATCAAGCGGCCGTCGACCGGCTACAAGGGAAGCTCGGCCAGCTACAGCAGCAGCTTTCCTGGGCCGGCGCGAGCGCCAGTGGTTTAGCTGGGGCCCAAAGCGTGATTCCGCCAGGAGTGAAGCCCGGGACACACGCGTACTGGCGGGCGCGTTTCCAGGCCGCGCGCCAGGCGCTTGCCGCAGCTAAGGAACAGGAAAGAGTAACTGAGGAAGAGATGAGGCTCCTCAAGCTACAGCAGCTTCGCACTCTCGACCCGAACTTACAAAGCCAGCTTTTCGCCAAAATCGACGCGAAGGAACAAGAAGAACAGTCCGCGCAGCAAGCCGTCCAACAGGCGCAGCAGAATCTGCAAGCCCTGCAAGAGAAACTCAAAGCCAGCGGCGCGCCGGAGAGCTGGGCGGAGTAACGCTCTCGCAGCCTCGCTCAAGACGCTCCGCTCTTCAACGGAAACGTCACAATCAGGATGCCCTTCCAGCCGTTCCCCGGAACTCCTTGAGCGCGAACTTGTTCAGCAAGTCCTCGGCTTTTCTCGGATGGCACACGGTACAAGCCGCGGAGTTTCCGAGATCGGGAAACTCCGCGCTACCATGGGCAGCGACTCAGTAGTTCCGACCTTCAGAGCCTGTGTGACAACTGCGGCTGTAGCGGCGGTCTGTGACCGCCGGTCTTTATTTTTCAATAGCTTCGGCGCTCATAGAGCGCCGCTACAACTCAAAAACGG
>NFUN01000031.1 GCA_002197525.1 Acidobacteria subdivision 13 bacterium RH2 MAG17b | reverse complement strand
GCTCCCTTCGAGCCGCCCCGGAGAGAAGAACAAAAGCAAGACCACCCCCCGGAACTCACATTATGATTGGTACAAAGAAGGGGGGCAGGTCACTCTCTCCCGCAAAACTTACAAACTCTCGCCGCATTTCTGATCCTCGACGCACAATACGGGCATATCTTTCCCCCCGGACTGAATGTAGCCCAAAGGAACGACACAGGAGGACTCAGGAGAAGGGCAATGATAAAGAACCACACACCCGAGCGATCACGCCTACTGGCAAAGATGCCGGCGAGGATGCTGAACAGGAACCAGAAAAACACAAAGCTCATTTTGCTCCTTCCCCCGGCTGTGGGATTTCGCGGGTGGCGCATACATGGCGCCGTGTGTGCGGTTTCCAGAGTGTAGAATAGCTGGTAGCTGGTAGGCACGGTCAATCTTCTTTCCGATTGACCGTGGGCAGTTGCCCTTGTGAAAAGCCCACGGTCAGAAAGGCGCTGACCGTGGCTACCCCGCTCTGCGCTAGATCGCGGTGACCGGTCGTAGCTACCGCATGTGTGTGCTGGAAGGACGGAAGACGCGAAAAAGCCCTCTGAGGCTGCGCCGAAGAGCGCCATACAGTTTCACCATCAGATAAACCGAAATCCCAGTCAACACAGCGACGACTACGGTCGTGAATATGGGATGCGCAGTAGCCATCCACGTCAGGACGGCAGTCACACCGTCCTCTCCCAAGCTCAGTACGATGTTGCTGAAGGGCTCGGGGCTGACCGTAGCGGCTGTTCGGACTGCCATCTTGGTGCCGTGTGAGGAGAGCGCGATCCCGCCGCCGAGTAGCGCACCCAGCACGCGCCACTCTTCCGGGAAAGAGGCGAACGCGCCGTAGGAAAGCAAAGCTGCGGCCGGAGGACGGATAAAGGTATGAAACGCGTTCCAAACGTTATCCACGTATGGAATCTTGTCAAAGAAAAACTCGATTGCGTACAGAGCCAGTGCAACCGCGATGACGATGGGGTGACCTAACCCGCTTAGCGGGAGCGGAAGGCAAGTAGCCTGAAAGTGCTGGAGCAAACCCAGCACGGCAACGGTGGCGTAGAGGTTCAGGCCGGAAGCGAACGATGCCCCGAGCGCCAAACCCAAAGTCTGCAAAACGGCCAACGCCATTCTCCTTTGTCGCGGACGGGCCGCAGACCCTCCGGGTCTGCGATGCTTGCTTCTCCCTGCATATCTTGAGGTATTACACTACTTTCCGCCACCCGCGGGCGCAGTCGATTCAAAGCAGCTTCTCCAGGTCGCCAGGACTTAGATCGGCGTCGCGCAAAATGCTCTTCAGAACTTTCGGGTGGAGAATTTTCGAGGCGTGAAACGGAACCGTAGACCTTTTGCCGGCGGCATTCTTGTAAATCTGGTGGCTGCCGGGCGAGTGAGAATCCAATTCTCTCCAATACGGCGGCAATCTCGCGGGCTGTGAGGCGTGGCAACTTCGGCATCAGACGGCGATTTCAACGGTGGAGAGGCTCACGGATACCTTTTGCGAAATTTCTTCGCCGTCAGCTAAGCGATCTTCGACGTGCAGCCGGATGGCGTCCTTGATGTTCGCAATCGCCTCTTCGTAGGTCTCCCCTTGGCTGTAACAGCCTTGGAGCCCGGGGCAGGTGACGTAATAGCCGTCTGGGTCGCTTTCAACGATGATGGGAAGCGTCAGGTGTTGCATGCAAGAAGTATAGCCCTGTTACAGAACAAACGGCAAACAGCTCTTCGTTCTGACTCCTGCTTTTATAATCCCTCGCCACATGGGTTTCCGCGCCGCCTCTAAATCTCTGCGGCGGGTTCCCAGGTTCTTTCAGCACGCGACGCTTCACCGGATGATCCTGCGTCCAAACGGCCAAGAACCCACGGCATATCAATCATGCCGTGGCTACTCCATGGCGGCCAGCACCTCGCCGAGTGACAGGGTTGCGAACGTTGTGGCGTAGTCGGACATGCCATAGGGAACAATGAGCTGCCGCCCGTGCATTAGAGCGCCGCAGGAGTAAACAACATTGGGGACGTAGCCTTCGCGCTCGTCTTCGTTCGGCTCGATCAGCGGCTCGCGCAGCCGGCCGATGACTTTCGCCGGGTCATCGAGATCCAGCAGGAAGGCGCCGATACAATATTTTCGCATCGGTCCCACGCCATGGCTGAGCACCAGCCACCCGGCTTCGGTTTCGATCGGAGACCCGCAGTTGCCCAACTGGATGAATTCCCAAGGGAACGCCGGCTTCAGGACAAGTTGTTTAGTGTGCCAGAAATGCAGATGATCGGAGAGCATCACGTAGATGTTCTCCGAATCCTGCCGGCCCAGCATCCCGTACCGGCCTTTGATTTTTCGCGGGAAGAGCGCCATGCCTTTGCCCTGGACGGCCGGTCCGCTCAGCGTGATGAATTTGAAATGAAGAAAGTCGGATGTTTCGAGAAACTGCGGCTGGATCAGTCTGCCGTCGTAGGCCGTATAGGTCGCGTAATAAGTTCGCCTGCCATCCTCGTCCTGAAATAGAACGAAGCGGGCATCCTCGATTCCGTTGCTCTGCAAAGGTGTGGTGGGAAACAGCACGCGTTCGGACAAATGTGAGTCCGGCTCGAACCTCACTTCGTAGTTGGATTGGGCCAGGATCAAGATCTTTCTGGCCACGGCTTCGGTTTCCAGATTAGGCGTCCGAAGCTGCTTGAGGGCGAGACTGACGCTGGTTCGCAGTTCGTTCAGCGTGAACGCTTTTCCCAAGGCCTTGAGAGCGTGCCGGCTGAAGCCGCCCGCCAGACCGAGATCACCCAGCTTTCGTTCGAAGAGAGGTCTCTCGGTGGTCGCGTTGGGCACGAGTGCTGGCTCGAGGCTGTAACGGCTGGCCGCGTCGATGGTGATATTGGCGTTGGCGTCGAGGACTCCGGTGCGAAAGGTGATTGAGGAAATGTGCCCTTCACCTGTGGCCCGCAGGCTTAGAACGAAACGCAGTGAGCCGGGCGGAACCTTCGATTGATCGGGGTGCGGCACGATGGAAGGATTGAACGACGCAGCGGCTTCGAGCGAATACTCGCGGCTGAAATACGCGCCGAGCAATAACGCGCGTTCTTCGGAGGGTTGGTGGTCCGCGAGCAAATAGGGTTGAACTTCCTCAAACCTCCGTCTGAAAAACTCGCTAATCTTCAGGTGGCGTGCACCGAATTTGGCCGACAACTGCTCCAGCAGGGTGTGGACTTCGCCTTCCGGGAGAGCCATGACCTGCGTGCAGATTGTCATGGCGCGCTGATCGCTCATATAGTGGAACGGGCGCAGCAGCACGCGCGTGCGGTCCGGATACAACGTAATGCCGGTGCGATTGATTTGGACGGTTTTCATCGGGTGGTTGAAGCTAAGAACCTGGCTCATTGAAGGCAGTGACGGCGTTTTGCATGAGCCGCATTTCCGCCAGCGACAGCAGGAAGGCCAGCGTTGATTCGGCGCCCTGGTTCCCGCTGACTCGGTCCACGTGCAACGCATCGCAGCAGCCGCCGGTGCTGGGCGAGTACAGTTCCTGCCCAAGATCGTTCCAGCCGAGAAACCAGTCGAAGGCGCGTTGGGCCTGTTTGTACCACCGGGAGTCCGATGTGACCCGGTACGCATCGAGGCAGGCCGACACCATTGCCTGCGCCTCGATGGGCTGCTGGTCAAAGGTTGCGCGCGGGCCGCCGCGCCGATAGAATCCGTTACTGCCGATGGGCCGCAGGTGCCCATTCTCGGAGGTTTGCACTTCCGCCAGCCAGCGCAATGCCTGCAGGCCTCGTTCCAACACCGCTTGTTCTCCGGTGGCACGGCCGCTCAGAATCAAAGCGTGCGCGAGCTTGGCATTGTCGTAAGTCAAGCTGTCTTCAAACCAGGGCCAGTCCGGCCGCTCAGCCTTGTCGAAAAGCTCCATCAAATTTGCAGTGAGGGTTTCGCGGGTTTGATTCACCGCGCTGTCGCCGCTCAGCCGGCGCAGGTATTCGTGAATGCCAATGAGGCTGAACGCCCACGCCCGCGGCGAAGTGAACTCCGTCACTACTGGCAGTGCCTGAGCAAAGAGTTGCCCGGCCATGATCTGGAAGCTTCGATGCGGCGAACGTCCCACGCCCACGCCCAAGGCCCAGAGCGCCCGGGCGTGACAATCTTCAGACCCCTGGTCGTCGAGCCAGCGACGGTCGAAACTGAGGTAATTGTGGAACCGCTTCGTTTTGAAGTCGAACGCGTGATTCAAAAAGGCCGCGTAGGTTGTGGCTAAGGTGCGCACGCACTCCGGTTCTTCTCCCAACTCGTCGAGCAGCGCCCCAAGGATGAAAGCGCGGGCATTGTCATCTGTACAGTACCCTTCAGAAAAATTGGGGACAGTGAAAATGGCGTGTTGGAAAATGCCCGTCGAATCGGTCATCCGGGTAAGATGATCGAGTTTTAAAAGGGGTAAGGCCTGCGGCTGCTGGTCGAGCGTCTTGGTGGCAAAAGACTTTCGGGACAACAGCGCTCCCTGGAGCCGCGCCAGCTCGAACGAGCGCATGTAGAGCCGCGCCACATTGGCCCAGACCATCTCGCGGCCCAGTTTGTAAGCGTTTTTGCGCATGGCGTGGCGGCGCGTTGCGTCGCGCAGCAAGCCGGTCACCTCGCGGGCAATGGCTTGGGCGTCTCCGAATGGCACCAGCACGCCGCGCTCTTCGGCCAGTAATTCGACCGCGTGCCAGTACGGTGTCGAAACCACGGCTTTGCCCGCGCCAAACGCGTAGGCTAGTGTGCCCGACGTGATCTGCGCCTCGTTGAGATAAGG
>NFUN01000030.1 GCA_002197525.1 Acidobacteria subdivision 13 bacterium RH2 MAG17b | reverse complement strand
CGCCGCACCAACTCAAAAACGGCAGTTGTCACACAGACTCTGAAGGTCGGCATTTTGAAGGCTGTGCCGGGCTGAAGCCCGGCGCTACAAAACCAAAATAAGTCAGTACCGACCTCTTCGCGCCATTGCGCCGGAGCGCGAAAATGCTTCTCAATTCAACTTCCATAACGTCAGGCTAAGCCGAGTAAACGGCCGCGGCAAGCGTTCGCAGACCGGGGTTTCCGATTTCGCCTTTATGCCTTAACATAAGAAGTGAGACTTGCCACAGCGTCTGGCCCCGCCAACTTTGGGCCTTGAGCCGTTGGCGGCCCTTCTCGCATGCTGACTGCCGCCTCCCGGGCACCCCCTGGAGCGCCGTCCACAGAATTGAAATCGATCATCTGAAACCAACACCTTATGAGCGAATCCATTCGTAACATCGCAATCATCGCGCACGTCGATCACGGCAAGACTACCTTGGTGGACGCCATGCTCTGGCAAAGCGGCATCTTCAACGCGCGCGAGGAGGTAGTGGACCGCGTAATGGACTCGAACGAGCTCGAACGCGAACGCGGCATCACGATCCTCGCCAAAAACACCGCCATCTTTTATAACAATGTCAAGATCAACATCGTGGACACTCCGGGCCACAGCGACTTCGGCGGCGAAGTCGAGCGCGCCCTAAAACTCGTGGACGGAGTGCTCCTGCTGGTTGACGCGAGCGAAGGACCGCTGCCGCAGACGCGCTACGTTCTGCGCAAAGCGCTCGAAGCCAAGCTGCCTCCGATTGTCGTGATCAACAAAATAGACCGCACCGATGCGCGCCCCCAGGAAGTGGTGAACGAGATTTACGACCTCTTCATCGATCTCGACGCGACGGAAGAGCAGATCGACTTTCCCATTGTTTACGCCAACGCCCGACGCGGCATCGCGAAGGCTTCGCTTGATGAGCCTTCAGAGACCCTGAAGCCGCTCTTCGATGCGATCCTGAAACGCATTCCGCCCCCAGCCGGCGACCCCAGCGATGTGCTGCAGTTGCTCGTGGTGAACCTTGACTACAGCGAGTATCACGGACGCATTGCGATCGGACGCATTTTTTCCGGCACGCTGGCTCGCGGCGATGAAGTAGCGATCGTAAAGCTCGGCGGCGTCATTCAAAAGACGCGCATCACCAAGCTTTACGGCTTTGAGGGCCTCAAGCGCATTGACGTTGATCGCGCGGAAGCGGGCGACATTGTAGCCATCGCCGGAGTCGAAGGCATCACGATTGGCGAGACGGTTACGAGCGCTGAGGCGCCGCGAGCCCTGGTGCACGTGCCAGTAGACGAGCCGACCATCTCGATGGTATTCACCGTGAACACCTCGCCCTGCGCCGGGCGCGAAGGTTCCTACGTCACGTCAAGAAATTTGCGCGAGCGGCTGGAGAAAGAGCTGCTCACTAACGTCGCGTTGCGCATGGAAGAGATGGACAGCACCGACTCGTTTAAGGTGCTCGGGCGAGGGGAGTTGCAACTAGCCATCCTGATTGAAACGATGCGGCGCGAGGGATACGAGCTCGCCGTGGGAAAACCCGAGATCGTCACCCGGGAAGTGGATGGCAAGATGCAGGAGCCGATGGAACAGTTGATCATCGACTGCCCGGCGGAGTTCGTCGGCGTGCTGATGCAGAAGATCGGCGGGCGCAAAGGCGTCAACACCAGGATGGTAGGTCAGGGCACTCCAAGCGGACGCGTCCGCCTGGAGTTTGTCATCCCTTCGCGCGGGCTTATCGGGCTGCGCAGCGAAATTCTGCAGGATACGCGCGGGACCGCGGTATTGAATACGCTGTTTAGCGGATACGATGTCTGGCAAGGCGACATCCCGTCGCGCCTGACGGGTTCGCTGATCGCCGACCGCAGCGGCAAGACGACCGGATACGCGCTTTACAATCTGCAGGAACGCGGCGAGCTGTTTGCAGAACCTGGCATCGATGTCTACGAGGGCATGGTGGTCGGGGAAAACTCGCGCTGGGACGACATGGACGTAAACGCCGTCAAGGAAAAGAAGCAGACCAACATGCGCGCCTCAGTAGCCGATGAGGCGATCCGGCTGATTCCTGTCCGGCCGCTCAACCTGGAGCAGGCCATCGAGTTTATCGCTGAGGACGAATACGTCGAGGTCACGCCAAAGTCGATCCGCGTGCGCAAGAAGATTCTACAAGCCAACAAGCGACCCCGCCGCAACCGCCCGGAAGCGTGACCCACGCATTCCGCTGCATCCCTCTACGATCTCCGTGGAGAAGGCCTGAAACTTTCAAACACAGTGCAAAGCTGTTGGCTCAAAACCCGAACCAGGCGGAACGCCAATTCGGGATGGTTTCTCAAAAGATCAATAAAATCCTCCCGGTCGATAAATCCTATGTCACAAGGACCGAAAGTCTGCGCGGTGTCTGGAGAACGGCATCCGCAAATAACGGCTGAAAGGCCCAGAATCTCTCCGTCCGCGGCGGTGCGGGAGCCCGGCTGGCCGCCCTTGGCGCCAAACGGCAAGACGCTAACGCGGCCGTTGTGCAGCACATAGACCCCTGACAACTCCTGTCCCTCTCTCCAAAGCACCGCCCCTGTTGGGCAAGGGGCTCGCCTTTGAATCTCGTCGAAAGCCCGCTTCACCTCGGCGGAAAGATCCTGCAACAGAGTTTGCACCGTTGGCCATTCGCCACAACCAAGACCCATAACAATCACTCTCTCCAATTCCAGCGCTCTTAAGTGCGGTCTACGCCGCCTTCGGACTGCCCTGCTCGCCGGAAACTTTGGTCTCAACCGGAACGATGAACTCAACAACACCGTTGCTGAAAGTGACGGCCGCTCGCCTAGGATCAACACGGACAGATAGATCGATCGCGCGGAAGATCTCTCGCGTTCTCGGCTCCCCTGGGCATTTGGAGTGTGTTCCATGCCCCTGCGGAGTCGTCTTTTTTCTTGCGCTTATCAGAAGCCGCTGCGGCTCCACGCAAGCTTCGAGATCTTCGGGCTCAAAGCCGGCTGCGCCAACGTGTACGACGATGACATTCCCCGAGTGCATAACCCCCACCGGAACCGCGCACAGAAGCTGGGATTCAGCTTCCGTCCAATCCTCCAGGGCGCGCCCTCCCCGCTGGCCGCCAGCTTGATATATTTCAAACGCGCGGCGCTTAACCATTTCGCGAACTTCTCCTTCGCGCTCGCACATATCCTCACAGGAAACCAGCTTGACGGGCGCGGTCTTCTTCGGTTCGTAAGTCCCTGTTTTGCGCCTGCTCATGGCCTCCCTCCTTCTGCTTCGCCGCCGGCAATCCGGCCTTGCCCGCTTTTACTCTCGCGCACCGGCTGCCAAGTGTCGGTAATGCGCATCACCTCTAAGTGTGATGGCGGTCACATTTACCCGCTTCCCGGCGCCAGGGGCGCGGCTTCCCCGTAGGCAAATTCCGAAAGCCGGAATGCAATTTCAACAAGGCTGCTCTCCGGGATCGGCCGGCGGCCACATGCAATCTCGCGAGCATGGTTACGCCACGCCGCGGAGTCCGGGGCAGCACACACTGCGTTAGCACTTCAATTCGGAGCGAGTGATTTTGGTCCCGTTGATGGGTCCGAGGATGGTAAGGCCTATGCGGTCGGAGTTCAGCAGTTCGTTGGCGACGCCTTGGACATCTTCCACGGTCACAGCGTCTATGCGCCGGGCAATCTCGTCCAGGCTGACTTGGCGGCCGAAGTACATCTCCTGCCGGGCAAGGTTCGCCATGCGGCTGGAGGTGGATTCAAGCCCTAGCAGCATGCTGCCCTTCAGGTAATCCTTGGCGCGCTGCAGCTCTTCCACGCTGAGCGGTTCCGTCTTCATGCGGTGCAGTTCTTCGACGATCAATCCCACCACTTGGCGCACGTTGTCTTTGGCCGTCCCGGCGTAGATGCTCAGGCAGCCCGCGTCGCGAAAGCTGCTGAGGCCGGAAAATACGGCGTAAGCCAGCCCCCGCTGCTCCCGGATATTCTGAAACAAGCGGGAGCTCATTCCGCCGCCAAGGACGCTGTTCATGATGTAGCAGGCGTAACGCTTATCGTGCGAATAGGGATAGGCTGGCGTGCCCAGGCAGATGTGGGCCTGCTCCAGATTTTTCTTGTGGCGATGCCGGATGACCGGATGTGGCACAGGCGCTGATTCACGGGTGGCCGGACGGCCCGCAGGAACATTCTCGAATTCACTCCGCACCAAGTCTACGATCCGGGAGTGTTCCAAGTTGCCAGCGGCCGTGATGACCATGTTCTGCGGCGCGTAGTGGCGGCGAAAATAGTCCAGCACGCGGCGGCGGTCAAAGCTCCGTACGGACCGGCGAGTCCCGAGGATCGGCCGGCCGAGCGCGTGCCCGCGCCAGTAACTCTGCGTAAAGATTTCGTGTACCAAGTCGTCCGGCGTATCCTCCACCATCTTGATCTCTTCCTGCACCACTTGGCTTTCCTTGGCAATGTCTTCGGGGCGCAGCAGCGGGTTTTTCACCAGGTCCGCAAGCACATCGAACGCGCGCGGCAGATGCTCATCCAGCGCTTTGATAGAAAAATTCGTGCATTCCTTGGCCGTGAAGGCGTCCAGATGTCCGCCGATGGAGTCCGCCGAGCGTGCGATTTGCTCCGCCGTCCGGTTCTTCGTACCCTTGAACACCATGTGCTCAAGGAAGTGGGTAATGCCATTCTCGCTCTCGCGCTCGTGCCGGGAGCCGGCGCGAATCCAGATGCCGATTGAAACCGATCGCACCACCGGCATGGGTTCCGTGACAATCGTCAAACCGTTCGAGAGAATTTCTTTTCGGACTTCAGACATGGCCAACACTGTCACCTCGGATTTCCTGACCAGGGGCGTACCGCTCAATCCCGGAATGCAAACCGTTCACCAGCGCCATGGTCTCGCTGCGTACCACTGACCTGCCCCTTATTTGCTGAATACAATCTCAGGCTCAGCCGATACACGTCTTCGGGAATCCGCGGAAGTACTCCAACAATAAGGGGTGGCAGGGCCGCAACATTACCTGCCCTCTTGATATTGTGGCACAAAAAGGCCAGCCGGGCTATGCAAGCGCACCAAAAATGGGCAGATTCTGCCATTGACGGCGCGGCTTTACAATAACCCATTTATTTTCAATTGATTATATGGAGGCTCGTCACAAATTGCCAACACCCAAGGGGAAGATAGGCAGCGGGTCATATTTCTTCTTCATTTGCAATAACTTAGGCAACAATTCACCGTAATGGGCCTGCCGTTGTGCAAGATCGAAGTCAACCCACCCGGAAAGATATCGCTTGCCGCCCGCAAGCATGGCCGCAAGGCTCGCTTGATCGAGCAACGGCAGAGCTTCCGCCAGACGCTCGCGGGGAACGGCAGGCAGAATCCCAAATCCCAGCAAGAACTCCGACTGAGGCCGGACAAAGAGAGGCGCTGAACTCGCCGCTCCTCGCCCCGGCCACAGAAGGATGTGGCCGCCAAGCAACGCCTGGGGCGGGATGTTCTCAATGACGCGGCTCACGTAAGAGGCGGCGGATTCCCAGGGCAGGATGCACTCGACCCAAGGATGAGCGTAATCCCAAAAGCCGCCGCGCTTCCAAAGCGCAAACAACGGATCGAGCCGGCTGAAGAACGAGCCTAACTCTTGATCTTCAGTATGAACATGCTTGGCGTAATGCAAGCCGCGCAGCTTCTCCGCATCCGCCGTTCCAGACGGCTCTTCGGTTTCATACGTGGCCTGTAAGGGAAAAAACCATTGGGCGAAAGGCCGTGGCCGTCCATCCGCCGCCTTGAATCCCAGGGGCAGAGGCGCGCACCAGGCTTCGAGATCGTCAAAGCGCTCTTCTTCCATCAGCATCTTGAGATCGGCCAGTAAAGCGTTGAAGCCGTCGTAGAGCAGGTAAAGCGTGCGCACCTTGGGCTTGTGGCGGCGCAGCCGGAGCGTAACTTCGGTAATCACGCCGAACTGGCCGAGCCCCGCGCGCACCGCGTCGAAAAGTTCGCGCTCGACGCCAGCCGAGCAGCGCACCGCCTCGCCGCTTCCGGTCACCACTTCGCATTCCAAGCAATGGTCCGCCTGCGTGCCATAGCGCCAGGAGGAGACGCCCAGCCCCGCCGTAGAGATCGTGCCGCCTACGGTGACGTCCAAATTGTTGGTCAGCACCGGCGGCGAAAGGCCCAGCGGCAGAAGATCTTCGAGCAGGCGCCGCCAGGTGATTCCCGCCTGGCACGCCACCGTCTCTCTCTCGGAATCGAGCCGCAAAATGCGGTTGAGATCCCGAAGGTCGAGCGCAATCTGATCCGAAAGGGATTGCCCGCTCTGCGAGTGGCCCGCCCCGCGCGGCGTGACATGAAGCGATCTTTTTGCCGCGAACCGTATGGTCTCCTGCACGTCGCCGGTTGATTGCGGGCGCACCACCACACTGGGTTTTCGCTCGATGATGCCCCCAAAGTCAGACGACGCGGCCTTAAGCGCATGGTCATCCGTAAGCGTCCGGCCGGGAACGGCCTTTGCCAATTCCTCAACCCAGCTCGTTCTTTCCATTCCGGCATGATCCACGCTTATCGCCTCTCCATCAGGCTAACATTGCGCCCGGTTTGCCCGCCACACGCGATCCGGCTTGGCTGAAGGAGCAGCATTTCTTGGCTCAATCCCTACCTCCTCGAAAGGAACCTGAGATTGTAGCGCACCGTTCGTTGTCCAACGCTGCGGCTTGTTGTTGTTGATAATCAGAAACCGCAGGGTCTCAAACCGGACCTTGCGTTACACTCGCTCAAACATCACGCCCTCGCCCGCCACAGCGGGAGAGGGTGGCTCGCTCCGCCGAGCCGGGTGAGGGGGCGCGCCGCCGCGATTCGCGGATTTGATGGGGTGGTCCGCCGCTCGCTCAGGAACTTACAAGATCAAGACGTAGCGCTTTAGCCCGGCACCTGCCGAGCGAAAAACCCGCCCGTCCGGCTCGGCGCGTAGTATACTTTCGCCTTCGTTCCGGCTGCGTGGCTAGCTTATTTTGCTTTGGGGGGATTTGTTGCGAATCGAGGAGGCGCTGTCCAAATTTCCGTTCATGCTGCTACGGCTTCGCCTTGAGCCGCGGGAAACCCTGAAGCTCCCCGCTCACAACAAAGGCAACACCTTGCGGGGCGCTTTTGGAACATCCTTTCGCCGCCTGGTTTGCGTGCCCGAATGCCGCACCGCCCGTGCTTGTCCGCTGGCTGAAAGCTGCCCTTATAAGCTCATCTTTGAGCCTTCGCCGCCCCAGGGCGCAGACCGCCTTTCCAAGAATCAGGATATCCCCCGGCCGTTCGTCTTCAGGCCGCCGCTGGATTCCAAGACCACCTACCAGCCGGGCGAAACGTTTGAGTTTGAGCTGGTGCTCCTTGGGACCGCCGTCAACTACTTGCCCTACTTTGTGCTGGCCTTCCGCGAGGCCATCAACACGGGCTTTGGACTCAACCGCGCCCGCTGCGAATTGACCGAAGTGAGAGCCGCCTTCTGTTACCCGGCGCCTGACGCCGGGAACCTGATTTATTCCTCTACGGACCAGATTTTTCACCAGCCCGATATTCCGGCGTTAGCCGACTACGTGAACGCCCGGCTTGCCCTATTCCCTGACACCTGTAACCTGTCACCTGGTTTTCGGCTTTTCACTCACCCCTCGCCCCTTGCCAATGGGGAGAGGGCGGCTCGCTCCGCCGAGCCGGGTGAGGGGAGCGGACCACAGACCCTTATGGTTCGCTTCCTCACGCCCACGTACCTGCGCGCTGGCGGCTGTGTAGTGCGCGAGCCGGACTTTCACCATCTCTTTAAGCGGCTGCGCGACCGCCTGAACGCCTTGAGCGCGTTTTACGGCCCCGGCCCCATTGACGCAGATTTCAAAGCGCTCGGCGAACTCGCCGAAGCCGTCCGCACCGTGAAGCGTGACGTGCATTGGATCGAGCGCCACCGAACGTCTTCCAAGACCCGCGAGCGGCACGAACTCTCCGGTTTTATTGGCTCTTGCGTTTACGATTTCTCGGATGTAATCTTGCCTTCTTCTTTAGGAGGGGGGCCTCACGTGTCGCAATCTCAAATTTCAGATCAGCGTGCTCTCGAAATCCTCCTCCCGTGGCTCCTCGCCGGTGAGCTTTGCCACGCCGGCAAGCATACGGCCTGGGGAAATGGATGGATTAACGTCACCTCAGTAACCGAGGGAAGCTCTGAACCGTGATCCGATACGTTGGTAATCCTTACGTAGATGCGGGGGTCGCAGTCCTTGAGCACCGGCTCAAGAAGAGTTGCGCCAGCTTTACTGCCGATGACCTCGATAGCCAAGCGCAGACGTTGGAAAGAGAGTATGGCCGCCCAATCTGGAAGTCGTATCTCACGATTCATTTTCCAAATTCCGCGTGGGTGCAGCCCAGAATCTCGCCGGAGAAGAAGCGCGCTTACATCAACATAGTGCTCGGGAGCTACAAAGCTGATTCTCTCAATCCGCCTCGACGTTGCCCCTTTTGCGGGCAACCAGCACAGGCAATGGTCGACCGGAGTCATTTCCCTCTCTTGACGGGTGAGACAATCATGGCTACCGGCGCCAATGGCCAACCGGGTTTGCCGATCTGCGGTTATTGCATCTTCGCGGTACAGTTCTATCCACTCGCCACGTTGAAAGTTGGGGGGCGGCCGCTATTCTGGTGGGCTCCGGAGGCTATTTGGACAAGAGCATTGACGCGCCGCTTCTATCAAGATGTGGAAAGCGTACTTGCCGTAAGCAGCGATAAGTTTCTCAACCTGCGATGGCCCTCGACACAGCTCTTGCGCGCCGCGAAGGATGCCGTTGAGGAGACCAACTTGAAAACTGGCCGCGACGCTGCCGCAAACCAGCCGCCATTCTGCGATCTCATCGGGGTGCATGCTACGAACTTCGGTTCAGGACCTGACTACGACGAGCTTAGAATTCCACGCCGCCTTTTGGAATTTTGGAGCGAGGCGCGAACCTTCGGAGACCTGTACCAGCGTATCGAGCAGCAAGCGTGGGACAGCGGAGAGACCAAATCCAAAAAGCGAAAGAACGGAGTAGACGAAGAGTCCGGCGGCTCCTCTCCCGTGCCCGAACTTGCCCGGCGAAATAGATTATACGAAGCGCTCGGCGAAGCGTTCCGAAAGGATGATTTCCGTGACAGCGCCAAACGGATTGCACGGCGCTTCTTCCTGAAATCTAAAGGTAAATCAGTCGAGCCGAACACGATCGCGCTTGCGGAATTCTTTCTCGAAAAGGTGGCATATATGGACAAACCCAGGTTAGAAGCTATCCGCGAGATAGCAGATACCATTGCCGACCAGTTAATCCTTGCGAAGCGCGACACTCACGCTGCGGACCAGCTATTCAGAAGAAGGCTCAGGCTCGGCGAGTTCATGCGATGCCTGTCGCAAGCGCAGCGAAAACTTAGCGACGCGGGGCATCCGCTTGCCTATGAGCGAGTGCTGCTTGCGCTCGGACTTCAAAGCGAGGACGACACGACATCAACGGACTCGTGGCTTGTTCAGGAGCTAATTCTGATTCGGCTTTACGAGCGTCTGGCGAATTCTCCAATGCTGGTGGAACTACCTGAACCCACAGAAGAAGCCTTGTCAGACGCAACTTAATGATTAGGAGGGCAACATGGCCCATCTTTCCGGACTTTTACTGGTAGATTGTCCCGCCTCGGCCTTAAACAACGCCGGGGCAGACCCGACGGCGCGCGACGAGAATACCGTAGCCGTAAAGAAGATTAGAACAAAGGCCGGTACATACCCCTATGTTTCCGCACAGGCCTTCAGATTCTGGTTACGTGAGACCCTTAAAGAGGTTGAGGGATGGACTCCTTCGCCGATATTCAGAGAACAGAAGGTCGCATACACAGATGCTAATCCAATCCTATACGCTGAGGATGACCTTTTTGGGTACATGCGCGTGCCATCCCTGAAGGCAGATGCGGTCAAGGCAAAGGATGAAAAGGAACTCTTAAAGTCTGCGACCCCCCTTGAACAGAAGGCGACGCTGACTCGCAGCTCCCCTTTGAAGGTTAGTACCCTCATTTCTTTGGCCGCTTCGGAGCCAGTGTCCGACTTTGGTGTAATGGCTCGGCACGAAGGTAATCCTGTTCCCTTTGGACACGAATTTTACCGCACCACCCTCGTCGGTCTATTTTCTGTGGACCTGCGCATGTTAGGCCGCTTTTACCACGTTGACCGCTCAGGTTACAGGCATCTCGACACAGTCAGGCGGACCCTTGCGGAAGAGCAGGGCCTGGCGACCTACGATTCAGGCAGAGCCTACGAACTGCCCATCGAGCAGAGAAAAGCCAGGCTCAAGCAACTGCTTCAGGGCCTCGCCCGCATCGCGGGCGGAGCCAAATTGGCGCTCCACTATACCGATATCTCGCCGCGCCTGCTGATCATGGGGATTGCAGCAGGAGGCAACCACCTATTTGGCACCTCAGTTGGCGCCGATAAGGCAGGGCTGCCCAAGATCAACGTAGAAGCCTTGAAAGAGGCGGCAGCGGTGTATCATGGTGACCTGCTCTCCGGATTTTACGTAGGCCTCACACGAGGCTACTTAGACGACCAGCGCGAAACTCTACAGCAGGCCTTGGATGAATTAAGTGGAAACGAGCGCCAGTTTACATTGTCGCATCCCGTGGAAGCCGTGAACGCGTTAATCGGCGATATTGACCAGAATGCAGCGGAGTGGCTTGCATGAAGGTTCTTAAGGTAATTTCGCAAGCGGTCACATCGTCATTTCGCTATCCGCACGTGCAAATTGGCAAACTACCGACGTTTGAAGTGCCGCCTCCTGCCACGATATACGGTCATCTGGCGGGGGTCATCGGTGAATGGTTTGATCCGGGCGGATTGGAGTTCACTTATGTGTTTGAGCACAAGGGGCGTGCTATTGATTTAGAAACAGGCCAGCCGATTGAGCGAGGCAGTGGGAAGCCCAGCCTCAAGAACCGTGGATGGAACTATCCGGTCAACGTCGAATGCGCGCCCAATCCACAGCGGCGCGAATTTCTCTTGCATCCACGGCTTACCCTTTACCTGCGCGGTTCTGACGATCTCCTGAATCCGCTGCAAAAGGCTTTTCTAAGCCCTGCCTATGCCTACGTCCTTGGCCGTTCGCAGGACCTTGCCACCTGCCTGGAAGCAAAGTTCGTCGATCTCACCGAATCTCGCGAAGCGTTTTTCTCGCACACGATACTGCCGTATTCCTGGCGGCCCTGGGTGAGCCCCGGGACAACCGTTCGCCTTCCGAAGTCAATCGACTACGCAAGGCAACGAGAGGCAGCATTCGATGTCTACCTACAGGTTCTATGGCCGGCATTGAAGCTTTATCAGGGATCGCCAGACACAATAGCTCGTGACAGGCTTCCCCAAACGTTCCTGATAGATACAGAAGATGAGCGCGATTTCGCGGAAAAGAAGCTTGGTCGCGGACTCTTTTTCCATCCATTGCAGGGGCCGACCGCGCCTTCACAGCAATGATGACCTTGATAGAACTAGAATCGAAGATGTCACACCTTTGGGCGAAATCATCCTCCAAGCCCGAAGAACCTGCCAAGTCTCTTTTTCGCCACACCCTAGATGTAACCAGGCAGATGGCCGAGTTCTATCGCCTTTATATGCCTAAATGGCCGCTGCCAGGCGATTCTGCCTGCTTGCCTCGAATGTTGGCGTACGCAGCCCTTGTCCATGACTTCGGCAAGATTCACGCCGGTTTTCAGGCAGCGCTTCGGCCCAATGGCAAGAGATTCAATAATCGGCACGAAATCCTGAGTCTTGCGTTCCTCTCGTATTTGGATATTCCCTGCGAAGAGAAACCGTGGGTCGAGTCTGCAGTCGCGCTGCATCACAAGAACCTATTTTTCCTGACGGCCGCCGGGCAGCCCTTTTATTACAAAGGTGAGTTATTCGGCGCCGACGTATCCATGGCCCATCATTTGGCTTCCGGAGTCAGCCCCACGGACGTCGGCCTGCTGAGCGAGCTACTCAGCCACGCCAGCGAAGTTTTCGCTGAGACTGGCTGGCCCTCGTTTCCGTTGTACCCGTTACGGCCTGGTTCCTCAATAGACCTCATTGGCTCCATGCGTAATGCCCTTGAGAGGGTGGATCAGCTCGCAAAGCGTTTCGAGGCGTGCTCTGACGAGTGGGGAAATGTCATCAGCGTTCCTTGGCCTGACCGGCGCGCTGGGGTCCAAGTGCGTGGGTTCATCGTGAACTCGGACCACCTGGCTAGCTTTGAGCCACATCCGCTGCGCGTGGGTTTGGAGCGCGTCAGTGACGTGAAGGAAGCGCTTTCAAATAAGATCAGCCATTTCAATTTCCACCAGCGTCAGTGTGCAGAGCATGAAGGCTCAGGCATCCTCGTTGCTCCCACCGGCGCTGGAAAAACTGAAGCAGGATTGTTGTGGTCAGCTAAGCAAGCGGAAGCCTGCGGTCTGCGAGGACGAACCTTCGTGCTCTTGCCCTACCAGGCCTCGATGAACGCCATGCAAGGGCGCCTAATAGAAAACTTCGCTCCGGCCGTGGGCAATGACCCGGCTGGCTGGGATGGTGAGGTCGCGCTCATTCATGGGCGCTCGGTGCGAACTGCCTACGAAAGACTTCTGGAGCGCGATTACTCACCGGCGGATGCCGCCCGCTACGCGCATTTACAAAATGATTTGGCGCGGCTGAACGTGGCTCCCATAAGAGTTTGCAGCCCATTTCAGGTCATACGCCTTCTATTTGCAACGAAAGGGGTCGAGGGCCTGATACTCTCTTTAACCCAATCACGGCTGATTTTTGATGAAATTCACGCTTACGATCCAGAGGTGGCCGCGCTCGCTCTCACTTCTGCCCGGTTTATCACCAGCCACTTCGGATCACGAGTCTTGTTCATGACGGCCACTCTTCCCACGCACTTGCGGCGCGCGATCGAGGCTAACTTCGACGGAATCACACTTATCAAGCCGGATAAGGAACTACTAAGCCGCCCAGCCCGGCACAGGCTCCGTCTCTTGGCATGTGACTCGCTTAGCGACTCAGCGTTGAAAGAGATTCGTCAATCAGCCCAATCAAATTCCGTCCTGGTTGTGGTCAATCAGGTTTCTCGCGCCATTCAGCTTTATAAATCGCTTTCCGACCTGGGGCCCGCCAGGCGGCTGCTGCATTCACGGTTTACCTACGAAGATCGATTTCGATGCGAACAGGGGATTAAACCTGCACCAGGAAAGGTTCTGATTTCGACCCAGGCGGTTGAGGTGTCCCTGGACGTCGACTACGATGTGTGCTTTTCGGAGTTAGCGCCTCTTGAATCTCTCTTGCAGCGCTTTGGCCGCTGCAACCGGTACGGCCTCAGGCCAGCCGCCACCGTGGCAATTTTCAGCCAGTTTCCGCCTACCTCAAGCTCCCCTTGGCTGCCGTACGATGAAGATCATCTGCGACAAACTCAGGCCACATTGGACAGTTTTTTGAAGCGAGTTCCCTCGGGACTTCTCGATGAAAAGCGCGTCACAGAAATGCTGGATGATTCGTACCCCGCGCACCTAAGGACCGGGCTCGAAAGAGCAATCACGAGCAAATGTGAAAAGCTCAAGCGCGTGTTAGCTGATTCGCTTGTCCCCTTCGGCGCGCGCGACCCCGGCCACGCTGAATGGTTGGAAGAGCAGTGGGAGAGACTCTTTGACGGGCACGAGGTCCTTCCAGAAGCGCTCATCACTGAGGCGTCTCGCGAGACTGGCTGGCTTGGGCGCGCTCGCTATCTTGTCCCTGTTTCGGGACGAGCATTGTACGCCCTGAAAACGCAAGGCAGGGTTCGCTGGGATGAAGACTTGATGTGTGAAATTGCGAGGGTTCCTTATTCCGAATACGGGCTGGAGTTGATCTCCGCCGGAGAGAGGAGACAACCAACAGATTGACCGAACCTTAAAGGCAGACAGGGAGGAAATCCCTCCGGAACCGAGATCATGGTGGCCCCGCCGCAAGGGGCGCGAATTTGGAGAGTGCGTCCGGGGAATCTTCTGATGGTTAAAAGAGATATCGCAAAATTAGGCGCGGGACGGCGTCAACGGAGCTTCTATTTTTCGCAAACCTCCCCCGGTTTTGCGCAGATTAAGGGTTTGCGAACATTTTGTAGGACCTCCGCCGCCAACTCCAACAAAACACATGGGGCGGCGGCGGCTTGCAGACGAAACCCCAATGAAGAGGGGACTGAAACTCTCGATGAGTCACCGTAGCCCGGCTTTTGTGAGGCCTTGCAGACGAAACCCCAATGAAGAGGGGACTGAAACCCATCTGGCACGATCCCGCGCTGCACGATCCCCAGCCTTGCAGACGAAACCCCAATGAAGAGGGGACTGAAACGTATGAGCCATCACGTAAAAGGTATCCCGAATCGACTTGCAGACGAAACCCCAATGAAGAGGGGACTGAAACTTGATGGCATGGGGCCAAGCCACTGGGCCGGGCGTCTCTTGCAGACGAAACCCCAATGAAGAGGGGACTGAAACCCGCAGCATTGCGCAGATCGCGCTTGGCGAGCGAACTTGCAGACGAAACCCCAATGAAGAGGGGACTGAAACAAGTTTGCGCCCATCGTGCGCCAGATCCGCGAGATACTTGCAGACGAAACCCCAATGAAGAGGGGACTGAAACTCGATCCCCACGTCATCTGCTTCGGGGTGATGTCTTCCTTGCAGACGAAACCCCAATGAAGAGGGGACTGAAACTACAAAAAAGACCCGGATAAAGTTCCGCCCGGAGCTTGCAGACGAAACCCCAATGAAGAGGGGACTGAAACGTTGCCGCCCCGCCAAGAACACCTTGACGTATTTAGCCTAGTTTGCTAGACCAAGTGCTGCTGTTCGGAATTACGGCGCCGTATTCTTTGTGCCAGTAACCCCTCACCCGTCCAGCGACGCGGTCCACCCTCTCCCAGGGGGGGAGAGGGCCGGCAGTCTTCCTCCTTTGAAACCCTGCCCTCTCCCCGCAAGCGGGGAGAGGGTGACGCGGGGAAGCGGCGCTTCCCGTCGCGGCGGGTGAGGGGCACTGTTTGGAAGATGGAACAGTTATTTCTGAACGGGCAAGTCAGGCGGGAAGGAAATGCGGAAGGATGAGCGCGCCCCGCGCCGTGAAAAGCGGCGCGGGATCACAGAGGATTTTGAAATAGCTTCTAGCCCTTCTTTTGTGGAGGCACGTAGCCGGGAGGCAGCGCGGCGCCTTCGCCAAAAAAGAACGCCTCCATCTGGCTCTCAATGATTTCCTGCGCTTCGCGAGTGGCCGGGTTCAGGCGATATTCGTTGAGGACCATCTTCAGTTGCTCCAGCCACATCTCCCAGGCCTGTTCGGAAACATTGTCATAAATGCGCTGGCCGAGTTCTCCCGACCAAGGCGGCTCTTCCAAACCCGGCAGTTCCTTCTGAAGCTTTACGCATTTCACCATCCGCTGCGCCATCAAGATACCTCCCCTTTGACTGAATAGTGTTCAGTTGTCGCGCCAGCCGCAGTGCAGAATAATTCGCGTCCGCTTAGCGGCGCGCTAAACGCCCCAGCAAAAAGCGCTCTGAAACTGGTGCGCCGGTCTGCGACCGGCGAATTCGCCGCCCATAGAGCGGCGCACCAGCAAATGGCCATCGTCGACCTACGTCGTTATGTCTAGGAAGCTGATTATACCGGAAAAGTTGGCCTCAAAACGGCTGAACTGCGCGGCTTGCAATCTCTCAGCTTATATTCGTTCTCAGGCGGGAACGTTCCATCCCTTGGCGCCCTTGTTATCAGCGCACAAAAGCAGGGCTTCGGCGGCAATGCCCTCTTTGGCTAGCGTCTCACGGATGGCCTCGCCGATGTCGGCGGCATGATCCTTGGCAAGAGCAAGGATCGAAGGTCCCGCGCCGCTCAGGCACACACCGAGGAGTCCGGGCGCGTCCAGTTTCAAGATTTCCGGCAATCCCGGAATCAGCGGCGCTCGGTATGGCTGGTGCCAGCGGTCTTCAAATAAGGCGGGGGTGAAATCCATCTTTCGCGAGAAAAATTTTGCCGCCAGCAAGGCCGCCCGCTGCAGATTGTGCACGGCATCCGCTCGCGAATAGCTTTCGGGCAGCGCTTGGCGGGCTTTTTCGGTGGAAAGCGGATAGTCCGGGATGACCAGAACCATCTGTATGCTGTCGGGAATAGGACTCGAGTAAGAAAGCACCTGCTCGCCGGCCTGCGCGGACAGCGTGAACCCGCCGAGCCACGCAGCCGCCACGTTATCCGGATGGCCTTCAAGCCGGGTCGCGAGCGCGATGAGCTCTTCATCGAAGAGCACTCTGTCCGCCAGCCAGTGGCAGGCCGAGAGAGCGCCCACGATCGCTGCCGCGCTCGATCCAAGACCGATACCCACCGGGATCTGGTTCTCAATCTCCAGGTCGAAGCCCCGATGTTTACCCCAACTCTCCAGTGTCTCGCGGATGGTGCGGGCAATCAGGTTGGTATCGTCGAGGGGAATCCGCTCCGGTGTCACCCCCTGGTAACGGACGGTGATCTGCCCGTCGCCGCGCGAAGTCACGTGCAGGTTTAAGTAAAGGCCGAGGGCCACCGCCGCGCAGTCAAACAAGCATCCTAAATTCGCACTGGTTGCAGGCACTCGAACCGAAATTCGCTGGGGCATGTTGGAACGTCGATGGTGGAAAATAATAGCTCAAAACAGCTTACCCTCGCCAGTATAAGCCGGAAGGCCTCTGAAGAGAGGGCGCGAATCTGCTCTCAGACCGCAGAGACTGGCCGGCGTTCACGCTCCGGCTGTAGCAGCCGTAACGGCCGGCATATAGTGCTCTTCAAAATCAGCAAGTTTGGGGGTGATTGCTGGCACGGCATCGGAAGATTCGCTCACCGCGCTCAGCGTTTTCAGCCCATTGCCTGTGATTGCCAGGACGATGGATTCCTGCGGGTTCAGCAATCCTCTGCGAATCAACTTCCGGGCCACGGCCACGGTGACGCCCCCGGCAGTTTCCGTAAATACCCCTTCAGTTTCCGCCAGCAACCGCATGCCTTCAACGATTTCCTGGTCGGTAACGTCCTCACCCGCTCCGCCGCTGCCGAGGATGGTCTTCACGGCGAAGGGACCGTCTGCCGGATTGCCGATGGAGAGCGATTTGGCGATGGTGTTGGGTTTCTGCGGCGTAATTTCCGGATCACCGTTCTTCGCGGCGGTGGTGATGGGAGAGCAGCCAGCAGCCTGCGCGCCAAAGAATCGCACCCCGGCCGGTTCCACCCAGCCGAGCTTCTTCAAATCCTCGAAGGCTTTGTTGACCTTGGTGATCAGCGACCCCCCGGCCATCGGGATGACGATGTTCTGCGGCAACCGCCAGCCCAGTTGTTCCGCTACCTCGTAGCCAACCGTCTTTGATCCTTCCGAGTAATAAGAACGCAAATTCACGTTCACCATGCCCCACGGATATTTCATGGCGATCTCGGAGCAGAGCCGGTTCACCTGGTCGTAGCTGCCTTTTACGCGCACGAGCCGCGCGCCGTAGATCTCCGTGGCAATGATTTTTTCACGCTCGATGTCGGCAGGGATGAAAACGTAGGCGAGGAAACCGCCCGCCGCGGCCTGAGCCGCTACAGCGTTGGCCAGATTGCCGGTGGAAGAGCAGCCGACCGTGTCAAATCCGAATTCGCGCGCCTTGCTCAGCGCCACGGCCACCACGCGGTCCTTGAAGGACAGCGTAGGGTGGTTCACCGCGTCGTTTTTGATGTAAATTTCCCTCGCGCCAAGCGCCTTTTCAAGCCGTCGCGCCCGGAACAGGGGAGTGAAACCCGTCTCGCGGCCTACGCTCGGCTCGCCTTGGAGCGGCAGCAGCTCGTGATACCGCCACATGCTGGCGGGGCGAGAAGCAATGTCCTTGCGCTGCAAATCGGACCCGAGCCGCGCGTAATCGTAAACCACTTCGAGCGGGGCCCAGCATTCTTCACAGGCGGCGATAGGCTTTAATTCGTATTCCCGGCTACATTCCCGGCATTTCAAATGCGACGCGTAAGTCACAATTCCTCCTCACGAACCGTTCATCGCAACTTAAGGGGAAGTGCCCGTGAAATGGATGGAATGAATCAGGAAGGCGACTAAACTAAAAAGCCTCCCCGAATGTCATCGGGGAGGCTTGGCAAGAACCTTTAAGGCCCCTCTCATCTTCCCCATTTCCGGGCAGGAGTTGGCACCTGACCCCTGCTATTTAGCAGGGCGGTTGCCGTGGCGTCATCGGGCCCGACCCTCGGCCACTCTGGATGAGATTCAGGGTAACTGAATCACGCTATTAAGTTGTAAGTGGTGATCTTAATCGTCCCACTTATCGCTGTCAAGCGAAATATGGCAGTGGTTCAGTTTGGCTGCTGTAGCGGCCGGCTTTTGGCCGGCGGCCTT
>NFUN01000003.1 GCA_002197525.1 Acidobacteria subdivision 13 bacterium RH2 MAG17b | reverse complement strand
CGGTCTGCGACCGGCGGATTTCGGCGCTCATAGAGCGCCGCACCAGCAAATGGCCGTCGCCGACTTATGTCACTCTGTATAAATTGTATTCCCCAAATCATTTGCCTTCCGGGCGGGTCACGGTTCGGCGTCGACGAACTGCATTTCGTGCAGGCGCTGGTAAATGCCGCCGCGCGTCACCAAATCCTCATGGGTCCCGATCTCGGAGATGGTTCCGCGATCCAGCACCACGATGCGGTCCGCCCTGCGGACGGTGGAGAGACGATGCGCGATCACGAGCACCGTGCGTCCGGCCATCAGGTTAATGAGCGCTCTTTGCACGAGCATCTCGGATTCGGTGTCGAGCGCGGACGTGGCTTCGTCGAGAATCAGGATGGGCGAGTTCTTGAGCAGGGCGCGGGCGATGGCGATGCGCTGGCGCTGGCCGCCGGAAAGGCGCTGGCCGCGCTCGCCGATAACGGTATCGTAGCCTTGCGGCATTTCCATGATGAAATCATGCGCCAGAGCTGCGCGCGCGGCCCGTTCGACAAGTCCACGATCCACATCATTCTGCCCGTATGCGATATTGCTGAAGACCGTATCGTTAAACAGCACCGTCTCCTGGGTCACCATGCCAATCTGCGCCCGCAGTGAAATCAACGCCACGTCGCGCAAGTCATGTTCGTCGAATAGGATGCGGCCTCCCGTTACGTCAAAAAAACGCGGGATCAGGTTGGCGAGCGTCGTCTTCCCTGCCCCGCTCGAACCGACGATGGCGACGGTCTCGCCTTTACGAATCCTCAGGTCAACACCCTGGAGTATGGGTACGTCGCCGTAACTGAAATCGACGCGGTCGAAAACCAGCTCTCTGCGGAAGGTCGGCAGATCCATGGCGTCCGGCTTCTCCGTAACCTCAGATCGGATGTCCAGCACCTCAAAAACGTGCTCGGAAGCCCCTACCGCCAATTGGAACGCGTTATTGACGCCGGTAAGGCGCTTAATGGGCTCGTACATCTTGATGAGCGCGTACAGGAAAGCCAGAAAGCCGCCGGTGGTTTGAGCGTGATGCACGATTTCATTGCGTGCATAAAGGAGCAGGCCGGCCACCGTGATTGCCCCGAGCATCTCCATCAGCGGCGACGTGAGCGCGTGGGCGCGCACCCAGCGCATGTTCGCTTTCAGCAGCCGGCGCGTGGCTTCCTTGAACTTCGCGCCCTCGAAACGCTCCATGCCGAACGCTTTGACAATGCGAATGCCGCTGAAGGTTTCCTGTAAGATGTGCGTGATGTCCGCCATCTTGTCCTGGCTCTTGCGGCTGGAGGCGCGAATGTAGCGCCCGATATTGGCCGAAGGAAACACAACGAAAGGAACCAGGATGAGAGAGATCAGAGCCAGCCGCCAGTCCACGTAAAAAATCACGGCCAGCAGGCCGATGAGCGTGAATGATTGCTTCAGGAAGTTGGCGGCCACGTTGGAGACCGCGTCCTGAATGCGTTCGATGTCGTTCGTGACGGTGGACATCAGCTTGCCCGTCGGATTCTCGGTAAAGAACGCCATGGATTGCGCAATGATCCGGGTGTAAAGCATGTTGCGCAGATCCCGCACCACAGACTGGCCGATGAAGTTGACCGAGTAAGTGGCAAAATACTCGGAAATCCCCTTGATGAAGGTGACGCCGACGATGGCGATCGCGACCATAGTCCACGGAGATTCAACGCCGCGCGGCATGAATTGTTGGAGGTAAATCGCCCGGCCGGGCAACTTGAAGAGTATGATGGGCGCCGCAGACTGGCTGGGTTCAAGGACGCGGTCAAAGATCGGCTTGATGAGAAGCGCGAAGGCGGCTTCGCAAGCCCCTACCACCGCCATCAAGAAGATGGCGACGGTGAAGCGCGGCATGTAGGGCCGGATCAGGCCCACGAGACGACGGGATTGTTTCATGCGCAACAGTGAACGGTCCGGCGGAAACCGGCGCCGAGGCTGGCTATTTTATCGAGAAAAACGCACTAGTTCAACGTTTTATTGCTGCGCAGCCTGGCGCGCGGTAAAAGACCGCCCGGAAAGCAGGTTTCCCCCGGCATCAAACTCCGGCTCGAAGGCTTCCGCCGAAAGCGTCCATCCCTGCAGGCTCGCCGCCTCGGCTGCGAGCGGCTGCGAGAGGGCAACCCGGCCCAAATCCAGCGTATTGCGAACCCAAGCCAGGCGCTGCTTCTGTGGTTCCGGAGAACCCAGGCTGCCGAGCGCGAAGTCCAAGGCTTCACGGTCCGAAGGTACAAACATCGGCAAGCGGACGCCGCTCGCGTTCAAGGACGTGCGGGCGTTCACATAGGTCCTCTGCAGTTCAACCTTCCGATAAAGCCTTTCGTGAATGAGATCGGCGTAACCCATGCCCAGCGCGTTGCCGCCGCTTTCCGCCGTGAGGTCCCTAACGTAAATCAGGTCGATAGCCGGCGCTTCACCGGGAAGCGTTTGGACGCCCCTGCCGATGACCTTGGTGTCCATGCCTGTTCCGCTGATGTTCTTGCCAAGCTCGTCGACGATCAGCAGATGAGCGCTCGCGAAGGGCAGGCGGGGAACCAATCGCCGCGCCGCCTCCGTGAGCGCCTCCTCTTGAGCAATCATCTCTTCCGGCCGCGCCGCCTTCACCATGGCAAGCTCGTGAAATTCGTTCTCCACCACTCCCAAGCCGGCCAAAATCTTCCCGCTGGCAAACGCCACGTCGCAGACGTCCCGGATTGTCGCCTCGTAGCCGTACTTCCGCGCGTAGCGATGAACTTCCTCCGCGCCTTCGCGTTTTGCGAGGCCGACGGCGATCATCTTCAGCCGCCCGCTTTCGATCTTGCCTTGAAAGCTGGTATGCGGCTTGACGCGGTTCATCACCAGAACACCGTCGGATTCCCAGGCAAGACGGTCCATAAAAACCTTAACGCCGGCGGCAGTTTCTCCGATGCGTACCGCGTCCATCAAAGAAAGTATTTCCGCGCCGATGGTGTCCGGGCGCACGCCGTATTCTTCCAGGATGTGCCGCTGGCCCTCGGCGGTCGAGCCGCCGTGGCTTCCCATGGCCGGAATGACGAAGGGCTGCGCGCCTCGCTCGCGAAGCCAGTGGCACATGGCGCGAACCACGTCCTTCAGATTGGCAATGCCGCGGCTGCCCGCGGTGACGGCGATCCGGCGCCCGGCCAGACGGCCAGCAGGGAGCCCCAGCCGGTCCAACTCAGAGTGTATCGCCTCAGGCAAGTAAGCTAGCCCAGGAACGCCCGGAGCCGTGCGCGCAAGCCAGCGGAACGGAGCGAGCGTAATGTGGCCGTTGTCATTCATAGTCCCGGCGTCCTATTGAGTCTGTGTAACAACTGCGGCTGGTGCGGCAGTCTGTGACCGCCGGTCTTGATTTTTCAAGTGCTTCGGCGCTCATAAGAGCGCCGCACCAACTCAAAAACAGCAGTTTTCACACAGACTCTATTGGCCGGACTGGCTGGGCGGCAGGGTGACCGTCAGGGGACTCTTCAAAACAAAATTAATTTCCGCTTCCGAGGGGATGGTCACCTGCTGGCCGTGCGTGGCTTCCTGATCGACAGCGCCGCCGGCAGCGCCGATAGCCGTGCCAATTCCGGCGCCTTTCCCATGACCGATCAAGCCGCCGATCAAGGCCCCAAGACCCGCGCCTCCGCCGATCTTTTCCGCGCTGTTGACTCCGCGCGAGCTGCCGAGCTTTTGGTAGTATCCACTCTCAACAGAATAGTTCTGCCCTTGAACCGAGAGCCCTACGAGCGCAACCTTTAATTCCGACTTCCCCGCAAAGTGGCCGGCGCTTTTCACTTCTACAACACGAACATGCGCTTTGGCGCCTTGCGGAACGATCACCTGGTTACCCACGACTACCGGAGAAAAGACGGTGGCGGTGTATTCCTGGTCCGGCTGGGCGGTGGCCGAGCTGATGGAATCGATCATGCGAACAATCACCGGTGTTCCGGCTGGAATCGTCACGTTAACCGGTCCGGGCGGTGGCGGGGCGGCTTGGACGGCAGAAGCGGCAGACTGAGTTGCTGAAGCCTGCGGAGCAGAGTCAGCCGCTTCACGAGTAGCCTGAGCGTCCTCTGCTGCGGTCGAGGACTGCGGCGCCCGGCTGTGCGCGACGCGCTGTTTGGCATGTCGCACCGTGCGATGGCGGGTGACGCGTGGAGCGGGCGCGGGCTGCTCCGGGGGCGGCGTATTGGTTGCGGCAGCAGGCGGCGAAGACGGTTGCTCAACCGTAAGTTGGTCAACCACTTGCTTCACGCCTTGCGTATCCCGCGCCAAGTCTTCGACGGCTAGTTTCTCAAGCGGAGCGTTTACCGCGCCTGTCAGAGTGACCACTCCCTGGTTTGCGGCGACATTAACGGAAAGCGCCTTGAGATCCGGATTCTGGTAAAGCTTGGACTGAATAGCGGAGACGATGGCTCCGTCATTGGAAACGCTCGCGCTGTGGCTGCACGCCCCCGCAACCAGCGCAAGCATTAACAGAACTGACAGACGATACATCCCGCGTACTCGCTTCATGCCATCCTCCTGAGAGCCTATAAACCTATAGACAAGATTCGTCGATTGGATTCGGTGACTTGCCCATAAGTTGCCCCGAGGCCGTAGGTTATCCCACTATAGCGGGTTACGTCCGCTGGCGCAACGTCCTGTACACGTCCAGCAGTAGCCTTGGCGGCTCACAAGGCGGGATGCGGCCCAATTCAGCAGGGGCAATTTTGGTGATAAGATATGGAAAGGGGAGCAGCTTGAAAACTACAAAGATCCTGTTGATTCTGGCGCTAGTTGGAGCCGTGGCTGGCTGTCCGAAGCGCCAGACCAGCCTGAGGCTGGCCTATGCGCCCGCGCCGCCTGCTCCTGCACCTACGTCACCTGTCTCTCCACCGCAGGTTTTGATCATTGAGAATCCGCCGCCCCCGAAGCCAGCCGAATCATCTCCCGCGTCAGCGCCCGTTGAAAGCGCTGCGCATGCACCCACACCGCACCATTCGCGCCGCGCCGCTCGCAGCCGGAAGCCTGAGCCTCCTCCCGAACCGGCACAGACCACCGTCGCGGAGGCTCCCCAGCTTGAGCCTTTCCGGAGTCCACAACAGCAAACAGCCCTCGAGCAGCACATTAACGCTCTCAAAGCCGCAGTCGAAGGGCGGATACGGCATCTTAGCCATTCGAACCTTTCGGCTGCCGATCGCAAAACTCTGCAGGATGCGCACACGTTCCTGTCCCAGACCGACCAGGCAATGAAGCAAGGCGACCTGCAAGAATCCATGAACCTTGCGCAGAAGGCTGATTTGCTGGTTGCCGCTGTCGAACAGCGCCACTAATGCAAGGACGCCTCTTCGCCCGCCGCCGTGGCTATTGGGCCAGCCGCAAGCGCAAACGGAACCCTGCTCAACTCGATGGAGTTCACTGGCCGGGCAGCGCAGAATAAACCCGCTGCGACTGTGATAGAATTTTCCGGTTTGACGCACCGGCTTCATCACGCCGGGAAACCCAACCCATCGAGGAACTATGGCGCTCTACTATTCCGCTCATACCATCGCTTGCCTCACCAAGCAGGCTCTGCGCGAGCTGATGAAGGATCTGATGGCTGCACCGGAAGTCAAGGTGCGCCGTTGCGTGGCCAGCCAACTGGCCGGCAGGATGATCACGGAAATCGAAGCGCCGGACCAGGCTACCCTCGAGCGCTGGTTTGAAAAGCGCCACATGAATGTGGAGTGGTTGATGCGCATTGACTTGGATGGCGCGGGCGGCGCAGTGCAGGAATACTAACAAGACTTCGCCTCCGACCAGCGGTCACCCCCTCACCCGTCCCGCTACGCGCGACACCCTCTCCCCCTTTTCAGAGGGAGAGGGCTGGGGTAAGGGGGGGGCAGTTTGGTGCTGTAGCGGCGAGTTTCTCTCGCCAAATGGCGGCGTAAAGCCGCCTCTACTTGGAGTGCGGCAGCTTGCTGCCGCTTTTGCGCCCGCCAGCTTGCTAGCCGGGCAGAGGATCAATAGTCCAAAAGGCCTGCCGGAAGGAACCGGCAATTTTTTGCCGATGTTGCCGCCCCAGGCGCCTAGCCCTGAAAACGCGGGTCACATCCACAGGTGACGGTTCGAATAGAACGTAACGGGCCCCTCCGGGTGTTTCTGACGGAAGACGCGGAAGCGGCGAAGCATGGCTTGATACCTGCGCCCGGACGTTACCAGTTTCTTGTGCGGCATCGCAATCAGGGCGCGTTCCACTGCCCAAACATTGCGCGAAGAAAGCCGCCAATCAGTCCGGCGGAGCGTGCGAAGATCGAGCACTCCATAGCCGATGATCCTGCCCGAACCATCCACGTAAGGATCGACGTAACTCATCACCAAACTGCGGACGGTCCGGAACACCGGCTTGCGGCCGTGCAGTCCGGCGTCGCGCGAGCGAGCCACCGTCCCGTAACGCCCGCCTTTCCGGAACAAGAACAGCACGTGGTCAAGAAGGTCCTGCGATTCAAGGTCGAGCAGCAACGGAGAGTAACCGTGCTGCTCAAGGATGGCGGCCGCGGCCAGGGCGGCCTCCAGGCAATGAGCTTGACCGCGCCGCGCCACTCCGCGGAAAGTACGCAGCGTTTCCCTGCCATGCTCCCAGTTGTAAGGCAAGTCATGGAGGAATTGCTGCACCCGCCGTGGCGTGTTGAGCTTGCGGATCAGCACCCGCTCCTTCGGGCGGAACGCCTGAAGCGAGGGCGGCTGTCTGAACCGAAGCGATTGCTGGGAAGATCGTGACATAAGGACTTCTAGCTTCACAGAATTGGTTTTGCCTCGTGGCAGCGGCTGGAAGCCACTGCCACGAAGCTAAGGTAGCGCGGACTTTCGTTTTTGAGAAAGTCCGCGGCTTGTTGTTGTAGGAAAGGCCGCGGAGTTCAAAAAGCCCGAACTCCGCGCTACCCCGCTACTTGTATTTCAACTTCGCCGCAGCCTAGCAGAAGCTTTGTCTGCACCCCACCACCCGAGCCTTATCAACCCGCGCCCAGAGTAACACTGGGCGCTGAGACAGCGGAGACGAATGAGACACTTTTTGCGAGGGTATGACAAAATGGCGGGTTGCGCTCTGTAGCGGCGGTCTGTGACCGCCGGTCTTCATTTTTCGAGCGCCTCGGCGCTCAAACTGCCGCTTCGAAGCTCCGGCCAAACCGGCATCTTATTCATTCTAAAAGACAAAAGCGGAGCTCGACCTATCTTGTTTCTATTCAACTCGTTCCTCCGCTTCGCCCCGGTTTGCTCGGCCGGTTCGGTCCGGTTTGCTCGTCTAATGTTCCTTTGTTTTCAATAGGATTCCGGTTTGCTAGGTTAAACATTCTCTTTTTTCGTTCTTGTTCTCTTCCTAGAGAGCGTTTTCCGATCATCGAAATGCACGAAAATCGAGACTTCTGGGCGTGATTTTTGGGCTGGGTTGCGGAGCCAGAAACGCGGCGGGCGGGCGTCATGCTTTGCGCTCTCTGAGGCATAGCGTAGTATACTACGCTAGCGTGTTTGCGTCAAGGGAAGACGCCGGGCGGGATGGCGCACGCTAAAACGATGTCTGTGAATGTTCAGTTTGCTATGGCACGGCCGTCCCGGCCGTGGATTCTCGCCGCATGTACTCACGGGCGGGACGCCCGTGCCACCCTGGGCTCAAAGCAGCGAGAGTAGAACGGCGCGGCGGGAAGGAGTAGAGTTGCTCAAGATGCGCGGGGAAAAGCAAGAATCACGGCGGGCCTGCGTCAGCCTACGCTTCAGCATCATTCATCGCGCTGGCGATAACATTTGCGGTTCGCACACATCCCCCAAGGCAGGGATGTATGCGCCACCCGGCGCTTGGCCGCTGTCCGGTGCAACATGGTGCATCATGGTGTATAATTAAGGGCATGGCAACGCAGAGCAAAACGGTCCGGCAAAGCATTTCGCTTCCTTCCCGCATCGCCAAGCGCGTCAACGTCCTCGCCAAGACCCAGCGGACGAGCGCAAACCGCGTGCTGGTTGACCTGATCGAAAGCGGTTTGAAATCCAAAGAAGCTGAAAAGCAGCGATTCCTCGCCTTGGCAGACCAGTTCGCAGAATCCGCTGACGCCGCCGAACGGCAGCGGCTTAAGCAGGAGCTTGCTCGCATGACGTTCGGTGAATAGATGCCCAAGATCCAAGTGGACCGGCCTTCCTCCGGCCCTTCGCGATCACTTATTTGAACGCCTGCGCGAACGAAAAATCGCTGCCGAAGACCTCTACAAACTGAAACTGTGGCGCGAATCAGAGCCGGAGGCCCCTGACGGTTTGTGGTACAAAGACTTCGGCTCATTTAAGGTCTGCGGTGAGGGCAGGTTCCCCAAGACGTTCCTCCTTGCCGGCCAAGCCGCCAAAGGCAAGCCTTTGTGAGTGACTCCACGGATTCGCCCTGGCCAACCCGGCGCAACGTCCACCTCCAGTTGCGCTCGGATTGCGGCGGCCCGGGTTCAAAGCAGCGAGAGTAGAACGGCGCGGCGGGAAGGAGTAGAGTTGCTCAAGATGCGCGGGGAAAAGCAAGAATCACGGCGGACCTGCGTCAGCCTACGCTTCAGCATCATTCATCGCGCTGGCGATAATATTTGCGGTTCGCACACATCCCCAAAGCAAGGATGTATGATGCCACCCGGCGGCTTGTTATTGAAGGAAAGTCCGCGGAGTTCAAAAAGCCCGAACTCCGCGCTACCCCGCTTTTCAGACGATTCATCTCTGCATTGCACACATGGCATAATACGCCATGTATGATGCCATGAAAGGGGCGCCACCCGCGGTGCAGGGGTGTAATCAGCAACAGTCGCATGCACTTCCACGCAGCGCCCGCCAAGCTTCGATGGAGATGATCGGAACTGCCGCAAGAGCCGCGATTGGGTCTATCCATCGAAGGTGGACGATGGCATTGATAACCAAACCGCTGAGCGTGAGAGCCGCTAGGTAAGCACAGGTGGCCGATTGCACGGCGTCCGCAGCTAGGGCCGCATTGCGTGTCCCTTGGGCGGCTTTTCGCTTCGCCCGGCTCAACGAAGGCATAATCACGAGGGCCGCGATCGTGACCCCGATCCCGCTCCAGCTAGTGTCGGGGCGGATATGGCGCACAAGGGCGGTCACTGAGGTAAAGGTAACAAGGCCGGCAAGGACGAATAGGAGAATTCCACCCAGCCGGGCGGCCTGCGCTCTGCCGAGTGTCCAGCCGGGCGCGAACTGCAGAAGCACCACAATCGCAGATAACAGCTCTACGAAACTGTCGGAACCAAAAGCCAAGAGTGCCGGACTGTGGGCCTTCCATGCGGAAAAGATCGCAATACCACACTCAACCGACATCCACGCAAGAGTGAGCTGTTGCAACCGGATAATCCGGCTCTGGACATTCCTGGAAACGCCGGGGCGAGCATCGCTCTGAAGGGCTGATCGCATCTCAGTCTGTCGTATCACAGCGTAAGAATATCCACGCCGAGTGGCCCGGATCAAGGCGCAGAAAAGCTCGATAGAGTGAGCTAGCCACGGTCAATTCGTTCTGAGAATTGACCGTGGGTTTGTTGTGGGCGAAAAGCCCACGGTCAGGAAAAACGCTGGCCGCGGCTACCAGATCTTTATCCTCAACAGGATTCTAGCAATTCCTGGCGCCAAACAGAAGCGCCGGGCCGGGCAGACATTTCCCGCCTCAACTGAAAATGGCGTGGCGGCATGGCCCCCTCACCCGTCCCGCACCGCGCGACACCCTCTCCCCCTTTTCAGGGGGCGAGGGCAATAAGTTAAGTAAGGAGATTCCAGCCCTCTCCCTGTGGGAGAGGGGATGAGGGTAAGGAGCAGGAGGGTCTACGGCGGAGTTGAAACTCCGCCCTCCCGCAGACCGCATAATGGCGGTCTTTTCCGTCACCAAGCACTAGCCCTTCGCCCAGTGTTCATACCACAGCTCGAAGCAGAGCAGCGTCCACAGCGCTTTGCGATTATCGGCCTTGCCTTGGCGGTGGCCCTCCATCAGACGCCGCACAAAGCGCGGGTCGAATAGCCCCTGCTTTTTGAGCCGGCTTTCGGAAAGCATTTCATTAAGGAGCGGTTCGAGTCCCGAACGCAGCCAACTCGCCGTAGGCACGGAAAAACCGCGCTTCTGGCGGTAGACGATCTCACGCGGCAGCCAAGGTTCGACCGCCTTTTTGACCAAATATTTCAATTGAAAGCCGCGCACCCGCAATGAAATGGGCAGGCGGGCGGCGAACTCGATCAGGCGATGATCGAGAAAAGGCGTCCGCAGTTCGAGCGAACAGGCCATGCTCGCCCGGTCCACTTTTACGAGCAGATCGTCTGCCAAGTAGAGGCGAAAATCCAGATAAAGCGCTTCGGCCAGCTCGTCTTCAAAGCGAGCGCCTTCGATCGCGCGCTGCACCGGCTCCAGGGCTAGGCGGCTGGCTGGCAGGTGGCCGGGACCGGCGGGCGGAAAAATCTGGTCCAACTCTTCGGGGGAAAACATGCCGAACCATGCCTGGTGCCGTTCTGCCGGGTCATTTTCCGCATAGCCTAAAAAGCGGCGCAGAAACAGGCCCACCGGAACGGCGCTGGAAGAGACAGGAAGCAGCGATTTCAACCTTCCGAATAATTGGCGGCGCATGAAGCCCGGCAACCGCAAATAATATCGCGCCAGTTGCGCGCCCAGATAGGTGGGGTAGCCCCCGAAAAGCTCATCGGCCCCTTCGCCGCTAAGCGCCACCTTGATGTGAGGCCGGGCAAAACGGGAAATCAGGAAGGTGGGAATCACGGCGGGGTCCGCAAGCGGCTCATCCAGGTTGCGCGCCATGGTTTCCAGGCCCTCGCGCAGGCTGGATTCATCCGTGCGCAGCACGTGGTGCTGGGTGCGGAAATGTTGGGCGATGAGGTTTGAGTAAGGCTCCTCGCTAAACGATTTTTCAGCGAACGTCACCGAGAACGTCTTGACCTGTCCGGGCGCGAGCTCGCTCATCAGCGCGACGACGGTGGAAGAATCCAATCCGCCGCTCAAAAAGACGCCGAGCGGCACGTCGCTGACGAGCCGCGAGAGGGCCGCTTCGCGCAGGCGAACGCGAAGCTCCTCGACGAGGTCCGCCTCTTGAGCCCGCGTGGGCCGCGGCTCGCCGGGCGGGCGAAGGTGATCCTGAATCCGCCAGAAAGGCTCGATCGTGATTTGGCCGCCTTCCGCGACCATGCGGCAGCCCGCCGGGAGCTTTCGGATGCCTGCGAAGATGCTGCGGGGCGAGGGAACGTAGCCGAAGAACAGGTATTCGCGCAGCGCCTGCTCGTCCAGCGTGCGCGGGACTTCCAGATACTCAAGAAGCGACTTAACCTCCGACCCGAAGACCAAAGTCCGGTTGCCCGTCCAATAGTAAAGCGGCTTTTCGCCCGCGCGGTCGCGGGCTAGCACCAGGCGCTTGCGCGTGTCATCCCACAGCGCGATGGCGAACATCCCGTTCAACTCTTGAACGAAGTCCAAGCCGCGCTCTTCGTAGAGGTGCGCGATCACTTCGCCGTCCGAATGCGTCCGGAAGCGGTGGCCGCGTTGCTCAAGCTGGCGGCTGATCTCGCGATAGTTATAGATCTCACCGTTGAAAACCAGCGTCACGTCTCCAGTTTCGTTCGTAAGCGGCTGGTCGCCGGTTTCAAGGTCGATGACGCTCAGGCGGCGGATGGCGAGCGCGAGGTAGGGGTGCTCGAATTTGCCTTGGCTGTCCGGCCCACGATGAGTGATGCGGGCGGACATGGAATCAATGGCGGCGCGGGAGCGCAGGGGTTCGAGGGCGAGATTGAAAATTCCGCAGATGCCACACATATTAGCGGGAGCAATTAAACGGCGACAGCCAATTTGTAGCGGCGCTGTCCTCAGCGCCGAAAGACGCCGGTGAGGACACCGGCGCACCAGATAAAAACGGAGGCCGCGCTCACGCGTGGCCGCAAGGCATCGCTTCCCGCCCGTTCACTCCGGTTTCTTTTCCCAGACGGAGTACTCCCAAGCCTGCCACAAAGGTTTCATCGCTCCGGCCGTGCTGAGCGCCTGATTCACCTGCGTGTTCCGCACCATGAGGAGAAACGGACCCGGAGCAGCGTTAGCAAAGTCCTGCAAATGGCTCCCGCTGATGAACAACGGCTCTGCCATCCAGTGCATGTCAGCCGCAGAACCGCCCCCGGTAGCACTAACGAGGCTCAGACCGGCAAGCCGTGGCCCCTCACCCGTCCCGCACCGCGGGCCACCCTCTTCCCCGACTGGGGTCGAGTGGAGGGGGGGGCGCAAAACTTGACTCATTGGGCGACTGTTTGCCAAACCAAGGCGCCTAGCCGAGGTAAGCGGCCCGAGCGAACCTCGCGTAACGCTGCTCAGGGTTTTGAAGCGGGAGACGACGTAATTGCTGGTCATTTCGTCGCCGTCGTTTGTCACCAGCCCCACCGGACTGTGCAGATAAAACGGCAGGCCGGTCCGGAAGTAATAGTAGCCGTAAACGGGAAGATCGCGCTGCGGGCTGGCGAGGATCGTCCGGGCGAGCCTGCGGCTGGAGAAGACATTGAAGTAATTTTCTGCCGGCTTGATCCAGCGCAAGATCAGCAGCGGAAACGTGCAGGCTACCACGGCAAAGGCGAGCGCCCGCGACCGCGGTCCGCGCCGCCGCGTGGCCAAGTTGCGGCCGAGAAAGCCGAGCGAGGCGATGATCATCCCGCTCAAAAGCAGCGAGGGTCCGAGGGCTGCAATTAACGATGGCGGGAGCTTCGCGGCCAGCCGGATTTGCAAGGAATGAAGCCCCAACAGGCGGGTAGCGGCAGCGACGAGCAGCCCGGCGAAGATCATGGATGCCAGTCCGGCCGTCAGCCAATCCGGCAGTCGAGTTCCACGCGCGGGATCGCGCTCCTCCCGCCAGACCGCTGCCATGAGCACGCTCAAGGGAATCAGCGCCGGCAAAAAATAGCCGGGGAGCTTCGAGTGCGATACGGAAAAGAAACCGAAAATCACTCCGGCCCAGGCGATGAGGAATGCCGAGGAGGAGTGCGCTGGTTGCCTTAGCTCACGCCATCTCTTCAGCCGGTTCCAACCGGCGAAAAGCAGGAAAAAACTCCAGGGGAAAAACCCGGCCAGATAAACGGGAATGTAGTAAAAAACGCTGCCTGACCGCCTGAGGTGAGCGCCGGTCGTAAATCTGAGCAGGCTCTCTTCCCAAAGAGCATATCGCGGGAAGTCCGGATTGCGAATCGAGACTGTGATAAACCACGGAAAGACGACGGCGAACAGCACTAGCCATCCGGTGAGCCAGTGAACCTTTTTCAACTCCCGCATTCTCCCCGCGAGCGCCCCATAGGCAGCAAGCGCCAGCAAAGGCAGCAGGAAGCCTACCGGCCCCTTGGTGAGCGTCGCCAGCCCCATGGCCGCGAAGGCCAACGCGTCAAGCCCGCGGCTGGCAAATGCACGCTGGCTGTTCAGCCAGAAGCAAGTGAGTGCAAGGCTGACCCAAAGCGTGAGAGGCATATCGAAAATCACAAAGCGGGCGAAACCGAAAAACAGGGGAGCTGTGGCCAAAATAATCCCGGCGCGAAAGGCTGCTCCTTCGCCGAACATCCGGGCGGCCATCAGCCACACCAAGAGCAGCGTGGCCAGCGCGGCTAGCGCTGAGGGAAACCGCGCCGCCCATTCCGTGGTCCCGAAAGCGCGGAACGATCCGGCAATCGTCCAAAAGAGAAAGTTGGGCTTATCAAGGTAAGTAAGCCCGTTGAAGTGCGGTGTAATCCAGTCGCGCGTCAAAAGCATTTCCCGCGCCACTTCGGCATTGCGGCCCTCGTCCGGCTCGAGCAGCGGCAGGCGGCCAAGCCCGATGAAGATGAGGCACGCGCCCACAACGAGCAGCGGAATCCAGGAGCGCTTCGGCGAAAGGAGGGGATTGTAGATGGAAGGAGCAGCCATTAAAGTGAGTTCCGGCCCGCGCCGCCTGCCGGCCCGGACACCGTTTCGCTATCTCCTGAGCGGTTGGCGCTTTCGTAAATTACGAGGCCGGGAGTGTAATCCTTGTAGTTCTCTTTCATCCAGCGCACGGCGTAAAGGTCCGCGATGCCTTTGACCATTCGCCCCCACGTACCGTACTTGGTTTGTCCCTTCAGCCGCGGATGGTGCGCGACCGGGACCTGAATCACCCGGTAACCCCTGATCTTGAGCAGCGTGGGAAGAAAGCGGTGCATCCCGTTGTAGAGTTCAAGATTTCTGACGCAGGCGCCGCGGTAAGCCTTAAGCGTGCAGCCCGTGTCGATGATGTCATCTCCGGTCGCCCAATTACGAACGCCGTTGGCGATGCGCGATGAGATCCGCTTCAGCCACGAATCCTGGCGGCGGACGCGGACGCCGCACGCCACGTCCCAATCCCGCAGCTTTTCGACGAGGGCGGGAACATCCTGCGGGTCGTTCTGCAGGTCGCCGTCAAGCGTGACGACTGCCTCGCCCCGGGAGTTGTGGAATCCCGCGGCCATGGCGGCCGTCTGGCCGAGGTTCTTCGCAAAGTGAAGAATGCGAATCCTCGGATCGCGTTGCTGCGCGGCGCGCAACTCCTGGAGCGTGGCGTCTGTGCTGCCGTCATCCACAAAGATGATTTCAACACCGCCGGAAAACCCGCTGGCCGCGCCCGCAAGGCGCTCGCAGAGTGGGCCGATGTTTTCCGCCTCGTTGTAAACCGGAATAACTATGCTGAGCGCGACTGCGCCCGGTTCGCCCGGCGTCATAAGTTTCATTTTAGCCCGCGCAAACCTAGAATTTTAGCACGGATCGCCGCCCGCGCCTGGGCGCAGCGCTCCCACTCTCACGCTGCGGCGTCATTGATATACAGAGCGACATAAACCGGCGACGCTCCATAACTGGTGCGCCGGTCTGCAACCAAGCCTGTTCAAATTAAGGTTTGCCTTTCACAAGGCGCTCTGCGGCTCTGCCGCTTCCCACAACGGGATGTGCGGCTAATTTGGACAGCCGTGGTCTGCGACCGGCGGATTTCGCCGCTCAAAGAGCCGCTCTCCTAACGGAACTCTCCCATTACCCGTGACCCGGCTTGACGCCTGTTTCGCTTGTAAGATACCGTCTTAAGGACGGCTCCCGAAGGGTGGTCATTTTCCAGATTATGCATAGGTCAGAAGCATCTTCCGAGCTTTTCAAGCTGGTCGTCGATCTCGTTAACATCCCCTCCATCACCGGCGAAGAGGGGGCGTGCAGCGATTTTCTTGCGGGCTATCTCGCAGACCGGCAATGGGAAGTGGAACGTATTCCGGTCACTGCCGGACGATCCAACGTGCTGGCCCTGCGGGGCCGGCCGGACGTAGTGCTGAGCACGCATCTGGATACCGTACCTCCGTTTATTCCCGCGAGCGAAGACGCGGAGTTTATATACGGGCGCGGCTCCTGCGACGCCAAGGGGATCGCCGCAGCGCAAGTGATGGCGGCGCAAAAGCTGGTCAACGCAGGCGCAACTGATTTGGGCCTGCTCTTCGTGGTGGGCGAGGAAACGGTGAGCGACGGCGCCTGTGCTGCCAACCTTAGCCCGCGCGGCTCGGCATACCTGATCAACGGCGAGCCTACGGACAACAAGCTTGCCATCGGCACGAAGGGCGTGCTGCGAGTGGACATCCACGTCCGGGGCAGGATGGCGCACTCAGCGTACCCGCACCTCGGCGTGTCAGCGGTGGAGAAACTGCTGGACATTTTGGCCGATGTCCGCAGGCTGCCGCTTCCGGTGGATGACGTGCTCGGTCCGTGCACGCTAAACATCGGGATGATTTCCGGGGGCTGCGCTGCGAACGTGATTCCGGGCGAGGCGAGCGCGATACTGCTCTTCCGCACCGTGCCGCGCCCCCAAAGCGGCCCGGACCTGCGCGCTGAAGTCGAGAAGTTGCTCACCGGCCGCTGCGAATTTGAAGTCATACGTGATACACCGGCCGTAAATATGCAAAAACTGGACGGATTTGAAACGGCCGTAGTGGCCTACTCCACGGATGTGCCTTCGCTCAGTGCGTGGGGGCGGCCGTTCCTGATGGGGCCGGGATCGATCCACGAGGCGCATACGGATCACGAATCCGTGCGCAAGCAGGAGCTTCTGGAGGCGGTCGAGCTCTATGCCCGCCTCGTGCGCTTCCTGAAAGAGCAGGGCCAGTTGATGCGGCGCTCTATGAGCGCCGAGGCACTTGAAAAATAAAGACCGGCGGTCGCAGACCGCCGCAGCTACGGTTTTCAGACAGTCTCTAAAGCCCTGCCTTTCCGAGTTTCACGTTTTTGGAAACTCTGATTCCTCGCAGGCACGAAGACGCGGCGGTGTGCACACAACGGATTTTTCGCGACGAAAGGGAAATTGATCACAGGTCATGAAGAAGATTGAAGTGGGTATTTTGGGCGCCACGGGCATGGTGGGACAGCGCTTTGTGAGCTTGCTGGAGCATCATCCGTGGTTTGAGCTTACCTGGCTTGCAGCCTCTGACCGGTCGGCGGGTAAGACCTATGCGGAAGCCTGCAACTGGCGGCTGCGCGATCCGATGCCGGAGAAAATGGCGGCGATGACAGTGAACGAGTGTCAGCTTGGTCAGGCGCCCCAGTTGCTTTTCGCTTCGCTGGACTCGAAAGTGGCTGGTGAGGTAGAACAGGAGTTTGCACGCGCCGGACACGTGGTGGTGTCCAATTCGTCGAACTACCGCATGGAGCCGGACGTTCCCTTGGTGATTCCGGAAGTCAACCCCGACCATCTGGCGCTGGTCCGCACTCAGCGCCGGGAACGGCAGTGGAAGGGCATGATCGTGACGAATCCCAACTGCACCACCGTGGGGCTCGTGATGTCGCTTGCGCCGCTCGACGCCGCGTTCGGCGTCGAAAAGGTTCTGATGACCAGCATGCAGGCGGTTTCCGGGGCCGGTTACCCCGGCGTGCCAACGCTGGATATTATGGGCAATGTGATTCCCTACATCTCGAACGAAGAAGAAAAGGTCGAGAGCGAAACCCGGAAACTTCTCGGGAAGCTCATGGACGGGCGCGTGATGCCGTCGGGATGCGTGGTCAGCGCGCATTGCAACCGCGTATTCGTTGAAGACGGTCATACGGAGTCCATCTCCGTTTCGTTGAAGAGCAAGGCGACGGTGGGAGATCTGATCGAAGTATGGCGGAAATATCGTTCTCTGCCGCAGGAACGCCAACTGCCTTCCGCCCCGGCCCATCCTATCCTGGTGCGCGAGGAAAAGGACAGGCCGCAGGTGAAGTTTGACGTCAACGCCGAGCGCGGCATGGCCACGGTCGTCGGGCGCGTGCGCACTTGCCCCGTGCTGCAATTCAAGTACACCGCGCTCAGCCACAATACGATTCGAGGCGCAGCGGGGGCTGCCTTGTTGAACGCCGAACTGATGAAGGCAGAAGGATATCTGGATTAGCAGCTTTGAAAAGCCGTGTAGAGGAGCCATTCAGAGTCTGTGTGAAAACTGTGATTGTAGCGGCGGTCTGCGACCGCCGGTCTCTATTTTTCAATAGCTTCGGCGCTCATAGAGCGCCGCTACAACTCAAAAGCCGCAGCAGCCTTCCATAGCCAGAATTGTATGAGCGAACCATCGCACACTCCGGTCCTGAATCTGGCCCTGCTGGGCAACGGCAAGATGGGCCAGGCCGTTGCCGCGCTCGCGCCGCAGCGCGGGTTCGCCGTCCGCCTGGTTCTGGACGAAAACTCGAATCGCGATTACGTGGGGATTACGGCGGCGAATTTCAAAGGCGTGGACGTGTGCGTGGACTTCACCACGCCGGAAGCTGCCACCGAAAACATCCGGCGAGTGGCTGCGCTCGGCTGCAACATGGTGGTGGGAACAACGGGATGGTATGACCGGCTGGAAGAAGTGCGAGAGACGGTGCGGAAAGCCGGCGTCGGAGTGGTTTACGGAGCGAATTTTTCGGTCGGCATCCAGCTTTTCTATCGCGCGGCGCGCGTGGTTGCTGAAATTTTCGCCCACTACCCCGGCTATCAACCTTACATAACTGAGGCGCACCACCAGTTCAAGAAAGATGCTCCGTCCGGCACGGCGCTTGAGCTCAAGCGAAGAGTCGCTGCGGCGCTTGCGCCGCGCGAGACGCCCGTGTCGAGCATCCGGGCGGGCTTCATCCCAGGCACGCACGAACTGGGGTTTGACTCCGAGGCCGATACGGTGATCCTGCGCCATACGGCCCGAAGCCGGCAGGGTTTCGCGGAAGGCGCGCTTTACGCCGCGCGATGGGTGGCGGACAAAAAGGGGATGTTCGACTTTGCGGACATTCTGGAATAAACCGGCTGCTTCGCCATGGTTCGCGTGGCGAGCGGCAAAACCAATCCTGCTGGCAGACGCCTCTATTGAGGATTACCAATTATAGTGACAGTTTCCTCTGTAGCGGCGCTCGGAGCCTGCCCCGACGCTGTCGGGGAGCGCCGAAAAACCGGCGGTCGCAGACCGCCGCTACAATATTTTGTGTCACTATAATTGGTAATCCTCAGTAGGAGGGTCTATGAACTTTGAGATCCGAGGGTGTGGAACGGCCTTAGTCACGCCATTCAGCCGCGACGGCAAGATTGATGTGGAGGCGGTGCGGCGGCTGGTGCAGTTTCAACTGCGTGAGGGAATAGACTTCCTGGTCCCCTGTGGCACCACGGGCGAGACGCCAACACTCGAGAAGGAAGAATACCTGTGCGTGATTCGGCTGGTGGTGGAAGAAACGGCCGGCAAGGTTCCCGTCATTGCGGGCGTGGGCGGTAATAACACCCATCACGTTTGCGAGCTGGCCAACGAAGTGAGCGCGCTGGAAGTGCAGGGCCTTCTTTCCGTCGCGCCGTATTACAACAAGCCCACTCAAGAGGGCCTTTTTCAGCACTTCAAGGCCGTTGCGGAAGCCACCAACCTTCCGGTGATCATTTACAATGTGCCGAGCCGGACTTCCTCCAACATCGAGCCGGCCACTGTGGCGAGGCTTTCCAAAATCCCGAACATCGTGGGTATCAAAGAGGCCTCGGGCAGCATCGTACAACAGATGGAAACACTCAACGCGGTTGAGCCCGGCTTCATGGTGCTTTCCGGCGATGACGCCTTCACGTTTCCTCTAATGGCTCTGGGTGGCGTAGGCCTGATCTCCGTAGCATCGAACGAAATTCCAGGACCGATGAGCCGCCTCACGCGGCTTCTGCTTGAGGGAAAGTACGCTGAAGCGCGCAAATTAAACTACCAATTGCTGCCGCTTATGCAAATTAACTTCATCGAAACCAGCCCCATCCCGGTGAAAGCGGCCCTGGCTATGATGGGGATGATCGAGGAAGTCTATCGCCTGCCGCTGGTCCCCATGAAGCGCGAAAACCGCGCCCAGCTCGAAAAGGCGCTGATTGCGCAAGGGTTGCTGCAGGCAAAGAAGGCGTAACAGGCGACCGTGTTTGAAGAGGCGCTAAGATTCTCCACCCAGCGGATTCCCTCACTGCAGAGTCTGCGTGAAAACTGCCGTTTTTGAGTTGGTGCGGCGCTCTATGAGCGCCGAAGCACTTGAAAAATCAAGACCGGCGGTCACAGACCGCCGCACCAGCCGCAGTTGTCACACAGACTCTGCCGCCGGTTCGCCACTCAGAGCCTTCCTCGCACGCAATTTTGCTTAGGTCCTCCACGAGTCATGTGGTAAAGTTTCTGCCGCGAGACGCTGTGGCCCTGGCCTTGTGCATAGGGATTTGTCTGCGGAGTGCCGCATACGCTCGCCGGGAACTCCGCGAACATAAACGCGCGGCCCATTCGCTGATATTCTTCTAGCCGGGATCGAATCCCAAGCCAGCGTTTGGGGCAACCGAACGCTGGCGGGCGTAAAACAGTTAAGCACAAAAGGTGGGTGGGCTCTTATGGTTCAAGAACGGTGGATGCGAATCATCCCTGTCGCCATTGTGATGTATACGATCGCGTTCATTAACCGCACCAACATCTCGTTGGCGTTGCCCTCCATTAGCCGCGATTTCCACATGAACCCCACGCAAGCGGGCAGTGTGGCCGGGATCTTTTTCTGGGGCTACCTGTTGCTGCAAATACCCGGCGGGTACCTGGCCGAGCACTGGAGCGCCAAGAAGTTTGTCACCATCCTTCTCATGGCCTGGGGTGCGTTCGCCATAGGCTGCGGGTTGGTCCATACCTGGCGCGAGCTATGGGTGATGCGGTTGTTGTTGGGAGTAGCAGAAGGCGGGGTGTATCCTGCAACGCTTATTTTTCTTTCGCACTGGTTTCCCCGCAAGGAGCGCGCCCGCGCGAACGCGTTTTGGAACCTTTGCCTGCCGTTTGCCGTGATTATTTCCTCACCGCTGTCGGGCTGGATTTTGGATCGCTGGAACTGGCGGGTGATGTTGGTGGCCGGAGGCGCGCTGCCATTCTTATGGCTGGTGTTGTGGATCGTTTTCATCGACGATCATCCCCGCGACGCGAAGTGGATTTCCAAAGAGGAACGCGAATTCCTCGAAACGACGCTCGCGCAGGAATCAATCCAGGCGGAGCCGGCCAAATCCAAAGTCACTTTGCGCACGGTGCTGCGCCCCCAGGTCTTCGTCCTGATGGTGATCTATTTCTGCTTCATTTCTGGCCAGATGGGGTTCATCTTTTGGCTGCCTACGGCCATGGGTCAAGCAAAGCACTTGAGCAACCTGCTCATCGGGATACTCTTCACCATTCCTTTCATTTGGGGAGCGATTTCGATGGTTGTGCTTTCGCAGCACTCGGACAAGAAACACGAGCGCCGCGGCCATGTCGCCTTTGCGTTGGGTGGGGGTGGAGTGTGTCTCATCGTGGGAGTGCTGTTGAGCCAGCACTCGCCTGTCCTGGCTTTTGCCTTCGTCTCTTTGGCGGCGATGGCCTCCTATGCGCCGCTCGGACCGTTTTGGGCCATTCCTACTGAAACTCTCCCCCGGAATGTAGCGGGCGCGTCGATGGGCCTGATCAACGGATTTGGAAACCTCGGAGGGTTCTTCGGTCCTCTGATGTTGGGTTATCTCAACAGGCGTACGGGGAATTTTGTACTAGGTTTTGAGATACTCGGCATAGCAATGCTGGTGGGAGCCGCGATGTGCTTCATGGTGAACCCTGCCCGCAAAGAAACTGCGGTCGATGCCGTGCCCAAACTGGATTAGCGTCGGCGACAGCCATTTGCTGGTGCGCCGCTCTGTGAGCGACGAAATCCGCCGGTCGGAGACCAAGCTTGCCCAAATTACGGTCTGCCTTTCGCGAAGTGTTCTGCGGCTCCGCCGCTTGCTGTGCGGAAAGGCTTCGCCTTTCCGGCACCCGGCAATCCTCCCAACCCG
>NFUN01000029.1 GCA_002197525.1 Acidobacteria subdivision 13 bacterium RH2 MAG17b | reverse complement strand
TTCTCGCCTTCGTGGAACCCAAAGCTTCCCATTGTCGCCTGCCTCTTGCCAGAGCTTTCTCAGATTTCCTTAAAAGCAATTCTCTCAAACTTGGCCGGCGCCGGAAAACGGCGTGCCAGCGGGCGAAGCTATAGCTTAAGTCGCGCCACAAATCTACTCATAGGAAAGGACACCTGCCTTGTCAAAATATGCTCAGTTGATTACCGATCTTCATGAAGAGAAATATCTTGTCGAAGGGCTCAAGGAAAGGGGCTATGAGGTTGAAGTTCATCCCGAAGGAGCACCGCTCGGCCGCTATTTCTCCGAGCAGGAAGCAAAGACGGCCCACGTCATCATCCGTCGGTCCCATCTCAAAGGCGCTTTTGGCGATATCGGCTTTGCGCGCCAGCCGGACGGACGGCTGGTAGCCATTGTCGATGAGCTCGATCAGCAATGTGGGTACGGGGCGAAGTGGCTGGGGCGGGGGCAGCAACTTTACAAAAAAAAGCAAACGCTCGCTACGGCCCGGGCGAAGGGCTACATTCTCAAGAGCCGTGAAGTGGTTGAGACCCGCGACGGCCAGCAATTCCGGCTGCAATTCGTGGTGCGGAGGTAGGCGACGATGCTGGAAAAGATGATCACCATTACCATCGACGTGCAAGGGAATGCGGCCATCGACCTGGAGGGGTTTGAAGGGCGCGGCTGCGAGAAGGCGTTTGAGGACTTCCGGGGCGGTGACCGGGTGACGGTGGAGCGGAAGAAGCCGGCCTATTACACGAGCCGCCAGCCCGAACAGAAAAAGACCCAGCGGTGAAGGAGAATTACCATGCTTCTTCACGCTTTAATTCCCGCAAGCCGCGCCAATGGGCCGGGCCTGCGGGCGGTGGTGTTTTTCCAAGGTTGCTCGCTTGGCTGTAAAAATTGTTGGAATCAGAACTCGCATGCGTTTGTTGGAGCCGAGGTGTCGCCAGATACCTTAGCGGGCCAGGTACTCAAGGTGCATGCCGATTATGTGCTCGAAGGAGTGACATTTTCGGGCGGCGAGCCGATGCAGCAGGCGGAGTGCTTGCCGGAGTTAATGAAGCGATTGCGGGCGGCAGCACCGTCACTGAGCTTCGAAATGTTCAGCGGCTACACGGAAGGCGAACTGGAACGGGGCGACTACCGGACACGGCAGCCTTTGCCGGTCAGTGATAAGCAGCTTCTGTGGCAGGAGATTCGCAGCCGACTCGACTTCGCCGTGCTGGGCCGGTTCAACCAAGCGCAGCCGGGCAATGCGCCGCTCCGTACCAGCCGAATCAGGTCCTGCGGTTATTTAGCGCGCGGTACACCCCCGCAGATTTTAGCGAGCAGACAGTCGAGGTCAATATCCACGCAGACGGCCGGGCCGAAGTCACCGGCTTCCCAACGCTTGGCTTGCCTTGGTAGAACTCTTTCGGCATCGCGGCATTGCGTTCCGTTGAATGCTAACGCTCAACCACTCTTAGAGGCAATCGAACTCGTTATTGGTCCCGTTGCCTTGGACGCCGGCCGGATCTGACCTTGGTCTGAGAAGGGAACGGGCCAAAATCAAGTCCCCTTGCGACTCTATTAATTGCTGCCCTTTCTCCAACGATGGATGTATAATATTCCATATATGGAGGCAACTTATGGCGACTGTTCAACAACCTCTGGCTGGTTTTTCAGCCGGCACCGCTGTGGACCTCTCTCGCAAGGAGATTCAGGAACGGCTCAGCCGGCCGGCGGTGCCGGGTTTTTTCAAGCTTGCCCATGCTTGGCGGTTGCGGGATGAAGCCGCACGCCAGCTTTTGGGTGGCATCTCGAATGGTGCGTTTTATCAACTGAAGCGGGGACACAAGAAAACGCTGGACCAGGACAAGCTCACACGAATCTCCCTGCTCATTGGGATCTTCAAGGCACTGAACATCCTTTACAGCCGCGAGTTGGCCGATGCTTGGGTGAATCTACCCAACTCCAATCCCATGTTTGAAGGGAAAGCGCCTCTCGCTTACATGATCAAAGGGGGAGTGCCCGCATTGATGCGCGTCCGGCAACTGCTGGACGCAAGGCGGGGTGGCCGGTGACTCCCAAAGTTACAAGCGTCCGGCAGGACGACACCCATCGGCTCATTCCTTCTCGCTACGGTGATGCGAGCGTTTTGGCAAGGCTTGCCGAGGATGAAGGTGAGTTGCAGGAACTATTCGAGCTAGATAGCGCCACGAATAACCGGCTGCTGGGAGAAGCCGGCCTGCTACCGGGCATCAGCGTTCACGAACTCCTGTTTGGAGTCGCTTATGCGCACATTGTGAATGCGGCATTCACACATGCCCATCCTGGGGGCAGCCGCTTTAACGGTCCCGAGCGCGGGGCTTGGTACGCAGGGTTTGAATTCGAAACCGCCACGGCTGAGATCACCTTCCATAAATCTCAGGAACTGATTGAGATCAATTGGCGCGAACCGGAGACGTTCGTATTCGAAGATTACCTTGCGGATTTTCGTGCGGATTTCCATGACATCCGCGGTGATGCGGAGTATGCTGCGTGCCTGGATCCGAACAGCTACGCCAGCTCGCAGAATCTTGCCACGGAATTGCTGGCCTCTGGATCGGCGGGCATCGTCTACCCGAGTGTTCGGCGACCGAAGGGCACATGTGTCGTCTGCTTTCGCCCCGCGCTGGTGACGAACGTTCGCAAGGATCGGGCCGTGACGGTTACGTTCTACGACCTTCATTCGCCTCCCGTTGTCAGCTAATACTGGCAGCGGCAGCTACGCTGGAAATTTCCTTCCTTCGGCCGGCCGTTTCCTGAACATATATCGAGCTCCACAGTAAGTCCGCGAGTCGCGGACTTTTCTTGCACGGCCGTGGCACCTCCTTTAGTTGCTGCAGGGCGGAGATTACCGGCTGCCCGGTTCTCGGGCTGCTTTGGTAAAGGCGGCCTGCCTCGCCCTCGGTCTTCCCCTCCTAATTTTCTTCCTCCATAAAGGAGCAATCCAAATGATTCGGTTAACGGAGGAGTTTGTCTCCCAGTTTCGTGCCGCGCGCCAGGTCTCAACCCCGCTGGTGGCGGTGCGCACGGCTGACCCGGCCAGCGCCGCGCATCTGGTGACGGAAGCGGTCCACCACGGCAAGCAGCGCCCGCCGATTCTGGGCTGGGACGTCATGCGAGGCCTTTATGCGGTTGGCCGCGATAGTGTTGAAGAACTCAGCCGCGTTCTGGACGGCCGTGAGGCGGCAACGGTAGGTCCGGCTGAGGCGCTTCTCATCGGGCAACAGTTCCCGGAGGACGCCCTCTTGCTCTACGCCAACGCCCATCGCTTCTGGAACGAGCCGGCCGTCGTGCAAGGCATCTGGAACCTTCGCGATCCCTTCAAAGCCACCGGTCGCATGCTGGTGCTGATCACGGCGCCGGGAGCGGTGCTGCCGCCAGAACTCGCGCAGGATGTTCTGGTGCTGGATGAACCTCTGCCTTCGGCAGGCGAGCTCGAGTGGACGCCAGGCTGCGTGAATTCCAGGCGGACCGTCAAGAGCTCGTCGCCGCGTTTCTGGACGCCTACCCGAGGTTATGCCAGGAGGCGGCTGGGCGATTGCGGACGCTCTACAACCCGCTCGACTACCCGCCGGTGGAAGAGGTTCGCGCTGAGTTTACCTCCTCGTGGCAATACATCAGCTACGGGGTGCCAGACCAACTGCGCGAAGTCTCGGAGCGGATGTTCCAGGAGGAGCGCGAAAAGGCCGCCGAGCGAATGTCTGAAGCCTACACAGAGGTCCAACAAGTGTTGCGTGAGGCGATGGCCGAGATGGTGTCGCACCTGCGTGACCGGCTGACCGATCAGCCGGACGGCACGCCCCAGCGGCTGCGGGAGTCGACGGTGCAGAAGCTCCGCGAGTTCTTGGACACGTTTGATTTCAGGAACGTCACCGATGACCAGGAACTGAAGACGCAAGTC
>NFUN01000028.1 GCA_002197525.1 Acidobacteria subdivision 13 bacterium RH2 MAG17b | reverse complement strand
TGACAACTGCGGCTGTAGCGGCGGTCTGTGACCGCCGGTCTTTATTTTTCAATAGCTTCGGCGCTCATAGAGCGCCGCTACAACTCAAAAACGGCAGTTTTCACACAGACTCTGAAGGCCGGCAATGCCGGGCATAAAGCCCGGTGCTGCGACTTCACGTTGGGGTTACAGGTGGGGCAGGAAGTGCGACTCGAGCGCCAAGATGCCGATGCCTGCGAGCGTCGTCACGATGGTGACGATGACGCCGATGCGTGTGAATTCCCAAAATGTAATGCTGGCCTTCTTGTTGGCCTGTTGCAGTACGATGAGGTTGGCGATGGAGCTGAACGGCGTGCAGTTTCCGGCCAGCGTGCTGGCGCTCGCGAGAGTCAGCCAGGCCAGGCGGCGGTGCGCCAGCGTCTCGACGATGGGCCGGAAGATCAAGACCGCGGGCACGTTGCTAACCAGGTTTGAAAGCGCCAGCATCGCGCCACTCAGCCCGAAGAGCCGGGCGAACAAGCCGCCCTGTAGTTCCGGCTGAAAGGCGTGAACCAGGTAGGCGACGGCGCCTGAAGCTTCAAAACCTTGAATCACCACGAACAGTCCGGCGAAAAAGAGCAGCAGCGTCCAGTCGATATTGTGGTGAATGAATTCCGATTTGACCCGCCCGATAACCAAAATCAACGCCCCCACGGAAGCCGCGACCAGCGGAAAAGAGAAGTTGAACATCCAGAGAATCACCACAAGTGCGGCCGCCAGCGCGCACTTCACAAGCAGAGAACGATCAATGGCTACGGCTGGGCTAACAGGCCGTGACAAAAGGTTCGCGTGGGGCAACTCTCTTCTGAAATAAATCGCTAAGATCACCACGTTGAGCGCCAGCCCAATCAAAGCGACCGGGGCAAGATGGGCTAAAAATCCCAGGAAGGAAAATTTGGCCGAAACGCCGATCAGCGCGTTCTGAGGATTGCCGGTGACGGACATCGTGGAGCCTATGTTGGCTGAGGTTGCGAGAGCGATTGCGTAAGGCGCAGCCGGCAGTTCCAGCCGCTCGGTCACTGAAAGAACGATGGGCGTGAAAATGAGGCAGATGGTGTCATTCACGAAAAACGCAGAGAGAATGCCGGAGGTGAAAACCAGAATCACCAGCAGTTGGCGCGGCGTTCGAGCCAGGGCGGAAATATGGAAGGCGACCCAATCGAAAAATCCGGAGACGCGGAAGTGCGCCACCAGGATCATCATGCCGAGCAGGAAGATGATGGTATTCCAATCGACGGCTTGATAGGCGCCGGGCAAGGTGAGCACTCCCGCCAGAACCATCGCAACCGCCCCGCAAAACGCGGAGGCAGTGCGGTCCAGGTAACTCCCCCGGTTGCTCTCAATCGCAATTAAAACGTAGGTGAGCAGGAAGATGCCAACCGGCAGCCAGTGAATGGGTGGAAGCTGAATACCCTGGAAAGGCAAGCGATCCTCCCCGGCACGGTAATGGTACAGTTTGCTTGTAGCGCCGGTGTCCCCGCCGCCGTCTTTCGGCGCTGAGGACACCGCCGCACCAGCATCAGCAATATCTGCTCTATTGCTTCATGATGCGGCGGATGGAAAGCGCCCGGCCGTCGGCGGGATTTGCCTCAATCAGCGCTCCGCACAGGCGAACGTCACCGCGAGCGACTTCGAAACGCGCGGGCATCTGGTCCAAAAACTTTTTGATGACGGATTCCTTCTCCATGCCGATGATGGAATCGTAGGGTCCGGTCATTCCAAGGTCAGTGATGTAAGCGGCGCCTTTCGGCAAAACCTTCTCGTCCGCAGTCGGCACGTGGGTGTGTGTGCCGAGCACGGCAGTCACGCGCCCGTCCAGATACCAGCCCAAAGCCAGCTTTTCTGAGGTGGCCTCGGCGTGCATATCTACGATCCGAATCTTGACCTCGGGCGGAATCGAGGCCAGGAGCGCATCTGCGGTACGGAACGGGCAGTCGAGCGAAGGCATAAATACTCTGCCCTGCAAGTTCAGCACGGCGTAAGGAACGCCGGACGGCGTGCTGCCCAGATAGAGTCCGTGGCCGGGCGTTTGCGTTGGAAAGTTGGCGGGGCGCAGCAGCCTTCCGTCGGCGTGTTCGGATAGGTAGGAAATGATTTCCTTCTTGTCCCAGATGTGATTGCCGGATGTGAGAACTGCAATGCCCAGATCTAACAACTCCTCCACCAAGGGAGGCGTAATGCCAAAGCCGGCTGCGGCGTTTTCACCGTTGGCAAGGACGAGTTGCGGAGAAAATTCTTGGATAAGCTCAGGCAGTTTTTCTTTCACTGCGTGGCGCCCCGGCTGGCCGAGTATGTCACCGATAAACAAAATCCTGAAAGGAATGTCCACAATCGTCTCCGTAGCCGCGAATCGCGAAGCGGCCGCGCCGTCCGCACGGATTTGCGGGCTCCATCTGATCTCCGTAACGAGCGGCTTAAACCGAAGGCCGGAAACACCGGTTCTTGGCTGAAAAACCTTGTTCGATTTAGAAAATGCGGCGGAATTTCGTGCCGGCTGCGGAAGAGAGAGCCAACACGCGCCACCCGAGGGGAAAACAGCGGCGGAGCCCGCTAGGGCCCGTACTAGGTCATTGAACTGAGGATTTCATCCAAGACCTGGTTGCATTCACCCACCTTCTCATCCATCTGGCGGGTTGCAGCTTCGTATTTGGCCAACAACCGGTGGTAATCATCGGCGATGTTCATAGCCGCAAGAACTGCGGTCCGCAGCGAATCCACGGTATGCGTCCGGGCCGCGATCGAGCGCATCTTCTCATCAACGAACCGCGCCAACGCGCGGAGGTACTCCGGGTCGAGCTGGCCCCGCATATTATATTCCTGATCGTAAATGGAAACCCGGATTCCATCCTGCGAGGGGGTGGTCAAGTTCGTCCTTCTCTGATCTCGCGCCCCGTTAGCGGCGCCGTGAAACGCACCGGGGAGCTCTGATTCTCCAGTCAACGCTATTATCCTGCAGAATCGTGCCTTGTCAAAGCCTCGATCTGATCGAGCAGCTTCTCGACGCGAGAGCGAACATCCTCGCGCTCTTTGCGCAGGACCTGGATTTCGTGCTCCAGGGTCTCCTTCTGCCGGACGCTGTCCTTCGAATCCGCCTTCAGCTTTTCGAGTTGCTGAGCGAGCGATTGATTTTCCGCCTGGGTCCGCTTGAACATCTCGACCACGCGGGAAACCTTTTCTTCCAGTTTTTGAAATTGATCCATCGAGTCAGTCACGCTATGCTCTCTTGGCCGCCGCCCGCAATTTGCCTCCCGGCGTCCTCCGTGCAACCAGGAAGCGCGCAAACTGAAAAACGGGCGATGATCGCTGGCTTTGCAACCGCGGCCACAACTGCGCGTGGTTGGTTTCACAGCGGAGCCAGTTTAGTAGATACTGGGTCAGTTTGCTGTAGCGGCGCTCTATGAGCGCCGGTTCGGCGGTTGCAGACCGCCGCTACAAAGATCAATTTGACCCACTACCGTTTAGTAAAAATCGAGTGTAACCCAGATTCGCTGCGATTGCACATTCCAGGAGTGAAGGGGTAGCGGTTGAGAGACTGAGGATTCATGATGTCGCCCGCCAGCGGGTCAGGGGTGGTCCTCGGGCCGGTCGCGGGTGGCGCATACATCGCGCTGTTTGCGATGTGTGCGATCCGGAGTTGTAGAATGGCATCATGCCTCGCCAGCAGCATTACTATGGCCTCAATCATCTTCACTTTCTGACTGCCAGCACCTACCGCCGCTCTCGCCTGTTCGATTCCAACCGCTTCTGGCTGCACTTTGTCCGAACCCTGATCCAACTTTGCCAGCAACAGGATTTCCGCATTATCGGATGGGTCTTGATGCCCGAGCGGGTAGCGGGGTAGCGGGGTAGCGCAGCGTTTCGCTCTTGAGAAACTCTGCGGCTGTTGCTTCAAATTCGTGTTCTTTCATCGGCGGGTAACAATACGCGATCTACAGGCAAAATGCC